>NZ_CP034145.1:2203061-2517784 GCF_003856835.1 Haloplanus aerogenes
GGCTCTATCCGTGCTTTTCTTCTCTCTGCCATCTCGTGGACCTCTGTTTCGTGTGCACGTACCTCCTCCCTCTCACTCTGTTTTCACTCTGGACGAGGGGTGTGTGTGGCCTCTCTCGACTCCCCCGACAAAGGACTCACCGACCATGGATTCTCACTCGTTCATTTTGGATTCACCGGAGCGATGTACTCGTTTTTCCAAGAATCGCCCTCTCGCCATTGCCAGTAGAAGTACCGGTACGATTTATCGGTGGTTTCCTTCGTCGTCTTCACCGTGATGTACGCACCACTCGTCGGGACGTCTTCGTAGTCCTCTGGATCCGTCGAGATCTCGCGCTCGTCCAGCTCCTCGAGTTCTTCCTCATCGACCTCGTCCTCGGCTCGTCGACGTTCGAGTTCTTCCTCCCGCTGTCGATGTTTCCATTCCGCCAAATCAGCCGCGTACGCCGCGACTGCTTCCAACCGTTCCGGGGATTGGTTCTCGAGTGGTTCGCGAAGATACTTCGGCAACTCAGGTGCGGGCGGTTTCTCCGGGACGTCTTCGGTCATAGTTACCCCACGAACGGCGTGTCACATCAATTTGTGGGGTAACTCCAAGATTCGACGACGTACACTCCCCGTTATCGATGTGTAAACTACGCCGTTACTCCGTGTTCCGGCTGATTCCTCGATTTTCGGTCTTCGGCAAACGTGGGTGAACTCCCGAATCGGCAATAACACTCGTTGAGCTAACCGAGGATATCGCTTGGCGTGAACAACGAGAGGTCGTCTCGTTCAGTAGCGGTACTGCGGAGCCCGTCGGAGAACCCCGAGCGACAGAAACAGCAGTAGTGATACGTCAGCTCTTCACCGCCATCCGGCGACCACTGGATCTCTCTTGCCGTCCGCTCGAGATCGGCGAGATCGCTTTCAGTTATCTCTTGTTCGTGTACTTGCACTCGCCGGCGACGAGCGTCCCGTCGCTTCCGAGTCCGACGACGTCGAGTTCGTGATTGCGATGCCACCAGTAGCCGATCCCCTGGTACTGACGATTATCTAAATCACGATTTTGTTAATCGTGATTTTACTCTTGTCTGTACCGATTGCAACTTCTGCGGCATCGAGATTCGATACAGCGATACTCAGTCAGTTCAAGTGATTCGTCTTTCGGCGAAACGCTTACCACCGAATTGGATAGTTCGTCTATCATGGGCGACACGGATTCGTGGGCAGGAGATCTCGATACCGTTCGCGAGCGACTCAAGGTTGTCACCCAGGAGACGCGATTTTCGCTCGTCCAGGACATCCTCGGGCATCCGTCGGGGCTACCGACGCTGAAGGAGTTGGACTACGCCAATCCGAGTCGGAGTCAAACGACGATCCGCCAGCATCTGCAACACCTCGTCGACGCGGGTATCGTCGAGAAAGTCGAACTCTCCGAGGAGCGCCGGCAGAACGATCTGCCGTACACGTTCTACGGGATCAGCGAGGAGGGGCGTCGATTCCTCGAGGAGCACAGGCTCCTGCGTGCCGAGGAGACGCTCCGAGCGATCTACGACCGGGTCGAGAAGACCGCTGAGATCGAGCGCTACGAGTCAGCCCCGCGTCCTGCGCGATGAGTGATTCAGCGATATAGCGTTGATGATATCTGAAGTTACCCCACGAATTGGATTCTATCTCGCGTGGGGTAACTCCTCTCTGTTACTGAGGAGCGAAGCTACCGTTCACAGTGAGGATCATGTCGCTTGGTTGTCCATCAACCCAAATGACCGCCTCTGCTGAGATATTGATCCTGATGTCACCAGGATTGATGATGTCTCTTGGGTCATACATTCGGTAACGTATTTGTTAGTCGCCACTTACTCTTCACCCATCTCGGATGGCTGTCTTGGACGACCTCTCTGGATTCGAGTTTGAGGATTTGATGGAAGACGTGTTCCGCAACCTCGGCTACGAGAATGTCCGCCAGGCTGAACGAACGGCTGACGAGGGTCGAGACATACTGATGGAGGAGGTCGTCGACGGCACCCGTCGAACGGTTGTCGTCGAGTGCAAGCACACGGGAACCGTCGGGCGCCCGGTCGTCCAGAAGCTCCACTCGGCCATCGCCACATTCGATTTCGACGGTCCCAAACGCGGGATGGTCGTCACAACCGGCCGGTTCACGGGGCCTGCCGAGGAGTACGCTGCACGCCTCCAGCAGAACGACGATCCCTATCCCATCGAACTGATCGATGGCGAAGATCTCCGGGAAATAGCGGACGAAATCGGTCTTGACCTCTACAACGGTCGGATCGAGATCCTCTGTAACGAAACACTCCGTCCGTACGATCCAGCAGTAGACGTCGACGCGCCCGTTCAGGAGGCGTTCCGCGACATCGAAAACATCGAGCCCGCCGATCTTCCGGCGCCGCACTCGCAGGTGACCTTTCGGCCGGTGGTCGCGATCACCGCCGACACGAACGCTGTCTTCGAGACGTCGGTGGGCGTCATCCACCGGATCAACGACCGCACACAGTTCGTCGTCCACGCTGAACGCGGACATCCACGGGTGGCCGACGACGACATCGCGACACTGGTGACCGAGAACTTCCACGCGACGGTTGACCTCGATGCCGATCGATTCGAAGACGTGTTCGACGAGATTTCGGAGCGTCGGTTCGGCCAAACCCAAACGGAGTACAAGGAGTGGGCTGTCGACCGCCTTCGGGACTACCACACGACGACGGTAACCTACACTGGCGACAACAACGTCACGTACAACAAAACGTGTGAGCCGAATCTCTCGGACATCTCAGTGCACTCGATTGAGCCGGTGTATCTACCTGAGGTTCGCCATACAACCGAGATACAGGAGTACACCTACCTCTCCGAATACTACGCGGCGGGACCATCGCGAGTGACGACCGAGGATGGAATTCATCGCTGCGTCCACTGCGAGACGAGCGGTGTCGACGAGACGTACACCTACTGTCCGAACTGCGGGGCGGTTGCCTGTGGTAGCCACATCAAGACCGAACGGCTGGAAGGGGAGCCGGTCTGTACGGGCTGTGCGGTCACGGAGCGGTTCGCGCTGAAGACGAAGTACTTCTACGATGAGGAGAATCTCGAGGCGTTCCGCGAGGAGTACGCCGCGATGCCGATTCACGAGAAGGCGATGGAGAACAAGCTCCTCGCTGGAGGCGGCTTGATCACGATGGTGCTGGTCATCCTCGCTCTCCTCGTGCTGGGCGGTCTGGTCTGAGTCGGCGTGTTCTCATGTTGCTCCGCGCCGGTACTATGATCCACTCTTTCCATCAAGTAGTAGAGTCAACGACAATCGCTCGTCACGGATCGGTCACGACGTGTCGCACACACGTTGTTCTCGTGAACCGGCTCCACCGAGAGTCAGCGCGATGTGCCACAGAGCGTGACGATATACGACCCCTCGAACTTGCGGACGTCATTGAGCGTTCCAAAAGTAGTCGACAGAGTTACTCGCATGACTGCTCGCCCGCCTTTCCCCGGAGTTCGACCGCTGCACGCTCGAAGTGTTCCGCGAGGAACGGCGTTCCCGATGTCGCCCGCTCGTCGAGGAATTTGACAGCGTTAGTGACCGCATCAGCGTCGCGTTCCGTGGCGACGACACAGTCGACGTACCCGTCGAGTGCCCGACTGAAGGCACTCGAGAAGTGATCGTACGCACCGTCGACGCGCTCCATGTTGTCGTCGAGCGACTCGACGAGTGCCCGGTAGACGGTCGCCGCTGACGCGTACTGCCCCTGCTCGCGGTACTCGTTCGCGAGGTTGAACCACTGCGTGAAGTCGATAGGCTCGAAGACGACGTCGTATTCTGGGTTCCGCTCCTCGAACCGCCGGTCGATCGAGGTGCGAAGTTCGTCGACCGACCGCCTTGTCGATGCACCGACTCTGGCGAGAAATCGGTCGCGGAGATCCGCATCGGTCACGAGCTCTTCACGCAGGAACGCGCGGAGTTCGTCGACATCGGTACCGTTGAGTGCGGCGTCGAGTCGAGCGCCTTCGTCCGGGGGACGGTCGTCCACACATCGAAGCAACACGGCGACGACGTGCTTGCACGTTCCCGGCCCGTCGTACGGACAGTCGCACCGCGGGGCAAACTCGTCGGCGGCGAGGTCGACACGGACATCGTACTGACGACTGCCGCTCACGACTGCGGTGACGGTGGTGTCGACGCGGTGAATCTCGCGGATACGGCCCTCCGCGAGGTAGCGTTCACCGCGTTCGAAGACCGCGTCCGTGCAGACGCCCCGAACCGTGTCCTCGGTTACGTCCATGTGTGTGGATAGAGTTCCGGCGTGAGCGGATAAAACCGATACGTCGATGTCGCTTTCGCTCCGGATCGGAACATGTTCCTCTGAGAGACCCTACGAAACTATCGCCGTACCGCAGCAACAACACTCGGGCGCGACGGGATACCGCTGCTGCCCGGTCTCGAAGGGTGGATTCCTTCTGTACTCTGGTGGTCGTCTTCCTTACTATACTTTCGACGACGCTCCTACCAAGCAGAGGTGGTTAAGCAACGCACCGTTCTGAACGGCTATTCAATCCGTCTGAGTCAACTACCCCACCCTACTTCGCTCAGTCTGACGACTTCGCTCGTGGAGGGTGGGGCTTGTCCGTGTCCTCGGCCTCGAACCCGTCCGGGTGGGCGGTAAATCCGCCACTCGGCGTCACCGTTCCAGACTTCAGGGCAAGCTGACTGTTGCCCGTCCGCCGAGACGACTGTTGGCCTCGACGGACATAGCGCATCCCGATGTTTTTCGCCGCGTTGTAGTCTGCATTCGCTTCCGACTCGCACTTCTGACAGCAGAAATCGTTTCGAGTCGGGCGATTCTCGTCGGCTGTGAAGCCACACTCTGCGCACCGCGTGGACGTGTACGCCGAGCCCACCTGCTTCACCGAAATCCCTTCCGCTTCGGCTTTGTACTCCACCTGCTCGTACAGTGTTCGGAACGCCCACTTGTGGCCCCACGACCCACCCGTGCGGTCGCGGATGTGGGTCAGATCCTCGAACGCGATCACATCGCACTCGTATCGGAGTGCTTCGTCTACGATGGCGTTCGACGCCCGGTGGAGTACGTCGCGGATGTACCGAAGTTCGCGCCCACTCGACTGTTCCAGCGTTCGGTGGGCGCTTCGGGTCCCGGTCTGCTGGAGTCCGGCGCGTACCTTCTCGAACTCGTGGAGGTCGTGGGCCAACTCCCGCCCGCTAAAGAAGTAGGCAGTGCTGGTGACAGCGAGGTTTTCGATACCGAGGTCAATCCCGAGGACCGTTCCGTCCTCGGCGGTGTTCCGTTCGGCATCGGTCTTGTGTCGGCGGAAACCGATGTGCAAAAAGTAGTCCCCATCACGGGCGGTGAGCGTGCTTTCTGTGGGACTCCACTCGTCGGAGTCAAGATACTGCCGTTGGTAGCCGTCATCGTCGTCGGGCAGAGCAAGGTCACACCGGACGCGGCTCGCTGTGGTGGAAAGCGACACCGTACCGTCGTCAAAAAGCGTCATCGTCCGGGTGTCGTACTTCACCGTGGGTGCGGTGAACGTCGGTTTGCTGACCTTCTTGCCTTTCGAGCGGCGTTCGATACAGCCGGTGATGGCTTGTGCGGCTTGGTGGGTGGCGAGAATCGCGTGCTGACTCCCGAGGTCAGTTTGCTCACGCACGTCGTCGTAGGCGAGGGGTTGTACATCGCTCTTGGCGTTGCACTTGCCCCACGCTATGTCGGTGGCGATCTGGCACCCACGCTTCCACTCGGAGATGGTTTCTTCGAGGAGGTCGCGCTGCTCTCCATCTACCGAGAGTCGGGTGATTGCCGTCCGACGCACGTAGTCGTCTGCCACAGTTTCAATGTAGTACTGTGGCTACTTACAAACAGGTGTTTGTGACAGATACGAACCCGCTTCTCCCCTCCCTGCTCGCTCCCTTCGGTCGTTCCTTGAGGAAGGGGAATCCGCGCTACCGCTTCAGTTGAATACGACATTCAGAACGACGTGACGTACCACGAGATCGAGTGGCTTGATGAGTATCGGCGCCTGTTCATGTCGTCTCTCGAGTAGTTCGACTCGCAGATTGAATTGTCTCTCCGAAATACGTTTGTACAAACGCCTCACCATTTGACGACCCACACTGAAGCGTTCAGAGTTTGTATTCCACTTTCACCGATATACTTATAACTATATCGGTGGAATTGGAATTTATGAGGGGAGCGGAGCTACGAGTTATCGACTGTTTGCGGGATCAGTCCTACTCGGTTGGCGAATTAGCCGATGCAATCGATAAAAGTCAGAGCTGGACGTCAGAGGTCGTTGGCGACCTCGAAAACGCCCATCTTGTAGACCGAACTGACGGCGTCCAATTGGCCACCACATACGAAGCATCACTGCTTGCCGAGCTCCTCGACCGCTACGCACTCGAGAACGTGCTGATAGGGACGAAAGAGGACATTTTGGGTGCGCTGCTCGGCGGTCCGAAGACGATTTCGGAGTTACAAACGAAGGGCTTCGCCAAGTCCACGCTCTACAAGCATTTGAACGAGATCCAGGAGACCGGTGCGATCGCACACACGGACGACGGGTATGCTATCACCGATGACACGCTTCGGTCGTTCCTCGAAGCTAGAACCCGAACGACACCGTTCGAAACCGAATACCGCGCGAACGGCGACCGACTGGTCGCGACGAGCAAGGACACTGTCGATGGGACGCCGACTGCGTTCTCGGCGTTCACTCGCTACGGTGTTGATTATCACCCAGCGAAGACCTACGTCTATCAAGGTGATCGGTCGCTGGGACTCGAAGAGGTTCTGATCCATGCGGTGACCGTCGCTGAGAACAAGAAACAGATGGCGATGGCTGGCGTGTTCTATCTGACGCACCGCGCGACCCTCGACGCCAGCGACCTGTGGCGGCTCGCAAACAGGTGGGAGTGCGTCGAGAAATGGGCAGATCTCTTTGCATACATCGACCAGCGGGAGGTCCACCACGATGAGCTCTTTCTCCCGTGGGAGGAATTCATCGATCTCGCGAACGACTATGGGGTCTATCCGCGCGGCCAACATCCGGAAGATAGCCTTCGACGGGGGCTCGAAGAGCTTGGCGACCACCTGGAGACGCCTGTCGACGTGTATCTTCTCGGAGGCGGCAACCTCATTCTGCGTGGGTTGAAAGATTCGACGAAGGACGTCGACATCGTCGTTGAGGACGGACAGACGTTCTTTGCAATCGCCGAATCGCTCCAGGACCTGGGATACGAGGAGCGTAGTGACTTGGAAGCGGCATACAACCAGCTTGATCCCAGTATTGTGGTGGAGAAGGAAGGGTTTCCACGCTGGGATATTTTCGTGGAGGCGGTCGCCGGCCAGCTCCAGTTGACGCCGGCGATGATCGAGCGGTGCGACCAATCATTCGAGTACGGCAATCTTCACGTACATCTGCTCTCGCTGACCGACATCTTCGTGTTCAAATCGATTACGGAACGCGAAGGAGATCTCGAAGATGCCGCACTGATCGCCAGACAAGCCGACCTCGACTGGGAGAGCATCTTCCAGGAGATCAAGACCCAGGAAGATCGTACTGGCCAATTATTCTCGTTTGCTGTGCTCGATACGCTCGATGTCCTCGACGAGCGACACAATATTGTCTCCCCAATCACGGACCGGCTCGTCTCGTACTGTCTTGAGAACGCGTTGCTCGTCTCACTTGATGCCCCGAAAACCATCGAAGATCTCCGAGAAGAGCTGGATTTCCCCGATCACCAGATCTACAACAAGCTCCGGAAACTCGAAGAGGAAGGACAGCTCACCGTCGATCGTAGCGGTCGGCTCAATACGTACCAGCGAGCTGAATCAACTGACCGGTAACGCTACACCACGAGTATACTCCATGGGTGAGTCGACGACATATGGATCTGAAGGAGACCGTCGATTATCTCGCCGAAAAACTCGATCTGGAGCGGAGCGACTCCGTCCGTGAAGTCGGTCAGTCCGTGGTGATCTCCGGGACTAATGACAGACTATCGCTCCCTATTCTCTGACAATCTCTTCTAATCCGGACGGGGCGCATTCTCGTACTTGACCATCTTCTCGGGTTTGTCGGAGATGGTGTCGTAGATCTGCTGGAGCGTCTCCTCGGCGGCGAGCAGGTTGTGCGTCTTCAGGAATTTCCGACCCTCGTCGGTCAGACCGTAGAACTTCCAGGGATAGTCCTGTCGGCGCTGGTCATCGTCTAGGGCGACTTCCTTGACGATGCCGGCGTTGATGAGCTTCTGGATGTGCTTGTAGACGGTGGCATCGCTCACACTAGGGTTGAGTTCTTCGAGTTCGTACATCGATGGGAGTTGTTGGGGATGGGCGAGAATATCGTTGAGAAGTGAAAACCGGGTCTGCTGTGTAATGAAGTGGACGAGTTCGCGTGGTGTCGTGTCGTCATCATCGCCCAAACTGCGCCCATATCTATGTATTCGACTGAGAGTAGCAAAGTAGTTCACCCTAGAGTAAACTACAGAGACTGCTCACTCTATTCGATGCGTTGCTCGATTCGCGTACTACCCCTCGGCGACGACCTTCTTTCGGAGCGAGTCGAGGCCCTCGCTGCCGGACACAGTGATTCCCTCGGCGAGGATCTCGCGACGTTTTGACCCAGCCTGAGTACGCTCTCGGTGAATTCGACATACGGCTCGAACGCGAATCGGTCGCCGCCGAAGCGGCCGGAACAGTTCGTGGACGACGGCCTCTCGTGGAATGGTCACGCGTCGAGGCGTTGGAGCAATTGCGTGACGTAGGGACTATTCTCCCAGCTACGATGCGGGCTGATCGTCGTAATCAGTGTGTTCGCTTCTTCCGTGGTCAGATACCCGTTCCGGGCGTAGTCGACGATCAGCCGCGGTGTCGGGACGATCCGCGGGCCCTGCAGCACAGCGTGAATCAGCGGGAAGTTCGTTCCGCCGAACTCGTCGGTGAGAAACCCGTCCACGGCGAGCGCATTCGCGAGGACGATGCCATCGGTTTCGCCGTCGTCGAGGCCGAACGTGGGCCGGGAGTCTGGCGTCTCGTCGCGCTCGTATGGATCCTCGACCGTGTAGTGGCTGCGGGCTGCGAGGACGTTGTTCGCAGCTGCGCCGTGGATGTCCTGATACTGCGTGATGTCGCGGAGTTCTGTAACGACTTCCGGAGGTACGAACACCTCACACGAGGTGAGGAGATACTGGAACGGATCTGGGGTGGCGGTATCGACGGCCGCGTCGGCTCGGGGAACGCCGAGACCGACGAGTGCGCTGGTGTCGGCAACGACCGTTCGCAGTCGCCGGCCGCTCATCGCTCATCGTCGGCTGCGGGCTCGACTGTCGTCGCGTCGCCATCGTAGACGTCGACGTCGTCGGGGGCAGCGATATCGAGTGGCTCATCCTCGAGATCTGCTTTGAGAAGCCGGAGCCGCTGGGCAGTCTCGGCGCCGACCAACTGCTTGACCGTCTCGAACTCGAGCTGGTCGTCGTAGTACTTGGTCGCGACGAGTTCCTGGAACGTCTCACTATCGGCGGTATCTTCGATGTACTCGCGAATCGCCTCGACAAGCAAATCCGTCCGATCCTTGTCGAAGAGCTCCGCGATCGCATCCAACCGGTCGACGAGGTACTCCGGCGACTGGAAGTGCACTCGTCGCGGATCGTCGCTCGCACTCATTCTATGTGCAAGTTCTGCACATAGGTGCATAACGGTTTCGGCGACTGCACAGAGCTTGCACATCAAAGCACTTGGAACAGGACTCGCTCACGCCAGTCTCAGCAGTTTTCCTGGGCGTTCAGTTCGTCGAGAAACCAACTGGCTGCCGTTGCGATCCGAACGCCGTCGACGTTACGCAATTCGAGGTCATTCGTGGCGGTCCGGAACGGTTCGTTGTCGACGAGGGTGCGGTGGATGACAGGGGTGCCGCACGCGGGGCAATCCATAGTCGTCCCAAGGGGTGCCTGTCTGTTGAAGATAGTGAAGCAATGAGACCGTTACACACGGTAACCGGATAGTGTCGGGTACAAGGGTATCTAGTGGTAACTGAGAACGGGAGACGACAGCCTCCGTGTTAGGGCTCTTCAAGCAACGAGCACGTCCCCGACTCGTCGAACGATGGCAGGCGCGGCGGCCGCGAAGCGGTTCGCAACGGCGTACTGCGCGTAGAGGTAGCGTCCGGGCGAAGAGACGGTGTCTTCGCGGATGTCTCTATCGGCGTTCCGAATCGGATTGCGAGCGTAGACGGCGAGACGGCGTGCAAGAAGCGCAGGTGATGTGTCGAGAAGGGCGCGGAGCTCCTCAACGGCGGCGGTACGTTCCGCCTCGATCGGATCGATCGATTCGGGGACACTGTATGCACCGTCCGAAATGATATCCATCGCGTCAGCGAGGGCACGATCCGCGGCGAGTGCCCGCATCGCGGAGACGATGGCGAGTGTGTCTCGGCCGTCGTCGTGGTCCTCAACAGCCATTTTCGCGCCGCTCCATCGACTACGCGCGAGTTCTTCGAGCAGTTTCGCGGCTACGGTGTTCTCGATATTGCGCTCGACTCCGCTCATCAGCGCCTCGCGGTCGGGGGCGTCCACGTGCGAATCGATGTCCGAGACGAGGGTGTCCGCGACGCGCGAGAACCGATTCCCGTAGTCGCGCTGGTCGTTGAGCGTCGCCACATAGTGCTCCCGAAGACGGCGGGCGTCTGCGGTGTACGCGCGACCCCACTCGATGTTCTGTGCGAGTTCGGCAACGTGCAGAACGGTGTTCTCGTACTCGTGGCGTCGGTTTGCTTCGGTGAGTCGGATGCCGGTGCGACCCCAACCCACGATGCGAGCGTGTTCGGTGAGTGCGCCTACTGGGTCGTCGGACGGGCCAACGTATCGGTAGTCGTCGAGGAACGCCCCGGCGTCGTGATGATGGCGGTCGCGACGTGCGGCGATATCCGCCGCGGTGAGGTCGCCGTCGAACGCGGCGAGACCGGCGTGGACGAACATCGCCTCCGAGCGCGGATACGTCAGACCGGCGAGTGCATCGATGCGCGTGGATTCATCGTCGTTCTGGGCGAGGGCTGCGCGGGCCGAATCGCGTTCGCGAGCGAGGCGATGGCGGACGACTCCGTTCGGAACCTCTGAGATCTCCGTGTCCGGGTCTTCGAGGAGCGAATGGACACGCTCGCGGGCGGAGGTGAGGTGCGCTGACGTTGGCTGGACGGGGATTGCGGCGGCCATTCGCGGTAGATCACTGGGGAGTGTCGCGAGCGCCGACTCGTCGTACTCGACGGTCTCCTCACTCGACAGGGGATTCAGCTCACTACAGCCCGCGAGCGTGCCAATGAATGCAGTACCGGTGGCGGCGAGCAGCGAGCGACGGGTGTGTCGACTCACGCCGACTCACTCCCGTTGCGGTAGCGTTCGGGAATCGGATCGCAGCTACCGCCACTCCCGAGGGAGAAGCCGCCGTACTCGCTGCTGGGGAACGGAAGGCGAACGAACGCGGCGACGTGGTCACGCGCACGGCGCTCGCAGGCGGTGTGAGCGTCTCGGATCACTTGACAGAAGTCGACGTCCGGGTCGCCGTCGGGGTCTCTGGTGACGTAATTCAGCTTCAGCCGGTAGCACTCGCCGATCCGCGTCTGGTAGACGAGCACTGATTCGCTCGCGTACGCCGTCTCCGAGATGAGTCGGCGGACGGCCGCGACGTTCGTGGCGCCGTCCGCGAACTCGAACCCCGACGCACCGCTTTCGCTCTCGATCGTGTGAATGGAGAGCGGTTCGGGCGTCGCCGACGTCTCCTCTGCATTCCCCGCGTCACCGGTATCTTCGCGTGGCGCGACGACGGGTGGGCGCTCGCCAGTCGAGCGTGTCATCGCAGCGGTATAGTCGGTGACGAGCGTCCCGCCGTCGGGCGTTGCGCTGTCCGTTTCGGAGGCGTTACAGCCAGCGAACGTGGTGGCGACACTGGTACCCACGCTGGCGAGGAGGGCACGTCTGGAGGGCGTGAGGTCCATCGCGATTCGGCGATAGCCGCGGAGCGACAAGAAGGCTGGCGGTCAGTTCTCGATGTCGGACGACATGCCGGGTTTGGGTGTCTCGACCTTGGTGTCCGTCGCCCGGATCGTGGCTATTCACTCCAGAGAGTCGCGATCCGATCTTCGATCTCGTTGAGCACGAATGCCACTACGTCACGATGGTCGACCGGCCACGTGGTGTCCTCGCCGGGCGTCGCGGCTGTGGGTGGTGGGTGGAAGTGGTCGCGCGTATTGTGGGGATTCGGGTGCCGGTCCCACCGGCACTCCCAAGCGTGGTCTGCGTGTTCCTCTCGATAGTGGAGCTTGAAATCGTCGTTCGTGTACCAGCGAACTGACAGCCGCGCGTCGTCGACGCTCGCCGGATAGTAGGCCGGTGTAAAGACGACGGTGAGCTCGAGGTGACCGCTCGCATCCGTGATGGTCGCTTGAGAGACTTGCCTCGTGGCCTGAATCCGTGTCTGGATGAACTCGAGGATGGGGCGGTCGATGGGAGCGGGACTCCCGCCATCACCTGTCGGTGGTACCATCGAGCAGACTACCCGGAGGCTTGCTCTCGCTCGCCACCCGTGCGTTGCTGGCGGGCACGTTCGTGACGCTCGCGCTCCTCGCGGGCGGTTGCCCAGTCAGCGAGGTCGCCGTACACCTCGTCGATGGTTCGTTCGTCGCTGCTCTCTGTGACGGCGACGGCATCGACTGCGGCCGGTGACGCGGCATCGTACGTCTCCTCGTACTCGGAGATGCGCATCGAGAGTTCACGAACGCGGTCCTGTAGTTCCTCGACGGAGTGATCGGCAGCGAGCTGATTGATACGTCGCCACTCGAAGTACGCATCATTTCGTTCGTAGGTGGTTGGATGACCGTCGTGACGGGTGACGATTCCTAGATTGGCGAACCAGCCCAGATACTTCCGAGCGGTCTTCGGATCGCAGTCGACCTGATCCGCGATGGCCCTCACTGTCGTCGGCTCACGGGTCTGGAGGATAGTTCCGTAGATGCGCTGTTCGACATCGTCGCCACTGAACGGCTCCTCGAAGGATGGCGGGTCATCGGGAGATTCTGTCCCGGCCATACGCAATTTTGCAGAGCTACTGATATAGTTCTTGCTTTCAGGAATAGTATCCGTTACTCGGCGCTTGGCCTCTGTGACGAGTTCCTCGATGTCAGCACCGCTGAGGCCGACAGTATTACTCGCGAGTTGTGCCAGCTGGTCCCCGATGAGTTCGTGTGGAACCCCCTCAATTTCGACTGGAATATCGCGTGATGACTCTCCCGGAAGTCCGATCTCGACGTGCGTCGCGAGTCGCCCAGGCCGAAGAATTGCAGGGTCGATGTCCTCGGGCCGATTCGTTGCGCCGACGACGATCGCCGTTCGATCGTCGGCAGTGAGATGGACGAGCAGCTCGCTGGTGATCTTCCTGTCCTCGGCGTGCGCTCCCCCAGCGCCGACATCGCGACCGCCAAATAGGTGTTCGGCCTCGTCGAGGAAGATCACGCAGGGGCCGACTGCTTCGGCTTCCGCGAAGAGCTGGCGGACCCGCTGAGGCCCTTCGTTGATCCACTTGCTGGTTACGTCTGCAGGCCCTAGCTCAACGAACGGGATATCGAGTTCACCAGCAAGAGTCCGGGCGAACATGGTTTTGCCCGTTCCCGGGGGTCCATAGAAGAGAATTCCTCGCGACGGTTCGATCCCGAACCGATCGTATCGGTCGTCACCCCGTGCCGCTGCTTGGACCGGCTGGAGGACCTCTTCTGCGAGTCGTTCCTTCACTTCGTAATAACCGGCGACGTCGTCGCCGAAGTCGTCGAACTCTGGGAGCCCCGGAGCGAGAAGATCGATCAGGTCGGGCTACTCGGCGACGAGTCACGGTCTGGGGGACGCCGAGCAACGCGTCGAAACGGGGGACGTTGAGTCGGTCATCGCCCACGCAGCCGAGGACGCGACACTGGTAATCGCCGGCGCAAGCGAGCGTGGACTCTTTACTCGACTGGTCAATGGCTCACCAGTCGTCGATCTCGTTGACGACATCGACTGTTCGATTTTGCTGGCCGAGCGTGCCCACGAACGAGGCGTTCTGGATCGTTTACTCGGAAGATAGTCAGCGATAGAACAAATGAAACATCTGATTTGATCGCGTATCCTGCCCTTTCGTACGGATCGTTGTGACTGATCACCGGCGTCCGGTGCGTGAGAAAGAGCGGGATATTTCAACTGGGGATGTAGAACACTACGGAAGATGTATCTCGTGATCGTTGGGGCAGGCGACATCGGCACACCCCTCATCGAAATTGCGACTACCGGGGGCAACGAAGTCGTCGTCATCGAACGCGACGAAGAGCGGGCCGAACGGGCGTCGAGACAGTACGATTGCCTCGTCATCAACGACGATGCCACGATCAAAGATACGTTACAGGACGCGGGTGCCGAACGTGCAGACGCACTCATTTCGACGACCGACCAGGACGCGACGAACATCATGGTCTGCCTGCTGGCACAGGAACTGGACGTGCCAACCATCGTCTCGGTCGTCCACAACCCCGACCACATGAACGTGTTCCGGCAAATCGGCGTCAACACGATGCAGAATCCCCAGCGCCTCATCGCCGAATATCTCTATCGATCGGTCAAGCGTCCGTCTATCGTCGATTTCATGCGTATCGGCGAGCAGGCAGAGGTGTTCGAAATCACCGTCGAGGCCGACGCACCGATCGCGGGCAAGACGTTGCGGGAAGCCGACGAGGCGGGTCTCATCGGCGGCCAGATGTTGATCGTCGCCATCGAGCGCGACGGCGACGGCGAGCCGATCACGCCTCGCGGAAACACGCGCATCGAGGCGGGCGATCTACTCACGGTCTACTCGGGTGAAGGTGCGACACCCGAAGTGACGGATATCTTCGGCCACACCGAGGATCAGAGCTAATATGTCCGGGCGGCACGGCGATTGGCTCTCGACGGATCTGAAGATTATCACGCGAGACATCGGTTCGCTCCTGTTGATGGAAGCCGGACTGATGACCGTCACGACGATCATCGCGCTCGGATTTCGGGAGTTTCACGCCGCGCTCGGTTGTTTGCTCGCGGGCGGGGTGACTGCGGCCGTCGGTGGCCTCGCCAATCGGGGGTTCGTGGACGCGCCCCCGCCCAAAATGAAACATGGAATGGTCATCGCCG
This sequence comes from Haloplanus aerogenes, assembly GCF_003856835.1. Lineage (NCBI taxonomy): Archaea > Methanobacteriati > Methanobacteriota > Halobacteria > Halobacteriales > Haloferacaceae > Haloplanus > Haloplanus aerogenes. Next base: position 2,218,245 of record NZ_CP034145.1, read on the forward strand.
CCGGTGGCTGGCTTGCAGTCGCCACGTTCGGGGCACTCCCGTTCCTGTTGACCGCGTGGGTGACGCCACCCGCAGTGATGGATACGTTCGTTCCTCTGGGGACGGACACGAGCGCGTGGGAACCGATCGGCGTCGGCGGCACCACGACGCTGTCCAGTCTCGCCTATTTCCGCAATCCGCTCCACGCGTTCTTCGAGAGCATGAGCGGGTGGACCGGGAGCGGTCTGACGATGGCGATTCACGAACCCTCCCTCCCCCGGGCGATTCAGTGGTGGCGGTCGTTCATCCAGTGGGTCGGCGGCGTGGGCGTCATCGTCCTGACCGTCTCCATTCTCGCGCGACCGGGAAGCGGGAGTTACGCCCTGTATCGGAGCGAAGCGCGCGAAGAGAAGATCCACCCGAGTATCGTCTCTACCGTCCGAACCGTCTGGAAACTCGTCGTCGGGTACACGCTCCTGGCGTTCGTTCTGTTGTTCGGGGCGATCCTCGGGAGCGAGAGCGAGTACGCCGAGTCGCTCCCGCTGTGGGAAGTCGCTTGGCAGGCACTGAACCACGCCATGACCGCCCTCACGACCGGCGGTTTCTCCGTCACGGACAACTCTATCGCGACGTACAACTCCCCGCTCGTCGAGGCGGTACTCCTCCCGATCATGATCCTCGGAGCCATCGCTTTCCCCGTCCACTACGTCGTCCTTCGGGACCGGAAGGTGCGCGAACTGGCCGCCGACCTACAGACACGCTGGCTACTCGTACTCCTCGGACTGGGCGTCGCTTCCCTCTCGCTACAGAACGTGCTATCGGTCCCGTCGACGTCGGGCGCGTTCGCTACCCGATCGTTCCTGTCGTTCTCGGTTCCGGCACTGGACGGGGCGCAACTCGACGCGATTCGGGATTCGACGTTCCAGTGGATCAGTGCGCTAACGTGTACCGGATTCCAGTCGGCGCCGATCGGTCGCTGGCTCGCCGGTGCCAAGGTACTGGTCGTGGGAGCGATGGTCCTCGGGGGTGCTGCCGGCTCCACCGTCGGCGGCATCAAGATCATCCGCGGATACACAATCGCCCGCGGCATCATCTGGCAGTTCTCGCGTGTGTTCCTCCCGACAAACGCCGTCGTAACCGCTCGCATCGGCGACAGAACGCTCGACCGCGAGGTGATGGAACGCGAGTTCAGCGAAGCGGCCATCGTCACGCTCCTGTGGCTCATCGTTCTCGTCACCAGTAGCGTCGTCCTCGTCAACGTCGTCGGACCCGACTTCGGCTACGCCGACGCACTGTTCGAAGTCGCCAGCGCACAGGGCAACGTCGGCCTCTCCACCGGCATCACTGGGCCGGGGATGTCGCCGATCGCCGAAGGGATGTTCGTCCTCAACATGTGGGTCGGCCGGTTGGAGATCATCCCGGTACTCGTGTTCGTCCGTGCCGGACTGTACGGACTGGACCCCTGACACTCGGGCGACGAGTTATCAGAGTGTCTTCCGGTTCATTCGTCGTCGGCACTCACGGAACCCACGAACGTCCAGTGGAGGTGCGTCCCTCCTTCCGGACGGGCTTCCTCACGGACGTGATAGAGGTAGGGACCGTGCGGACAGTCCTCACAGCCGTCGGCACACGAAAACTGCTTCACGACTTCAGTAAACCCATCACGTTCGGTCGCTCGAAGGATATCTTCCCCCGGACCGGGTTCGATCGGAGATGTCGTCTCCTGGTGAAACTGGAGCAGTTCCTGAGCGTGAATGATCGTGTTACGGAGTTCCTCGGGCGTGAGCTGGCCAAGCTCCGACGCAAGCGATTCGGGTAATCCATCCGGAGGAGTCGGTGTGTCCGTAGCGTCAGTCATAGTGAGGGATTCACTCCGGGAACACATAATACGTCGCCACGACCACAGCGGAGGCGTATTCCAGCCTCCACCGAGCCATGACGGATCGACACCTCAGAGCCATTCTGGCGGGAGCGGAGCGGATCGCAGAGCACTACGCCCCAGTCGACGGACTACCCTGAACACGAGTCGCACCGGTGTGCTGTACTCCGGCTCTACGGGGGTGACGCCAAGTCGATTCACGAGACGGTCTCACGTCGAGATCATTAGTAGATCGTGTGCCACAATCGTCCTCGGCAAGGAGCTTCTCACGGACCGAATTGACGGTTGTGCGGACAGCGTCCTCGGTAATCCCTCTGATATATCCCCACGGAGCGACGGTGTACCGTTCGATGAGATGGACGATGCTGTCCGCAACCGTCGACGGTCGAAGACTGATTTGAGGCAGTAGACGCTTGTGATATCCGTCACAATGATGAGTTATGCATCCTGCACAGGAGCTCGAAGAACTCCTCGCTGACGGCGAGGAACTCACCATCGTCTGTCACAACAACCCCGATCCGGACTGTCTCGCGAGCGCGTTCGCGCTGGGCCGAATCGCGATGGCTGCCGGCATCGACGAACACCACATTCTGTACAGCGGTGATATCTCCCATCAGCAGAACCGAGCGTTCGTCAATCTCCTCGACATCGACCTGAAACCCTTCGATCCCGCAGCCGTCCAAGACCGGCCGGAGGGGTCACTGCTCGCGTTCGTCGATCATGCGGTTCCGGGGGCGAACAATCGGGTCCCGGAGGGTACCCCAGTCGACATCGTGATCGATCACCATCCGAACGAGGGTATCGAGGCACGATTCATCGATCACCGCGAGCAAGTCGGCGCGACGGCGACGATTCTGACGGAGTACGTACGAGAGTTGGCCACCGAGATGGACGCCGCCCTCGGGACGGCCCTCCTGTTCGCGATCCGTCGCGAGACGCTCGGGTTCCTCCGCGGCGTGACCAGCGCCGAGTACGACGCTGCGGGCTGGCTCCACGAACACGCGGACGGTGCGTTACTTCGGACCCTCTCGACGCCGTCAATCACCGGGGCGACCGTCGATGCAATCGCGGAGGCGATCACGAATCGGACCGTGCGGGGGTCGGTCCTCATCTCGGGGATCGGTCGGACGAGCGAGCGTGACGCGTTACCCCAGGCGGCCGACTACCTCGCGACCTTGGAGGGCGTCGAGACGGCCATCGTGTTCGGCATCGTGGAGGACGGGGTTCAGCTCTCGGCGCGGTCGACCGATTCTCGGATCCACATCGGTAACGTGCTCGACGGCGCGTTTTCGGATGTCGGCAGTGCCGGCGGCCACCGCGAGATGGCCGGCGGCGAAGTACCGCTCGGTATTTTCGCGGACTATACGACTGACGACACGCAGCTATTCGCAATCGTCGACCAGGTCATGACTGCTCGTCTCGTTGCCGAACTCAATCTCACGACAGAGGCGGAGACACGGACCAAGGCGGACGGCGAAGACGAGTAATGCGGACAGTGTCACTCAGTCTCCGACACCCATCTCCGACCCCCCGCCCGTCGTGGGTGCCATCGGTGGGCGCCGTTGATCGAGCAGTCGCTGGCAGGGGACCGGCTATTATGTTCGTGATCGCCGATACCCGATAATATGGACCAGCGAACACGTCTCACCGCCTACTATCTTCTCATCGTCGTCAGCGTGCTCTCCGGGTTCGTGGTCCTCTACAACTACGGGATGGCCACGTGGGAGGGTCGGCCCCAGCCGTTGTATCGCTCGATCGAGGTCGTCGTTCAGACGGTCACCACCGTCGGGTATGGTGGGGACGCTCCCTGGTCGAGCCCACAGATGAACTACCTCGTCTCACTCATGGCCCTCTCGGGACTCGTCCTCATTTTTGCGGCCCTCCCGGTACTCGTCGTCCCCCTCTTCGAGGACGCGTTCAGATCCAGTGCCTCCTCGTCGGTTCGTGGGATCGATGATCACGTCATCCTCTGTAACTACGGGCCTCGTGAAGAGGTCCTCATCGACGAACTCACCGAACGCGGCGTCGAGTACGTCATTATCGAGGACGATCGGGAGGCGGCGGACCACCTCTACACGTCAGGGTATACGGTGATATTTGGAGATCCCGAATCGGATGTAACACTCCGATCGGCTCGGCTGGAGTACGCCGACGCGCTCATCGCGAACGTCGACGACGAGACGAACCCGAGCGTTCTCCTCTCGGCGCGCGAGATCAACCCCGACGTACGGACGGTCAGCCTGACCGAGGACCCGAATACTGCGGACTATCACCGGTACGCGGGGGCCGACCACGTACTCTCACCCAAGCAAATACTGGGGAAACAGCTCGCGGGCAAAGCGGTCGGCACATTCGATCCGGAAGCCATCGAAGCCGTCGAGATCGACGAGGACTTCGACATCGCGGAGTTCCCGCTGCAGAGCGGGAGCGAACTGATCGGCCAGACCATCGCGGACAGCGGCGTCTTCGAACGGACGGGAGCAGCCATCATCGGGGTGTGGATTCGGGGGACGTTCCACAGTCCACCCCCTCCGGAGGCGCGATTCGACGCCCGAAGTGTTCTCGTTGCGACCGGCAGCGAGGCGGAACTCGATCAATTGAAGGAGATGACCCTCTCCGAAGGCCGTCACTGGCGAGGAGATGTCGTCGTCGCGGGAATGGGTGTCGTTGGACGAACCGTCGCGACCGCACTCTCGAGTACCGTGTTCGAGTACACGACCATCGATCTCGTGGACGGCCCGGCCGTCGACGTGGTCGGCGATGCGACAGAACGAGACGTCCTCCGTGAGGCGGGTATTGTAGATGCTGGCACCATCGTACTCACGCTGGCAGACGATACGGCGGCGATTTACGCGACGTTCGCGATTCGGGAACTGAACCCCGGGATCGAGACCATCGTCCGAGCGAACGAACACGAGAACGTATCGAAGCTGTATCGCGCCGGCGCGGACTACGTACTGTCGCTCGCGGCCGTGAGCGGGCGGATGCTCGCGTCGATCGTCCTCGACGAGGAGATCCTCTCCCCAGGGACGCAACTGAAACTCATCCGGACGACGGCGCCCGGTGCCGTCGGCGAATCGCTCGCCGATGCGGACATCCGTAATCGGACTGGCTGTACGGTGGTCGCCGTCGAACGAAACGGGAGCGTCGTCACCAATCCGGGAGCGTCGTTCGTGATCGAAGCCGGGGACGAACTCGTGGTTGCCGGGATCGACGAGAACATCAGTCGGTTTCAGGCGCAGTTCGTTTGATGGGGCTCTTGTTGGACGATAATGAGACAAGCGCTCCAGAGTGTGTAGCCACCCGGTCGGGTAAGCGGCTCACAGCACGAGGGTAAAGAGGAGGTACGACCCGACGACTGAGAGCGACGGCGTGAGAATCCAGAGAATGACGATTCGGCTCGTCGCTGCCGGGTCGAACAGGCTATCCGCGGTCAGTTCCTCGATTTCCTCCTCGCCGATCGGAGGGATTGACGGGGACCCGTCGGAATGGCCCTCGGTGTCAGGAGGCTCTCCGGACGCGGGGTCGCTCACGGTTGGCCCCCGTACAGCCGGTCGGCGGTTTTATCCGACAGTTGAAACTATTTCTATCGTATGACTGAACAGCCTGCCGACGCCGAGCCAACGGGCAAGAACATCGCCGGCGAGGCGCCCGTCGCGGAGCCGGAAGCCGTCACCGACGACACGACGGTCCACGACGACGACGTCGAACTCGAACGGACCATCGGGTTGGTCGGCGGGCTGGCAATCGGGATCGGGACCATGATCGGAGCGGGTATCTTCGTCTTCCCGGGACTGGCGGCGGCCAACGCCGGCCTCGCGGCCACCCTCTCGTTTGCTATCGGCGGACTGATCGCGTTGCTCGTGGCGCTGCCAACCTCGGAACTCGCCACGGCGATGCCCCGGAGCGGTGGTGGCTACTACTTCATCTCGCGGGGGATGGGGACGGCCTACGGGGCGATCGTCGGGCTGGGGCTGTGGCTGGGTCTGATGTTCGCCTCCGCGTTCTATCTCGTCGGGCTCGGCCACTACGCGAGCGCCGTCTTCGCCGAACTCGGTATCGGACTCCCGTTCAGTCCCGTCATCGGGATCGGACTGCTGTTCGGCGCCGCACTGACGGCATTGAGTATCGGTGGGACGGAGAACACCGCGAAGATTCAGAACGTGGTGGTCGGAATCCTCCTCGTGGTGCTCACAGGCTTTCTCTCGTACGGCGTTCTCGACGCTGTGGGGGTGTTCGGCAGTGGAACCGTTCCGGAGCAGTTCTTTTCGAGAGGGTACTTTCCGGTGTTGACGACCGCGGCACTCGTGTTCACGTCGTATCTGGGGTTCGCCCAAGTCGCGACCGTCGCGGGCGAGATCAAACAGCCGGGTCGGAATCTCCCGCTGGCGATGGTCGGATCGGTCCTGATCGTCACCGTCTTCTACGTCGTGACGATCTTCGTCGCGACCAGTGCGTTCGGAGCCGAGCGGCTGGGCCAGTTCGGGGAGACGGCGATGGTCGAGGTTGCCCGTGACTTCCTCGGACTCCCGGGCGCAGTCGCGATTCTGGGTGCCGGATTGCTGGCGACGTTCTCGAGTGCGAATGCGTCGATTCTCAGTGCCTCGCGGGCGGTGTACGCGCTGAGTCGCGACGCCCTGCTTCCCAGAAAAGCGAGCGAGATCAACCTCCGGTACGGGACGCCACACGTCGCGCTACTCGCCGCCGGTGGCCCGATCCTCGCCCTCGTCGCGACCGGCCAGGTCGAACTGCTCGCGGAGGTCGCCTCGTTCCTCCACCTGATCATGTACGGGCTGATGTGTGTCGCCCTGATCGTGTTGCGACGACGGAGTCCCGAATGGTACGCCCCCAGCTACCGGGTGCCGGGGTATCCCGTGGTCCCGGCCGTGGGGGCGCTCGCGAGCTTCGGACTGATTGCCTTCATGCAGCCCGCGTCGATCGGTATCGGCATCGTGGTGATGCTCGTCTCCTACCTCTGGTACCGTTATTACGCTGGGAACGTGACACTCAAAGGGGATGTCTAACTATGACTGACCGACCATCCATACTCGTCCCGATTCGCGTGCTCGAGGGGGAGTCGATCCCGGAGGGGGTGCCCGATCTCCTCGCGAACGGCCACGTCGTCCTGCTTGGCTACCACGTCATTCCGGAACAGACGGCGACGGGACAGGCACAGATGCAGTTCGAGGACCGGGCCACGGAGCGGCTCGACGAGTACCAGGCGATGTTCGAGGAGGCAGGGGCGACCGTCGAGCGGCGACTCGTGTTCACCCACGACGGCCAGAAGACGATCGACCGGATGACGACCGAGCACGACTGTCTGGCCGCACTCGTTCCGAACGCGACGGGGTCGGTCGAAGACGTACTCGTCGCCGTCCGTGGGACCGTGGGGGTCGACCGCATCGCCCACGTCGTCGCAGGCCTGTTCGGGATGACGGACGCGTCGGTGACGCTATACCACGTCGCCGAACCGGACGAGACGGACGAGGACGTCGGGACACTTCTGGATGGGATAGTGAATCGGCTGAAGGACCTGGGTATGGACGCCTCGAGGATCGAGACGCGCGTCGAGCGCGATCAGGCGGCCTTCGACGCGATCGTCGATGCAGCCGATGCGTTCGACGTCGTCGTCATGGGTGAATCCGACCCCTCACTGGCGACGTTCGTGTTCGGGATGCCGGCCGACCAGGTTGCCGACCGGTTTCTCGGACCCGTCCTCGTGGTTCAGCGCGAACCCTCCGAAGGGACGGAGTGATACCGACCTCGGTGGTCCTGTGGGTGCGGGCTCTCTGTTGGATTGATACGAATGACGTGCTGAATATACACTGAGCCTTGTTTAGACGCGGTGCGGATCACTCTTTCCGATCGTTGTCCGAACAGCGAAATTGGAAAGAGAGGCATTCACAGGCTAATTCTGTTCACCCAACATAGCCACTAACCTACGTCTTCAGGAGCGTCTAAACAAGGCCTATACACTGTATTCAGAATGTACAACAAGCGCGCATATGCCTCTATGATTACGGTTGCTCGGCTTCTACACCAACCGAATCCCTGTAGAGTCTCCTCGGTAATTCCATCCGGGGAGAATACAGCCACTCCGAGAATCGTGACAAAGTCGGATACGTCGTAGTGATATACCTGAGCCAATATTTCAATCAGATAAAGGTTGGTCAGGATTTATATCCATACAGACAGAAAACGCAGCCTATGGAGCATCAGAATCTTCTCGTATTCTTAGAATTCCCCAAGCCGACGCGTCCCTCGCTTGGACTGCTGAAATCTCTCTCGTACATGGATATCACGCTGGTTGGATTTCATTCCACGGTGGATAGCGACGAGTCACAGACGGACCGAGAGGCCGAAATCGAGACGACACTTGAGGAGATCACCGCTAAGTTCGAAGAACAGGGGATGCAGGTTGAGCAGCACGTAGTTACGGGTGACAGTATGATCGAGACCAGAAACGAGTGGGCCAATCGCGACCAGATTGATGGTGTCTTGACTCCCGGCGGTGTCAATACTGTCGGGAGAATTTTGGTCGGTCTCCGAGACACCCGAAACGTTGAAAAAATGGCCGAGTTCATCGATCTTATTGACCGTAAACGAATCATTCACGTTACGCTGTTGCATGTCGCTCCCGAGTCTGAATCCGAGTCCGAATCTGAGGCGACAGTCACCGGTCGTGAAGCGCTCAAGGCCATGAAATCCGAACTCGTAGATCGTGGTGTGAATCCGGCAGTCATCCATCTCCAGATTCAATTGTCCGATGATCCCGAGCACGAACTCGTGACAGCTGCTCGGAATTACGATCTGACGGTTCTTGGGAGGACAGAAGAACCCGGCTTCAAAGATCAAGTGTTCGGTCCGGTTTCGAACCAAATTACTGATCGAGCGCACTCAACGGTGCTGACAGTTACATGACTTATCGAGAACATACAGATTCTATCGTCACTTGATGTTTCTTTCTGATTTCAGTACTGGAAAATTGATTCCGGAGATGTTGTTTGTCTCCAATTGTCTGATTATCGAAATCAGCTCACCATCGGCCGGTAAGTGTCCGCCGTGTGTTCACTCATGACTTCTCTGTCAGACCAGCCGTTCTACTGCATTCGCGCTCTGTATTCAGCACGCCCTTAGCGAACTATCAACAGATGAGGATTTCAACAAAGCCGTTGAATTCCACCTCGTTTGGCTCCCCGGAAGCGACGTCCCCACTCTCGTGGACGGTACCGAAGAATCGTGTACTGCAGAGGTATGCTATGCCGGACTGGGGAACACAGCCGGATTTCGACCGCAAGACCCACTCGGTCACCCCGAGAAATCCCGTGCTCCCGGGTACTGGGTTCCGAGTCGTGATCGCCGGTGGCGGCTACGTCGGATACCACACAGTCCATCGCGGTCGGGTTACGTCATCGCCGATACGGACGAGATTGTAACTGTTTCCCAGTGGTTCGCCAAGATAGTCGGGCGAACCACCGGTACGGACTTACAATAGACCGTATTACTCGTTCCAGAACGCACCGGTGAACATCACGAACACGGGGATGATCTCCAGTCGACCGATCCACATCAGGAAGACCATCAGGAGTTTGCTCGTAGCCGGGAAGTCAAGGTAGCTTCCGAACGGGCCCAGAAATCCGAAGCCCGGACCGATGTTCCCGAGCGTGGCCAGACTCGCACTGACCGCTTCCAGCGTCGTCATTTCGAGGCCGACACGGCCCGCGTCGAGCAGAATGAGCACCGTCGCTACGCCGAAGGTGAGCAGGTACAGGAGGGTAAACCCGTAGATCGCCCTGATGACCTCCTCGTCGACGACGTGGCCGCCGAGGCGAACCGGTTTGATGGCGTTCGGGTGGGCAGTCGTGAACAGTTGCCGGCGAATGGCCTTGATAACGACCAGCCACCGGACGACTTTGACGCCACCTCCCGTGGAGCCGGCCGAGCCACCGATGAACATCGCGAACAACAGGAGGCCCTGTGCGGTCGTCCCCCACTGTGCGAAGTCACTCGTCGCGTACCCCGTGGAGTTCAGGAGCGACGCGACCTGGAACGTGGCTTGGCGAAGCGAGTTCTCGAGCGCACCCTCGGTGACGCCGCCGAGTTCCAAGGGCGGAGCCGAGCCGGTGAAGAGAAACCCCCACAGGATGACGATCATCCCGGCGTTCGCACCGAGATAGGCCTGTAGCTCACGATCGCGGAGAAACTCGACGTAGTCGTCCTGCACCAGCAGGTAAAACAGCGCGAAGTTCATCCCCGCGATGAGCATGAAGGGGATGACGACCCACTGAACGGCCGGCGAGAACGCTGCGATGCTGTCGGCCTGCGGGGAGAATCCGCCCGTCGGTAACGTCGTGAAGCCGTGGGCGACGGCGTTGTAGACGTCCATGTTCGGTGCCATCCCGGCGTAGTGGAGGCCGATCAGGATGGCGACGTACAGCGCGGTGAAGCCCAGGTAGAACAGCCAGAGCAGCCGGGCGGTCTCGGCGATTTTCGGCGTCAATTTCTGGAGTTCCGGCCCGGGCGCTTCCGACTCGATCAGTTGTGCGCCGTTGACTGCGGCCTCGGGGAGGATGGCGACCATCAGCACGATGATCCCCATGCCGCCGAGCCACTGGGTGAGTTGCCGCCACATCAACAGCGCGTGAGAGTGCCGTTCGAGCGAGATTGCGCCGAGGACCGTCGCGCCGGTGGTGGTGAAGCCGGACATCGACTCGAACAACGCGTTGACCGGATAGCGGAGCGTCGATTCGGTACCGTACCCGGCGATGACGTACGGAACGGCCCCGACGAGGGCGACGGCCCCCCACGCGAGTGCCACGAAGAGGAGCGCTTCGCGAGCGCCGAGTTGCGGATCGTCGTCGAGGCGTTCCAGCGCGAGGCCGATGACGACTGCGATACCAATCGAGAAGAGGAAGACGACGACATCCTCTCCGTAGAGGAGACCGATAGCCAACGGGACGAGCATGGCGACGGCGAGATACTTGACGACCGTGCCGGTGAACGCAACGCTCTGTCGCCAGTTGACTCGAACCGCCATCACTAGTCACCGTCCATTGTGCCACGTCCTCCCTTCGAATCCGGAAAAATCTCCCGTTCTCACCATGCTCGTCATCGGGATCGACGATGGAGCAGCTACAGTTTACTGCTGGCTTCCTCCAGCGAGTCGATTTCGACGAACACGACCACGTGGTCGCCACGCTCGACGACGGTGTCTCCCCGGGGGATGACCAACGTGCCGTTGCGGGCGATCGATCCGATGACCACCCCATCCGGGAGGTCGGCGACGGATTCGCGGATGGGCCGGTCGACGAGTACGCTCTCTTCGGTGATCTCGATTTCGAGAACTTCCGCACGGTCGGATTCGATGATCGCGACGTTTTCGGCCTGGTATTCGCGAGTGAAGCGTGTTATCTCTTCGGCGGTCGCTTCGCGTGGATTGACTGCCACGTCGATGCCGACCTCCTCGAACAGGTCGACGTACCCGCCCGAATCGACGACTGCGACGGCTCGTTCGGCACCGAGACGTTTGGCGAGGAGGCCGACGAGCAGGTTCTTCTCGTCGTTATCGAGTGCCGCAATGACGATATCGACATCGTCGATGTGTTCCCGTTCGAGGAATTCCCGATCCGTCGCATCGCTCTCCAGTACGGTGGTTCCACTGAGTGCTTCGGCGAGTTCCCGAGCCCTGTCGTGATCCTGCTCGACGAGCCGGGGTTTCAGTCCACGCTCCTGTAAGAGACGAGCAGTGTGGTAGCCGATATCGCCGCCACCGACGACGAGAATGTTGGGAGTTCCGTCGGTGTCGGGTTCGAGTTCGTGCGCGAACGTGTGGATGCTATCGGGACTCCCGATGACGATCACGTCGTCCCCGGGTTCCAAGACCGTCTCCCCGCGAGGGATGATCACCGCGTCCTCACGTAACACGGCGGCGAACGTGAGCGATTCGTAGCGGTCGGCCTCCTCGACGGTCAGGTTGGCGACGGGACTCGATTCCGAAATCTCGAATTCGGCCATCTGAACGAGTCCATCGACGAACATCTCGACGTCCTGTGCCGCCGGTAAGCCGACGATCCGTGCGATGGTTTCGGCAGCCAAGAGATTCGTCGCGACCATGTGATCGATTCCGAACGCACGCTCCGATTGCTGCCACGTTCGCAGGAATTTCGCACTCTTGACCCGGGAGATGGTGAACGCGTCGGTGACTGTCATCGCGGTGCTACAGGTGACGATGTTCGTCTCGTCGTCGTCGGTGCTGGCGATGAGGATGTCTGCGTCCTCGATGTCGGCTTCCTCCAGCGTGTCGAGATCGGTCCCGTCACCCTCGATACCGAGGATATCAGTGTCGTACATCAGCGCCTCGACGCGGTTCCCGTCGATATCGATGACGGCGACATTGTGGGTCTCGGCGAGACTTTCGGCGATGGCCGTCCCGACTTCCCCCGCCCCGACTATCACGACATACATAAGAGATCCCCCACGTCACACATAATCGATTGATTTCTTCGGCGCAGTGAAGTGTATTTCCCTCTGTGGGTGATCGAGGTTCTCTAGCGGTCTCACGAGAGATCACTCCGCATCCAAGCGGGGTTCTGCCCTGACAGTCCCGACCGGGACGAGCGGTGTGCCGTCGAACGCCGTCCCGAGTTCACGCCGGCTGGTTTGTTCGGCGTCCTCGGTTGGTCGTGCTGTGACGGTACACTCAAGCGTGAGGCCGACGAGCGCTGTCTCGGCCACGACGAGTACCGCCTCCATCGGCGTCCCACAGGTCGTACAGGAGAGCGTCTGGATGCTGATGTCGCAGTGATCAACGTGTGGGGCATCCGCTTCGCTCACACGTGTTCCGACCCCACTGACGGCGATATTGATCGTGTCCTGTACCGCGTGGGCGCCTCGAACGAGCCACGGGACCGACAGCGTCACCCAGTACTGTTCGGAGCGGCTCATCGTCTACCCTGCGCTGCTGACTGCTGGTCGATCGGCGTTGTCGTCCGCCTCATCGGCCCGGTCTGGCTCGGTATCGTATATATCACTTAGAAAGCGATGGATCGGCGCCATTCGTTGTGCATCTCGTCTCATCGAGGTTACCCCACGATGGGGAAATGATTAGCCAGCGTGGGGTAACCCGACATCATCATGTGGCGAGCGAACGCCTCGACCCATACTGCATCCGGTCCTTCAGCAGTTACTCCTCGACGACCTCGGCGAACGCGAAGTTCTCGTGCACGGTTTCGATCCGGACGAGCGGCTGCTGGCCGATCTCCGTATCGGGGACAAACACGACGTATCCAGGGCCGACCCGGGCGAGGCCGTCGCCCTGATTGCCGACGTCCTTGATGTCGAGCCGGAGCGTTTCTCCCTCGGTTACTGGCGGGTGGTTCGACGTACGTTCCGTCGAGGTTGCTGGGGTGCTTGTCTCAGCTCTTGGAGTGACATTCCGGGGAGGTTGCGGTTCAGCCCGTCTCTGCGTGGTCTGGACTTCTCCGCCGTCTCGATCCGTGGTCACAGAACTCTCAGGGATCGTAGGACTCGAGGTATTCACGCCAGGGTATACCCCGACTCGATACTCTCTCCGGGTTCGAGTGTCCCGAGTTCGACTTCTTGCTCAGGAACCGTGACGACATACTCTCCATCCCTGGCCTCAACGCGGCCGGTGAACAGACACAGTGGGGTAGACGAGTCCATCGATGCTCGTTTTGAGCGGGTTCGGATTAATTATGATCGGGTCCTGCCTGAACCGTCGTTCGTCCATGGTCTAGTTACCCCACAATACGGAGGTGTGTTCTGTTCGTGGGGTAACTTCTCCGCTTTCCACTCGGCGGATTTGGCCTTGTTGAAAACCTCATCCGGTGATAGGTTTCATCATCCGTGCGAGATACACAGCGCATATTCAGCAGTGGGGCAGGGAAGAATTGGGGGGTGACTGGTATCGGTAGCGTACTGTGCGGATCGTCTCGGAGAGAACCAAACGGTACTTTCCACCCGTGCGTTCGTTCCAGATCCTGCCGCGACCCGTCGGTGATGGCGTACCAGATGGTACCGCAGTGACGGCTGGGCCGAGAAACTAGATTCCGAATTCACTGCCCAGGGTCGCGTACGGTCACTAACCCTTGAGCCATGAGTCGCCGGGCGATCACCACGAGGCCGTTCCCGAACCCCTCACCGAAGATTGCCTGTTCCTCTTTGGATTCAGGCATGATCGAACTCACGAGAAACGCCGACCGGTCGATCAGTACCAACCGGCCGATCGCCGTGTCCTTCTCGGCGGTGTCCTCGCCGTGGAGCCACTCCAGCCCCGAGATAAACGTCGTGGCACCTGGGACGGCCGTCTGAACATGATCTTCAAGGGATGGGGTGAGCGCTCCGATGATTATCTCGACGCCGTCACCGATACCATTTAGCGTGGTGACGAGGTCGTCGGTCAGCAGCGATTCGTCACCGACGACGAGTACGACCTCCTCAGCCGCGTTTTCGATGAGATCGTTTGTCCGATTCTCGATCGCGGTTCGCCCGGACATCGACCACACTTCTTGAACGGGGGATTCGTCGTCCAGGTCCACGATATCGATCGTGGTGAGGGCGTCGTGTAGTCGCTCCACGCGATCATCGTACTGGTCCCGGAGCGTCTCGGTCGCCTCCTCCAGGGATACCGCCCGAAACTGCTGTGGACTGGAGTGTTGGGTTTCGACCAGTCCTTGCACTTCGAGCACTCGAATCGCGTCGTAGATGCGCGTCCGAGGGACCTCGGTCACCTCGCTAAGTTGCTTTGCCGTCCCAGTATTCAGACGGGAGAGGCCAACGAAACACCGCGCCTCGTACTCCTTCAAGCCAAGTTGCTGTAGTACCTCTATCGCCTCATCGATGTTTTCAGAATGTCCAAGGGCGGATTTGGCCATAACATGGCTAGGCCCCCCAAACAGAAAACCCCGTTCACCCAGAAAATCACTCCATTTTGAAATTTCAACCTAATTCGGTTATTTATGGATATATTGAAATAGAAATGTGGGCCGAGAGCTTACATTCGCAAATAGGTTTGAATATTTCAAGCAGTCTCCCGACTATCATTGACCGGTGATCGACCCGTCGTCGCTGTCGTCGTCCTGACCCGCGTCGGGCTCCGTCCGGGGATAGAAGTGATCCCAAGACTGGACCTTCGTCTCGGAGATAATCTCGGAGCTATGCATCGTCATGCCCAGGTCCACCAGTTCGTTGCGAATCTCTTCGATCTCCCCGATCGTACCGGCGACGACCTCGATGTGGACGTTCCGCTCGCCTCCAAGCAAATCGCGGGTAGTCACCACCCCGCGAACGTCGAGGATCTGTTCCCTCAGCGATTCCAGCTTGTTCGGATCGATCGTGCAGACAAACATGATGTGGAGTGGGTAGCCCGCTTGCTCGTAGTTGATCTCGGGGTGGTAGCCCCGGATCACGCCCTCGTCTTCGAGTTTGTCGAGGCGATTCCGGACCGTCGTGGAGGTCACATTCACCTTCTCGGCGATCTCCGTATTGGTCTGACGTGCGTTGAGCTGGAGTTGATGCAGAATGCTCCGGTCCACGTCGTCGAGTAGGATGTCGTCCATTCCATGTCCTTGGACGGGGCGACTGAAAAGTCCCCATGTGCCCTTCAAAGGATTCGCTCTGATCTCCCAGTTACAGGCGCAAACACCTGAACCGGCACCTGTCCTGTGCTGAATGCATCCTCTCTGAGGGACCAGTAAGAAGCGGCAGGGTTGGAAACTGGCTGCTGGCTGTAGTCTGACCGAACTCATGTAGAATCACCCTTCTTACCGTGGATTCATCCTCTGTATCTTGTACGCCACCAGTATCAACTGCTGAGGGTTTCCACTCGGCGGATTTCTTCGGAAAGAGGGGGTTTCTAGGATTCTGAGTCTCGGATAGAGACTCGCTGTACTACAGGTCGCTACTGTTCGGGGGTCACCTTCCTACCAGTCGTCATCGACACTTCAGACCGACCTTGTTCGACAGTCTCGGCGTTCTCCTGCGCCAGCCACCAGTCGGGGGTCCAGTCCGTGCATATGTTCGCGTCTTCAGGCGCAGGTTGATCTGTAGCCACAGTTTGGTATCCTCCTTGGCTGTCGGGATACTGAATTTCAGATGGGTTTAGTTTCACTCCGGATGGATGAGGTATATGCGTCGCCCTGTCGTCGGTGAGGGTACGGCCGATGTCTCTCGTTACGAAGACGCTGGAGCTGCACCTCATCGCCCCCAACGTGCACAAAGAGCTATTCCCCGAACGGTTCAAAGATGTCGACGTAGGCGGTCGTGAAGAGCCGCTGCACAAATTTCAGAGGACCCCTGTGATGAGTGCTATTGGTATCGAGACCAATAGTGCTATGGCATTGGCCTTCGAACCAATAGCTGAGGATGGGCTCGCTGACCGATGACGACCTCGATGGCGTAAGCGAGGGACAGAAGTACCCTGACGGGACTGTAGTCCGCGTGTTCTGCATGCGGACTGACCGCGACGCGTACCCGTCTGGGTGGGCGTACAAGCTCCACTACGGTGCGTCGGAGCCGGACCCGCCCCGCACGCTCGATGATGGGACGATTCGTCGGTATGATAACTCGCACGAGGACACAAAAGGGCACGAACTGCACGTCGCCCCTGACCCCAAACCGGAGATCATCGAATTCCCTGGCATGGTCGAACTCTGGGAACGGTTTTGGAGCGAAATCCCGAAACCCGAACTTGAGGTCACGTGAGGCCATCACCACGGTGATACCCATGAACGATTCCACTCCACCGCTGCATCCGATCGAACGCGAACAGCTTCGGGCTGCGTCGACGCTCGTCGTGACAGTCAAATCGTCCGACGAGTTCCACGACCACGTCACCGACGGCATCGAGTCGCTCGAACAGGGCGATACGGTGGACGCTACGCCGACGCTCTCATTTACCAGCTACGACGACCTCATGGAGACGCTGACGCCGCGTGTCCTCGAACTCATCGAGGCCATTCGTCGGGACGAACCATCCAGCATCAATGAGACTGCCCGGGTCGTTGATCGAGACGTAAAGAACGTCCACGAGGAACTCAGTCGGCTTGCCCAACTGGGAATCATCTTCTTCGAAGAAGATGGTCAGAGCAAGCGCCCGGTCGTCTGGTTCGACGAACTCGTCATCAACCTCCCGTTCGATCCCGACGCTGGAGATACAGCGGCTGCAGCATCGTAGGGGCACACATGCTGTTCGATGACGTAGTTGAGGAAGGACTTGCGATGCACGATCTGTCCGGAAGCGAGAACGCTGAAGACGCAGGCCGAATAGCTGCGATGCTGGACAACTGAACGACTGGTGGTTGAATCATGCCTGACGACACACGCCGTGCGAACGGATCGGTAGTCGGAGATCTCCTCTCAGTCGCAACTCTCCTCGAGAATCCACAGCTGGCAGGTCTGTACGCGTACCTCTATCGTGAAGAGCCTGCGACCGTTCGCGAGGTCATGAACGCGCTCGACTTCTCTCGGGAGACCACTCGGACGTTACTGTCTCGTCTTGAGGAGATGGGCACAGTTGAGACGCCCACTGACGACGAGCCACAGAAGTACCGAGCTCTCGTTGTCCGCGGATCAGGTCGATCGGACCTACACAGTGACGCCGGCGTTGATCGACGCTGTCGGCAGACGAAGTGCAGACGGCGACATCGATACGTACATCGATCGTCACGGACTCGCTGGGCTTACGACGGCGCTCATCTATGCTGTCGATCGGGAACGATCCAGAGTGACACATCGGCTGATGGCCCGTGATCTGGATATCGCCCCGTTGGAAGCCGAGATTACTCTTCAAGCACTTCGTCCAGTCGTCCACGACCACTTCGAGATTGAGGTCGCAGACAGTGGCGATGTATTTGAGTCCGAAAGCAACGCCCCGTGAAGGAAGCTCACACCTTTCCTCGCTATCTGCATATCGACGTTGTAGTAGCCATTTTGACTGTTGCCGAATTACTGGTACCTATTAGATGTGCGAACTGTTCGATGAGACGGCGGCCCGCGTGCTCCTCGCGATCGACCCTGGAGAGTCGATCCGGCAGGTCGCCCAGCATCTCCACACCCCTTACGAGACGGTTCGACAGGCCGTGAATCGACTCGAGGCCGCAGGATATCTCGTCTACGACGACGGCTTGTTAGTCACCGACGAGCACGTCCGCGAGACGGCGCTTACCCTTCTCACCACGAGTGGTGGCGTGAGTCCGCCGTCCATCGAGGAGGCGTACGTCCTCCCGCAGTTCGGCGACTGGCCGTTCGCATTCGCCCGGATCGATGCAGTTTACGTCTGGACGCAAGGTGGCTACCAGGTCGGTCGCGATCCCGACGACTATCCGCTGTTTCTCGCCGTCCGTGAACAGGATGTCGAGGCGTGGCAGGGCTTTTTCGAGCAGTTCGGACTGCCGACGGCGTTCGAGCGACAGCCACGGGACGGACTCGATGGCCCGCTCCAGATCGTCCTTGATCTCCGACCGACGGTGTACAATATTCAGCTATCGCTGCTGATCGCACTCCTCGATTCGTACGAGGGCTCGCTGGCGTCGGATACGTACCAGGAGTATATTGAGACCGCCGGGGAGCTCCTCCGAAAACCAGTGTTGATGATCCAGCTCGCGCTGAAAGATCACGACCGACCAGTAGTTGAGACTGGCGCTCTCAATACACGGCCAGCTGCTCTTGCATTAGAACCGTGATAGAAACGGACCTCAGTCCGCACTCTGTTCGGACGGGTTCGGTCGACTCGCCTGGAGAGGATTTGTCGTTGAGGTCGCAGTTACCAGTCGGAGGAACCGCCCCGCGTTGGTGAGGAGTTTGTTCTCCGCTTTCCGGAGGTGTTCCTCGTACGTCGACTTCGAGACGGATGTCCGGCCAGCAATCTCACGAAGGGATGTCTGCCGTGGTTGCTCGTAGTATCCGCTTTCGAGCGCCAACTGGAGTGCTGCCAGTTGCCGGTCGGTGAGGTCGTCGAACAGCTGATCGACCGGCGTCAGCATACTGTGCGGAATTTGTTTCTCCGCAATCTCGGTTTTCGAGAGGAGTTCGATGTCTCGGTCGGCACGCAGGTCGCCGAGTAATGCCCGGATGTCGTCCTCGTCGAAGGCGATAACAGTGTAGTGTTCCCAGCCCTGTCGATAGATCGTTGGTGACTGGTACAAACAGTTGTGATCCTCGAAGCGGTCGATTATCGACTGTTCGAGGGAACAGAGACACGACTGTGTTACAACGTGGTAGCCGGAGTCGTCGACTGACTCGTGGAGAACCGTCCCGAGACGATCGATGTCATCGAGGAGCTGGTCTGTCGGTGTTTGCTCCGACGAGATCTCCAGCACTTGGCAGTTACTCAACGGCCACTCGCGGATGGTGAGGTCCGGGTGGTGTTCCGATATCGCTCGGTATGGACACTCGTGTTTCACCCGGAGCGACGCCTCGTACAGAGCCATACTGGATATTGTGAATCCTCGAAATTAATGGTGCCGGTCATGTCCGGCAGTACCTATATTCAAACACTCTTCCTACAGATTGGTACCGATGTCAGAGATTGCACCGGATGAACTCAGCAGGCGGTTGCAAACTGACGGCAATGACGTACTCGTTCTAGACATACGTCACCGAGAGGACTTCGAAAACTGGCATATTCCTGGCAGCACGAACGTCGATGTCTACGACCGTCTGGTCAACGAACCAGCCACAGCGAAAGAATCGCTCACGGAGTTGCCCAAACAGAAGGAAATTGTCACTGTGTGCACCGAGGGTGTCGTCTCTCAGACTGCGACGGACGTGTTGCGGGAAATGGGATACGATGCTGCGACCCTCGAAGACGGAATGAGCGGCTGGAGTCGGGTTCATCGACACGCCGCGGTTCCGGTCGATATCGACGGGCAGTTGATACAGGTCGCCCGCCCAGGGAAGGGTTGTCTCTCGCACATCCTCGTCTCGGACGGCTAGGCAGCCGTTTTCGATGCATCCTATTATCTCGACGCCTACGAGACGGTCATCGACGAGTACGACGCCGACCTCGTGGCTGCGCTCGATACACACGCTCATGCTGACCACGTATCCGGCGGTGCAGCCCTCGCTGCCCGTCATAACGTTCCCTACTACCTCCATCCTGCAGACGCACTCGGGATCGATGCGTCTCCACTCGAAGACGGCCAGACCATCACGATCGGCACCGTCGAAATTTCGGTGATCCACACGCCGGGTCACAGCGAAGGGAGCGTCTCGTACTCACAGAGGATAAAGTTTGATCTGGATGTTGCGGACGACTTCCATACTTCATAAGTGCGCGACGTCATCTGACTCGCTATCGGCGAGTTCGTCGGATACCGACAAACAGTCCACAGCCGAGGCGCCGACGCCGGCGATTCAAACCGACGGGCCGGTCGACAGTTCTTCGACGAACGACCCTGCTCTTTGGTGCGGTAATCGTTCTATGACACCCACCTTTGGCCTATACCTCGGTCCGCTCGCAGTCCGGATCGTCGTACCCGTGCTCCGCGAGAACTTTCTTTAAGAGCTGTTTGCGTTCGACTTCGTTTGGGATTACCACCGCGTACACCCCCTCGTCGGAGAACCCGTACTCGCGCACACCAGGTTCCTTCTCGAGCGTCTCCGCGATACTGTCTTTGTCCTTTGCGGCGATGTCGACAACTGCGGTAGCTTTCATTGGCATTGTCTATCATTAAACAATCGTTCGCCGAATAAACATTTCCCTCTTACGTAGTTGGAACGCTCTGAGGCCCTCGCAAGTGTTGATATGTACCTTGGCATCGGCGTATTCGCCGTCACCGTGGACGACGTATTTGCGGTCGACTCGTCGATCAGTCTGCGGCTTTCGCCGGGATCACGTCCCGCTGTTTAGGTCGGTCACCGAATCGTACTCCCGGATCTCGTCGCAGATGGATTCGGGAGTGTCGCCGAGTATCTCGATACGAGCGGTGCCGGTCGTAGTATTCGCTGTGGCCGCGAGAACGCGAAATCACGTGTTGGGGTGCGCTCGGGATAGTTCGCTGATCCAGATTGAATCCGGAATCGTGATCGTGAGTTGTGCGTAGGGCATGGTCAATTGTTGTTCGATTGCTCGATCGCGCTCCCGACCGAGATGATCCGAACTACTCCACACCCTCTATTTTAGGTGCCCCTAAAATAGGTTACCATGAACATATTCGGACCATGTTGAAATGACTGTCTCGAATGTCGGTTCGAATATTGGTCAGTTATACCGTCTCCAAACTTGGGGTTGTTATTGCCACGGGAGTGTCGGTCGTCCGGAGTTGGCGGTAGGGTTCCACATCGTTACGGATTGCCGGTGGCGGATCAGGGATCGCTGCTAGCTTTCGCATTCGGAAGGCATCTGTAAGCGATGATGCCGTCCGTATGCGAGAAGTGTATCGCCCGGTAGAATGGTTTCGTCCCCGTCTAGTGTCCCCCGGAACGACCCGTCAGCACGAATGATACCCAGCGCTATGATGGCGTCAGTATCCTGACTCACTTCCTGAAGCGG
The DNA here is from genome assembly GCF_003856835.1 of Haloplanus aerogenes. Taxonomy (NCBI): domain Archaea; kingdom Methanobacteriati; phylum Methanobacteriota; class Halobacteria; order Halobacteriales; family Haloferacaceae; genus Haloplanus; species Haloplanus aerogenes. Next base: position 2,239,613 of record NZ_CP034145.1, read on the forward strand.
TTTGTTCGCGAAACAGTGGCTCTCGCTGACGTGAATTTCGGCGACTCTGTATCCGTCACGAAGTTGGAGGAGCTATCGATACCTCTGCGTATCGAGTGACGTAGTCCGACCGAGCCCCCCACACGATAATTGGCGTGACGAGACGGTCGAACCACCGACTCCTAGCGAACAGGAGTATCGCACTGCCCCCGACCACCAAGTAAGTGAACCTCACTGCATCGCTTCCTCTCTCTCCGGTGAACGACAGGACAAGCGTCACGATACCCGTTATGATTCCCACGTTTCCCAGCAGAATGAGAACTTTGACGATTCGACGACGGTCCGGGGTCGATATCGCATCCTCGGCTTCTTGGGTGGTGAACCCGACACCAGTGAAAGCTGATACTGCCTGAAACGATGCGATATCTGTTGATAGGCCCGTCATCGTCAACGCGATCGTTCCTGTTCGAATAATGATGACCGAGAATGCGAGCACGACGAGGAGGAATATGGCCGCGTACATTCCGACTATACATTCACTCGCTCACATGGCTCTATACTGTTCGGTTCGGACTCCGAGTACGATTCCGAGCGGTCGTTCAGTCCGAACTCGACAGTCGACTATCATAGGAGCGGACAGTTGACTCATATGGGCGCCACCCTCCGGTCGTCGGACGTACTCTCTTCGCCTCGGCCGGATCGGCGTGCCCAGAGCAGGAGCACGACGGGAAGAACGATGACGGAGTTGAGGAAGGCGTAGGTCACGCTAATGGCCATGAGCAGTCCAAACTGCTTGAGTAGCGGCGTGATCGACAGGAAATACAGCGCACCCGCGCCACTGATGGTCGTGAGCATGCTCCCGGCGAGTGCGCCACCGGTGCCACGGAGCGTAACGACCGCCGCGTCGTGGGGGGTTCCGAGCGTCTCCACTTCGTCGACGAAGCGGTGGACGACGTGCACGGCGTAGTCGACACCGATGCCGACGGTGATCGAGAGGACGGTCGCCGTGAGCGTGTTGAACGGGACACCGATCGTTCGCATCGTCCCGACGAGCAGCGTCGTGGTGACGACGATGGGGAACAGCGTCACGACGGCCAGACGTGGGTCGCCGAGCAGCAGGTAGTACACGAGCAGGAGAAATAACGCCGAGAGGATCAGCGCCGCCCCCAAACTGGTGACTGCCGTGGCGAAGATGGCGTCGGCGACACGCTGGAACACGACCGTTCCGCCGGTCTCGACCGCCTCGAATCGGTAGCGGTCGGCCATCTCCGTGGCATCTTCCGTCGTGTCCGCACGGCTAGCGTCGGCCTCGACCGAATACACCACCCGCGCATTGTGATAGTCCTCGGTCAGGTACGACCGCGCCCGGTCGCCGTACGGCGAGGCGAGTAACGTGTCGTAGATGTCGCGGAGGTTATCGTCCGGGACACCGTTCCCGTTTTCGTCGTTCCGTGCGACGAGACGGGCGAATTCGGGCGACTCCTGCGCGTAGTTTCGGATGACGGTGATGATACTCTCGGAGCGAGCGTGGTTGTCCTCGTCGGTAACCAGCGAGTCCGGTGGATCGTCGCCCGCCCGAACCATCGATTCGAGGGCGTGATCACGGTACATCGGCCCCTCGACGTACACTGTGACGGTGTCTCTGTTGCTCGTCTCGAACTGTTCCTCGATGAAGTTGACGTCCCTCGTGGTCGTGTACTCGCCGGGTTGCATCGGTTCAGGGAGGCTGTAGAGGTACGCCGGGAGTTCCTCGGGGGGGAGGAAGTCCTCGTCCTCGAATGAGCTGTCGACGCCAGATCCGTAGTACCCTCCCACCGCGGCGAAGAGGAGGACAGCGACGAGAAACAGGTGTGGGGCTCGGTCCGTGACCGCCAGATGGAGAGGCATGAGTCGGCCGAGCAGCGACCCCTCGGTGCCGAGTGGCTTCGAGCTGAAAGTGGGGAGTCGAGTTTTCGCCCGCTCACGCTCGACGAGGAGTTTCGCCGCGGGGAGGAAGATGCCGAACACCAGCGCGTCGAAGGCGATGCCTACGGCGGCCACCAGCCCGAAGTCGCGTATCATCCCCAGTCCGCTGGTCAGGTTGGCCGAGAAGCCGATGACGGATGTCCCAGTGACGAGGAAGAAGGCCACTAGCAGGTGACGAACCGCCTCGTCCATGGCATCCCGCGTGTCCATCGTTCCCCCGTCGAGTTCCTCGCGATATCGGTTGATCGTGTGGACGCCGAAGTCGACGCCGATTGCGAGCAGCAACGGCGGCAACGAGACCAGCAACTGCGTGAACGGAATGTCGGCCAGCCCCATGAACCCGAAGGTCCAGACGAGCGCCATCGTCAGCGAGACGACGCCCAAAACAAGGTCGTACGGGTCGCGGTACGCGATCGCGAGAAATAACAACAGGAGGATCACGACGGCGGGAATCGTCGCTTTCAGTGAGTCCTGGAGGATCTTCGAGTTCTCGTAACTGATGATCCCACTCCCGAACACGCGGACGTCACCGCCGACGGAGTCGGTGACACGACGTGCCTCCAGCTGGATATCGGACACTTGCGTAGCCTCGCCGCCGGAGCCGACATCCGAACTCTCGACGTAGACGTCGTGGCGAACCACGGCGAGCGTCGACGACGCGTATGCTTCGCGCCGATTAAAGTCGTCGCCGATGGCCAGCGCGAACGAGGGATGGGTGGACGCCCGTCTGACTGCGGCGCGTATCTCGGTGTCGCTGGCCCGCTCGACGACCCGTCTCTGGGCGTCGAGGGTCGTCGCGTCGGGATCGAGTTCTCGGGCGACCAGGTTCGCGACGGACGTACTGTCGGCGACGCGCAGATCCTCGCGCTCCGCGAGGCGCTGCTGAGTTTCGAGCATCCGGAGCAGCCCCTCCCGCGAGAGGACGTTCTCGCCGGTCTGGATGAGTTGGGTCGTATCCTCACCCTGTCCGAACGCGAACTCGAAATCATTCTCCATGCGCTGGTAGGTGCCGTAAGCGGGGACATCCTGGGCGACCTGCTCTGTCCCGGAGGACATCGTGATGTTACCTAAACCGGTGGCGAAGCCCGCGGTGAGAAGCAGGAAGACGATCACCACGGTTCCCGGCCGATCGACGATCCAGGTATCGACGGCGTCGAGGAGCCGTTCGCCGTATCCGGCCATGTCAGCGAAGCCCCCTCAGTGCGTCCCGCTTCCACGCGACGAGAGCGACCATGGCGACACCGACCCCGGCGAGGATCGGCCACGGCACTCCACCATCGCTCGGTTCGGTCACGTCGATCGGCACCCGGTACGTATCCGAGAGCTCGGTGTCGCCGCTCGCGTCCTCGTAGGTGAAGTCGACGGAGACGGGGTAGGTCTTCACGATGATACCGCCGGCCGCTCCGACAGCGAACGTCATCGTCGTCGACTCGCCGGGGGCGAGCTGGCCGACGAACGCCTCGTCGTTGTCGCTGGAGAGCGGATCGTCGGTGAACAGTTTGGCCTCGACGTCGGTGAGCGGCTCCGTCCCCGTGTTCGTTACCTCGAGTTCGACGGTGGTTTGCCCACCGGCGTCGACCGTCGTGGCCACCGGTTCGACTCGGAAGGGGTCCTCCTCGGGGCCGACCTCGACGGGGACATCGATCGGTTCGCTCCGACGCACCTCGCCGCCGGCGTTTCGGTACCGGACGACGAACGACGGCATCCGAGGGCTGGCGTCGGCTTCCTCACCCACGTCGAACTCGAACTGGAACGTCGACGCGTCGCCAGATGCGAGATCACCCACCGCGTACTCGGTTTCGGTCGGCGAGAGCGTCCGGCCCTCGGATGGGTAGACGACGACAGCGTTGTCGACGTCGGTGGGTCCCTCGTTGACGAGCGTCGCCGTCACCGTCCCGTCGTCGCCCACGCTGAGGTTACTCGCTACGTCCCGGACGGCGAACGACTGCTCCGGTCGTACCTCGACGCCGAACTGTAACGGACTCGACCGTTCCGTGATCCCACTCGGGTCTTCGTACTCGACGCCGGCGATCACCGGATAGGACCCAGGAGACACGTCGCGCGACGCGACGGCCTGTACCTCGACTGTGGTCGTTTCACCGGGGTCGAGCGAGGGGACGAACACGTCGGCCGTGGGTTGTGGGGCGGCGTACTCGCCGAATCGAACGGTCGTGTGGTTCGAGCGTAACCGGACGCGTGCGTCCGTCGCGGTCTGTGTCCCCACGTTCTTCAGGCCGAACGACAGCGTTCCCGTGTCGCCTGCAGTGATACTGTCCGATGTTCGGTCGACGATTTCGAACTCCGGCCGGTCCTCGACGACGAGCGTCACGTACTTGATCTCCGATTTCGTGAGGTCGGTGTACTCGACGTCACTGTACCCTGGCGGTCCTCCCGTTTGCCAGTAATGCGCGGCGACCGTGTAGTCGTACTCGACCCGGATCGGAATACGGTACGCTCCCGGAGCAGCGTCGCCGATATCGAGTTTGAACGTTACGGGTCGCTGGAGACCGCCTTCGGGGACGTTCCCGACGAGAGCCTCTCCGGACTTGAGCGTTATCGGGGCGTCGATCCGACCCGAGAGAACGGTCATGCGGACGTTCCGTGCGGTCTTGACTCGCCGTTCCAGATCCGCTGGGCCACCCTGATCGAGACTTCCGTCGTTCGCCACAGAGACCGAGAGGGTGGCTCTAGATTCCGCGGTGACGTGGTTGTCGTGAGCGGACAGTTCGATCGACGGACGTCCGATGACGCTGTACTTGGCTGCCACGGGCATCGACAGTAGCGAGAGCACTAACACGCCAACGAGCACGACCTTGCCAATCCGGCGTGGCTTCTTCATACAACCAGGAGGGGGAGTAAAAAATAGTAGCTTACTTCGAACATGTATGAATGTTATTTTGTTGTTATTTTCTCGCGACGCTCGTCAGTGCCGGTTTCCGTACACGCTGGAACCAGTCCGTAGATAGTCAAGAGGCCGACGTGGGGGCGCCCAGACGACCGATAGTTCGAAGAAAGCGACCAGCGTCGAGAGAGCCACCGTCCTCCCGGTGATCGTTCGTTATTCGACGGCGAGAGCGCTCGTAGACCGTTCAGCTCCTGAGAACATCTCGGTACCATCCTAACATGTTAGCCATAGCTGGTGTGTATTCGTGGCTCGAATCATCCCCGAGGACACGGAGAACGAGCTAATGCCTAGAGCAAAACTGCGGCTTTCGGTTCCGGACGCGGTATGGATTCACGACATCTCGGTCGATCATCCGGCGGTGACGTTCCAAGTCGTCGCCACCCTGTCCAGTGAGGACAATGGGATCGCCTTACTCAAAGTTCGAACTGCGGATCCGCTCCCGATTCTCACCGAGATTCGAGAGCGTGACGACATCACCGACTTCGATCTGTTGTGGAAACGGGACAACGTGACGATGATTCAGATCGAGACGACGAACCCCCTGCTGCTGTTCCCCATCTTGAAAGCTGGTGTTCCACTCCAGACGCCGTTCGAAATCAGCGACGGGACCGCAGTATGGGTGATTACGACGTCGTCGGAACGGCTGTCAGCGCTCGGGACACGACTCGATCAGGCCGGAATCGAGTTCGCCATCGAGTACGTGCACAACGAGCCACCGGATCCGGCCGAGCAGCTCCTTACCGACCGCCAGCGAGAAGTTCTGTTGGCGGCCGCCGCGCAAGGATATTACGAGACCCCTCGACGAATAACGCTCACCGAACTGTCCAACTCGCTCGATATCGCGAAAGCGACCGGGAGTGACGTTCTCCACCGTGCCGAAGGAAAAATCCTGACGTGGTTCATCGAGGAGTATCTCTCGTCGAGCGCGGCGCTCGTTTGAATTCTTCGTCGACAACAGCTCCTGTCCTCGGGAAATGAGTCGGATGATCCCGACGAGCCGAGTATCTCGGTCGTGATAATTCAGCGCGTACACGTTTCAGTGAGCCGTCAGATCGGGTCGGATACCAGCCGCCTCGAAAGGGTAGTGGAGGGGTTCTTGTTCCCCATAAAAATAAGATACAGAACATGTTCGTGGACTCTCCCGTCCGATAAGACTCGAATTACGCACTTATCACCAACACAGGGCGTAGCAATGGGTGTGAGACGAAGACGCATCGACTCGCAGCGAACCTATTGAAAAGAAGATAACATGAAATACCCTTACAACAGACGAACGATTCTGAAGACGATCGGTGCGGGGAGCATCACGACGACGATTGCGGGCTGTTCCGGGAACGGCGGCGACGGTGGTGGCGGCGAAGCTACGGCGACGGCGACGGCGACGGAGTCGGACGGGGAAGCTGGGGAGCCGAACCACGACGTTCCCCACCCCGAGAACGACACCGTCCCCGACGCCGAGGCGACCGGAGAGTCGCTCTCCGGGGGGCAGCGCGAACCCGGCAATCAGTCGGAACCGGACAACGCGAGCGTGATGCTCCAGCACACGCCGAGTGGCGGACAGAGCTGTGGCAGCTGTGCGCTGTACGTCCCGGACGAGAACGGGGACGGATACGGCGCGTGTACGAGTGTCGCCGGGAAGATCCACCCCTGTGACTGGTGTCTCCTGTACACCGAGTACAGCGGTGGCGACTGGGAAAATCCGTGTGAGCAGGTGTGATTCGTTATGACTGATACTGAACCTGACGCAGGCGAGATGCCCGAACCTGACCCGGCTGAGAAGCTGCTGCGGGAACACGAAGCACAACTCGACGAACTGATCGCGGACGTCGAACCCCCCGAAGACGATGCGACGGACGACGGCGTCACTCTGGACCTTCCCGGGCTCACGCTGGGGCGTCGCGACCTCATGAAGACCGGTGCGGCGGTCGGCGTGGCCACCTCGCTGGCCGGCTGTTCGTTCGGCGGCACGGGGGGCGGCAACGGCAACGGCAACGGTGCCTCGACGACCGACCACAAGGTCCCGCCCGGCGAGCACGACGACTACTACGGCTTCTGGAGCGGCGGTCACTCCGGCGAGGTGCGCGTCGTCGGAATCCCCTCGATGCGAGAGCTCCGGCGGATTCCCGTCTTCCAGAAGGACGGTGCGGTCGGCTACGGTCACGACGAGCAGACGAAGGAGGTCCTCCGGGAGGGGGGTGACGTGGGATCCGTCGCCGGCCACGAGTGGGGGGACACCCACCACCCGATCCTCTCGGAGTCCGGTGGCGACTACGACGGTCGGTATCTCTGGATTAACGACAAGGTCTCGGGACGGCTGGCGCGGATCAACCTGAAGTACTTCGAGACGGACGCGATCACGGACATCCCGAACATGCAGGCGTGTCACGGCTGTTCCGTTCAGAGTCCGGATACGAAGTACGTCTACGGCGTCGGCGAGTTTCGGGTGCCCGTCCCCAACGACGGCACGACCGACCCGGACGACGCCGACTCGTACTGGTCGGTCTTCGCGGCGCTCGATCCCGAGTCGATGGAGGTCGTCTGGCAGGTCCGGGTCTCCGGCAACCTCGACAACGCCGACAGTGACAAGGAGGGCAACTGGGCGTTCGCGACGGGGTACAACAAAGAGGAAGCCTTCGAGATCGACGGGATGACCCATGACGACCGTGACAACCTGAAGGCCTTCGACATCGAGGCCATCGAAGCGGCTCTCGATGCTGGCGAAGCAGAGGAAATCAACGGTGTCCCCGTCCTCGACGGACGGCAGGACTCGCCGCTCACCAGCGGCAGCGATCCCATCGTCCACTACATTCCGACGCCAAAGGGTCCCCACGGCTGTGACGTCGAACCTAGCGGAACGTACGTCACGGCCAGCGGGAAGCTCTCACCGACGGTGACGATGGTCGAGATCGACAAAATAAAAGAGGTCGACGATCCCGAAGACGCCATCGTCGGTCAGCCGCGGGTCGGGATGGGGCCCCTGCACACGACTTGGGACGGCCGCGGACACGGGTACACGACCCTGTTCATCGACTCCCAGATCGCGAAGTGGGACATCGAGCAAGCCGTCGAAGCCGAGAAGGGCTCCGAGGAACCGGTCGTCGGAACGATCGATGTCCACTACAATCCGGGGCACCTGCAGGCGGTCGAGGCCGAGACGACGGATCCGGCCGGCGACTGGCTCGTGACCCTGAACAAACTCTCGAAGGACCGGTTCATATCCGTCGGTCCGATCCACCCGGACAACGACCAGCTCATCGCCATTGGCGAGGACGCGGAGACCGAGACGGGCGGGATGGAACTCGTCGCGGACCACCCGGTGCATCCCGAACCGCACGACTGCGTGTTCGCCAGCCGCGACAAGATCTCCCCGAACAACATCTGGGACCGCGAGGATTACGAGGGTGAGAAAGAGTACGTCACGGAAGACAACTCGCGGGTCGAGCGGACCGGCGACAGGTCCGTCGAGGTGTACACGTCGGTCAAGCGGAGCGAGTACGGGCTCCGTGACTTCACGGTGAAGGAGGGCGACGAAGTGACGATAACCGTCACCAACATCGAAAGTAGTCGAGACATCATCCACGGGCTCGCTATCCCGCAGTACGCGATCAATCTCTCGATCGCACCGCAGGACACCCGGAAAGTGACGTTTACCGCCGACGAGCCCGGAATCTACTGGGCCTACTGTACGTACTTCTGTAGTGCACTCCATCTGGAGATGCGCTCGCGGATGATCGTCGAGCCCCGAGACTAACGACTGCACACCATCACGAGCAAACCAATGATACACCAAATGTACCGTCCCGGGTCCAGCGGGTCGCCAAGGCGGGGTGACTAGCATGCAATGGCCAACCCTCGAGGAGTTCATGGAGCTTCGCCGCTCGCTCCCGGTCGTCGCGGCGGTACTGTTCGTCGGGGCGCTCGCGCTGCCGATGTGGGTCATCGGTGTTACGGCCCCGCAGTACCCCGGCGAGGTGTTGTCGATCAAACTCTACGCCTATCCCCGGCTCGTCGGTGATTACTGGGAGATGGCGGAGTTGAACCAGTACGTCGGGTTCTACTATCCGGACCCGGTCTACTGGGAGCCGAACTTCGAGGTGCACGACCGAGCGATCAACGTTCCGGAGTGGTCGTTCGGTTGGGTGGCGTTCGTGCTGGTGTCGGCGCTCAGCGTGTTCGTCGCCCTCGCACCCACGATCGAGAAGCTGAAACGCGGCCTGAAGTGGCAGCTCGTTGGCACCGTTACGGTGTTCACCGTGATGCTGCTGGACATCCAGTACCGGCTCTACCAGGCTGGCCACACCCTCGACCCGGACGCGCCGCTGATGGGCGTCGAGGAGTTCACACCGCCCATCTGGGGGAAATACGAGGTTGCCAACATCACGAGTCACTCCCGGTTCGGTGCCGGGGTCTACCTAGTGATGGTCGCCATCGGACTCCTCGCCGTGGCGTACTACTACCGCGATTCCCCGGTGACGTACGGGGAGCTCGGTGACCGTATTCGGGCGAGAATCGCGACCGTGGGTGGCTCCGACGGCGGGGTCGGGCCGCCCGCCGGGGACGAGGACCCCGCTCATCCGGAGCGATGAACGAGCGTCTCGAATACGGCTTCGCGGTGGTGGCCGTGGCGACAGTAGTCCTCTCTTTAGTGGCCGTCGTCGCCGCACCGACGGCAGCCGAGCGCACGGACGAACTCGATTTCGATCCCGGGGTTCCGGACGAGTACTCGTTTACCCCGCCGACCCAGGACGGAACCGCCGAGGTCGACGGCCAGACGTTCGACTCCGCACAGGCCGCTGTGGTGGCGGCCGAGCCTGGAGAGACGGTCACTCTCCGTGGGCGGCTCGAGGGACCGATCGTCGTGAACGCGTCGGACGTGACGGTGACTAGCGCGCCCGGCACGCTCGCACTCGTCGAGGGGACTGGCGAGGGCGACATCTTGACGATCAACGGACAGAACGTGACGGTCGATCGGGTCTGGGTGCGGAATTCGGGATACGACACCGCCGAGAACGACGCCGGAATCTGGGTCAACGGAACGAACGCGCACGTCGTCGACAGCCGCGTGACCAACACCACGTTCGGCGTCTGGATCGACGGGGTGGACGACGTGCGTCTCGAAAATAACACGATCGTCGGGCGGGAGTCGATCTACCCCTTCTCCAACCGGGGGAACGGGATCCAGATCTGGAAAAGCGACGACTCGGTCATCGCGGACAACCGGATCACGGACGTCAGAGACGGTATCTACTACTCGTGGGCCTCGAACGTCCTCGCCCACGGGAACACGATGTGGGATCTCCGGTACGGCGTTCACTACATGTACTCCGACGACAACACGCTCCGGAACAACCTAGCGTTCGACAACGATGTCGGGTACGCACTGATGGTCTCGAAGGATCTGACGATCGTCAACAACACGGCCATCAACAACACAGGTCAGAGCGGCCACGGTATCCTAGTCAAGAGCATCGACCGGACGGCGATCCGGAACAACACGCTGGTCAGAAATGACAAGGGATTGTACGTCTACAACTCCTTGGACAACGTCGTCACGGGAAACCTCGTGCTCGAAAACCACGTCGGCGTTCACCTGACCGCGGGGAGCGTCCGGGAGGAGGTTCACCACAACAGCTTCATCAAGAACGACGAGCCGGTCCGTGCCGTCATCGGCGAACAGGTGGCTTGGAACGAGAGTGACGAGGGCAACTACTGGTCGGGGGCAAAGCCAGCCGACGTTGACGGGGACGGCGTCAGCGAAGCTCGATATCAGCCGGCAGGTACCGTCGAACGACTCGCCGTACGGGAGCCCCGAGCTCGCCTGTACACGGACAGCCCGGCGTTCGCCGTCATCCGACTCGCGGAGAGTTCGATCCCCGTCATCGAGACGCCCGGCGTCGTCGACCACCATCCGCTGGCAACTCCACCACACGAGGATTGGAGGCGTTACTATGAATGAGATAAACATCGAAAATGTGACGAAAACGTACGGCGATGTAACGTCGCTCGACGGCGTGTCGCTGACGATCCCTTCGGGGTCGACGTTCGGTCTGCTCGGAACCAACGGCGCCGGAAAGACGACCCTGTTTCGACTGCTCGTCGGTCACGAGCATCCGGATACGGGCACGCTCGAAGTCGCAGGACGCTCTCCCGACGAAGGAGCTTCGATCAGACAGCGAGTCGGCTATCTCCCCGAGAACGCAGGATTTCCCGCTTCGTTTACGGGCCGAGAGGTGCTTTCGTTCCACGCCGACATGCGTGGCGTTTCGTCGGCGGTGAAAGACGACCGCATCGCCGACGCACTTGAGACGGTCGGGCTCTCGGAGGCCGCCGATCGTCGTGTCGGCGGCTACTCGAACGGGATGAACCGCCGACTCGGTCTGGCGACGGTGCTGGTCGCCGAACCGCGTGTGCTGCTGTTGGATGAACCGTTCTCCGGGCTGGACCCGATGGGTGTGGACGCACTCAACGGCGTGATCGCCCGGCTCTCGACGGAGACATCGATGACCATCGTCCTCACGTCGCACACGTTGGTCGAAGCCGGACGGGTCTGTGATCGGATCGCCATCCTCGACGATGGTTGCGTCCGAGTTTCGGGGGCGGCGGACGACCTCCGTCGCGCCACGGGATACACCGTGACCGTCCGGTTTCGGGCGGTCGACGAGGACGCACTGTCGCGGGTGGCCGATCGGTTCGTTGAGTCGCCGAACGTCCGAGCTGTCGACCGAACGGACGACGGCTGGCTCCGGGTTCGCTGTGCGCGCGACGAGGTGCTCGACGTGATAACCGCCGCACACGACGGCACCGATGTCGACGGATTCGAGGTCCACGAGCCGGATCTGTACGACGTGTTCCACGACGCCGTCGGGTCGGACGCGGGGATGGAGACGGCCCCACCACCGGCAGCCGGCCGCCAGGAAAGGGGTGGGTAATCGTGGCACACTTCGACAGTGAGGCCGCGTCCGAGCGTGCGGTCGTCGCTACCGCCAGCGACGACGAACCGACCGCGATACCGGGAACTCGGGCCGTGCTCCGAATCGCGACCCGGGAGTATCGGATCGCCGTCCGGAGTCGGTGGGCGCTCGGGCTCACGCTCCTCTTTGCCATCTTCTCGGTCGCTATCGTCGGCTTCGGTACGTCGGAGGTCGGTCCGAATCAGTACGCCGCCGTCGTCGCCAGCCTCGTCGAACTCGGCGTCTATCTCGTCCCACTGGCGGCGTTGACCGTCGGGTACGACACCGTGGTGGGGGCACGCGAGGCAGGATCGCTGGACATGTTGTTCACGCTTCCGGTCTCCCAGGCACAGGTCATCGTCGGGAAGTACCTCGGCCGATTCACGGTTCTTGGGGGGGCGATGGGCATCGGCCTAGGTATCGGCGGCGTGGCCGCGACGTTGATCGGCGGCGTCGGCGGTCTCGGACAGTACGCGCTGTTCGTCCTCGTCTCGATCGTCACCGCTGGCGTCTTCCTCTCCGTGAGTGTCCTCCTCTCGACGATCGCCCGGGAAAAGACACAGGCACTCGGCGGTGCCCTCGTCGCTTGGCTGTGGTTCGTCCTCCTGCATGACCTCGTCGCCATCGGTCTCATCGCGGGGACGACGCTTCCCGGCGGCGCGCTAACCGTGATGGCGCTAACGAACCCCGCGGACGTGTTCCGCCTGCTGGTGCTGAGCCAACTGGAGACGACCACCGGAGGATTCGCAGCGATTCTCACGGAAGCGAGCCTGTCGGTACCGGTGTTGGTGGTCGCGTTGCTCGTCTGGCTCGTCGCCCCCCTAGTCGTAGCGACCGTCGGCATACGCCACCGCCCCCCCTGACCGACAAATGACGTGTTACGTGATGGAATTCGGACCGAAAACGGATCGCGCTCGCTCACCGCGTACGGAAGACCGGCGTTGCCGAGAGATGACTCACACGACAGCCATGAACCACTCACACACCCAGCGACACGACCATGACCAAGGGAGAAAACACTCGACAGCGTCCGAAGACGACGCTCGTCACGATCGGATCGGTCGCCGAGAGTTCCTCCTCGCAGGCGGTGCTGCCGGGACGGCACTCCTTGCCGGCTGTTCTGGCGGGCAGTCGAACGGGGGGCCGCCGCCGGATCCCGTCCCGATCTCCGAAAACGCGGAGTGTGATGTCTGCGGGATGGTGATCAGTGAACATCCCGGACCGAACGGACAGATCTTCTACCGTGAGAACAGCCCGGAGCGCCACGACAACCCGGCACGGTTCGATTCGACGAAGGCGTGTCTATTCCCCTACTACTTCGAGCACGAGCAGCGGGGATGGACGGCAGAGGCCGTCTACGTCACTGATTACTCACGGATCGACTACGAGATCTCGGTCGTCGAGGGGCAGCAGTACATTCAGACGGCCATGGCCCCCGAAACGTTCTCGAACGCGGCAGACGTCGTCTTCGTGGTCGGAAGCGACGTTCACGGTGCGATGGGTGCCGATTTCATTCCCTTTTCTGACGCGGACGAGGGGACGGCGTTCGCCGACGAGTTTGGCGGTCGAACCGTTACGATGGACGACATCACGCCGAAGATGCTGGGCAGATAATCCCGTCTTCGACAACACTCGTGCGTTCGTAGTGAGGCCAAGCCAAGACCGTCGTCGTCATCAAGCTCTGTCCGATGTGGCGGGCCTGTTCGCCCATCGAAGGCGTCTGCGAACTCGACGACCTCGGTACGAACGGCACCGCGTCGGCGGACGACGACCAGATCAGCGGTCGCTCGGAGGTGGCGACCGATGACTGAGACCACGATTCCTGACACGGCTCCCGACGCCGACCCGGACATGACCGTCGACAACCGCGGTCGCGGCTGCGCAAGCGGTATCGCTCGGGTTCAGAGGGCCCTCGAAGACCTGCCGGACGGCGCTGTACTGGTCGTGAAGAGTACCGATCGTCGAGCGAAACAGGAGGAATTCACCATGAGTAAACACGAGTCAACAGCGGCCGACAGTTCGGCACGGACGACTGACGAAACACCTTGGAAGCACCTTGCGAGCGCGGAGCCGATCCGAATCCGCGACCCGCTCGCCGAGGTCCTCGGGATGGTTCCGGACGAAGAACCCCTCGTTGTGACCTTCGCCGACGTGGCGAAGGCGGCCGGCCACGCCTGCCCCGCCGTGGCCGGCGCGTACCGGAGCACGCAGCTCGCCCTCGAACGCCTGTATCCTGACGGGTATCCGGTACGCTCGGATATCGCGGTCACGGTCGGCGGGGATTCGAGCGATTCCGGGCTCGGACCGATGGCGAACGTAATCCGGCACATCACCGGTGCGGCAGACGAGACCGGATTCGCCGGGTTCGGTGGGTTCGGCGGCCGTGATGACCTCCTCTCGTTCGGTGACGTCGACGCATCCGGGCGCGCGTTCCGATTCGAACGGACGAGCACGGATGCGGCAGTCGTCGTCTCGTTCGACCCATCGGCGACCGGCGTTGACCCCGACGACAGCGGCGGGGGAGCGATGGAAACGCTCCCGAGGATCGTCGCTGGTGACGCCGACGCCGACGAAGCGACCGCGTTCCGCGACCGGTGGCACGAACGCGTCCAACGGATCCTCGACGCGCCCGCCGCCGGCGGGCCGTTCACCGTCGAAGAGACCGGGTAACCCACTCGCACCCGTCGGGGTCACGGGTCAGTGCTCCTCGCCGGCGAAGACGTTCGCGGACACCCCTTTTTGTGACGAGAACCGACTATCGCTGGATGACTGATCGGGAGGCCGAGCTTCGCCAACTGGTAGCCGAACTCCGGGAACACGAGGCCGTCGACGACGCGTTTCTCGCGAAGAGCTTCACCGACCGCCTCGTGATCGTCGACATCGGCGATGGCGAAGGCGTGCCGGCGGAGGTGACGGACCGACTCGCCCAATACGACGTCCGCGAACCCGACGAAGCGGACGGGTTCGACGCCGGGGGATCGTTCGCCGGCGACGTGGGCAACGCAACGCGACACCACTTCGTCGACGTCCGGACTCGCGGCTCGCACCAGTCCTACGTCGTGGATGGATACGGATCGTTGTAATTGGTTACCAGCTGCCGCTGTGCCCCGTCATCGACGGCAGCCGGCGCTGATGGACGACAGTCCGTACGAGTGAAGCGAACCCCGACGAGTCCGCGGACCCGTGCGCCAGGTTCGGACGACGACCGTCAGAAGGGTGCGTTCGGGCCCTCCGACGGGGTCGACTCGGCGTCTGCTTTCTTCCCGATGAGCACCCTGAACTCGCCCGGGTCCTGCTGCCGGTACTCCCAGTAGAACGCGTCACCGGCCTCCGCGTCGAACTGGTGATACAGCGGTTTGGGGTCGTGGTCGTTCACGAGGACGAACCCCTCGCCTGCTCCGAGGTCGGCGTAGGCGTCGAAGATCTGCTCGTGCCGTTTCGCGGGCGGGAGATCCCGCACGTCGAGTTCCTCCGTCACCTCCGGTGAGTCACCGGTCGACGCCGGTAAGTCGGACGCCTCGCTCTCCTCTCCGGTGGCCCCCTTCGTGATCCGAACCCGACAGCGGCCGGGTTCGTCCTCGACCACATCCCAAGAGAACGACTCTCCGTATCGCTGTCGGAACTCGCGGTGCAGCGGTCGGGGTTCGTGGGGTGCGATCAGTTCCATCGTCTCCCCATCCGCGATGTTACCGTAGCGGTGGTGGAGCGTCGGGTGTCGTTCCTGTTTCGGTATCTCGCGCACGTCGAACGACGCGACCACGTCGTCGGCCGTCGGTTCGGCCTCCTCGGTCTTGACGACCTCAACGCGCCACTCCTGTGAGTCCCGACTCGCGTACTCCCAGTCGAGGATGTCGCCGCGCGTCGACCGGAGTTCGTGGTACAGCGGCTTGGGGTCGTGGTCGTTTACGAAGACGAACCCCTCGCCGGGAGCGAGACGGTCAAACGTGTCCGTGAGCACCTCGTGACGGCGCTGGGGCGGCATATCCCGGACGTCGAACTCGATCAGTTCGTTCTCGTCGAACGGTTCGCCTTTCGTGACTCGGGTCTCAAGTTCGTCGCCCTGCTGCTCCGATTCCCACTGGAGGTGGTGGTTCCGCTTGATTTGATACTGGTGGAGGAGCACCTCGACATCACGATCCGTGACGAGTGAGACCGACTCACCCGCGTCCGTGTCGTCTAACGTCTCGAAGATTGTTTCTCGTCGGTCACCCTTCTGCACGGGACGAAGATCGAGGTCGATCATCGTTTCGGTGAATGGGGCCCTATCCAATAGGTGCTTTCGCGAATGGCTTCACTGAGGTAGCGCAACTGGTCGAGAGATGCGTTATCTCGGAATCCGATTCGGATACGCCGTCCCAAACCACAGCAGCCGTGCTACTCCGGAGGAGTGCCGTCCACCAGTCCGGAGCGGACTAATCTTGAACTACGAACATTGTTCGGGACAACATTTTCGCGGAACGGTCTGAAACGCAGTTCCGATGGTCGAAAGCTACGACGATCTGCCGTTGGTCTACTCGTGTTCGGGGTGTTCGAGCGCCGCCCAGATGGCGAACGACCTCGCTGTCAGACTCGACCGCGAGCGCCGCGCGGAGATGTCCTGTATCGCGGGCGTCGGTAGCGACGTCGGACCGCTCGTCGACACGGCCACGTCTGGTCGACCGACGCTCGTTATCGACGGCTGTCCGCTGGAATGTGCCCGAAAGAGTCTCGAACAGCACGATGTGACGCCGGACCGCCACGTCAACCTCGCCAAGCGAGGTGTGCCCAAAGAGTACCACGTCGACTACGACGATGAGCGGGCGGCGGAACTGTTCGCCGACCTCGCCGACGAAATCGAGGATATCGAAGTGACCGCCTGATACGAATCGTTGTAACCGTTTCCCGGTCGGTGGTTCGCCGGACCGTCTTGGCGAACCACCAGTAATGACTCACAATAAACTGTATGGATCCCGGAGATAGGATCCGTCGTATCCTGTCGAGAGAAAAGCGGAATGCGGGACTACTTCTTTGGAAGTCGCGCAATGAATTCGTTCTGCCCGACGCGGTCGACAGTGTATCCATCGGCGTCGAACGATTCGATTTCGGCGCTCATCTGGTGATAGAGGGGTTTGGGTTCGTGGTCGTTGATCAGGGTCAGTGCTTCGCCGCTCTCCAACTCCTCGAACGCGTCGAAGATCTTCGGATGTCGTTGCGGCGGCGGTATCTCCCGGAGATCGAGTTGCTGTTCGGCCATTGCAATGACAACGTGGGTTGCGACGCAGGTGACTGTTGCCGCGAAGACATTCGCGAACCCGTTCGTTACTATCGGATGACTAAGATCACGTCGTCCGTTGGCCTCTGAACGTCCAAAGCGTACTCTGTAGCGACTTCCCGAGGAAGTACCCCACGAACGCAGCCAGCAGGCCGCTCTCGGGGCCGCGAAGTACGACACCAACGATACCACAGAGGGCACCAAGGACGATTCCCAGACGGGGTTCGACGGACGACAGCGGGTACACGAGTGTTCGTAGTCACATACCGTCGAGAGTGTTCGTACGAATCGATTCGTCTCGTAAATAGTAGCAGCGCCTCGTGCCGCCGTAGTCTCCGCTATGAGCCGTGAATGAACGCCGCCGCGTCACGACCATATTCGGGCCAATCGTTATTTCGCGAAAATATATATTATCCAATATGTCTCAAGCAGCTTCGACAGTCAAACGTCTAGCTGCAATAAGCGTCATTGCCCTCGTCGTCACGGGTCTCGCAGTGTACGGACCACCGATCGGATTCGCCGGTGACACCGACGATGCCGACGACGACCAAGCCCGACGCTCGGCTGACGCTCCGCTCCGCCCGTCGATAACCAGTGTCGATAGTCGATTCTCCGATGTCACGGGGACGGAAACCGCCGTCAAGAGTGATGTTCGCGTTCGTGTACCGGCGGCGGCACGTGAGGGCGATGTCGTCGTCGACTATGCGGTTGCGATGAACGACGTACAGATGGCGTCGACAGAGCGGCGCGTCGCCATCAATCGGGGTACGACGACCGCTCTCCTGACAACTCGTTTCTCCCACGACCGCATCGTGCTGTGGTGGGTGAATCACATCCGAAACGAGCAGCGGACCGAACGTACTGTCACTGTCTCCTTACGGACTTCGGGCAATACCCCCGACAGGGTCGAGAAGCGCCGAACGATCGAAACGGCGATGCTCTCCGAGTTCAATTCCACGGCAACTCGTCCAGTCGGGAGCAACGTGACCGGCGGACGGTCCTTCCTCTACGTCAAGGAGACCACTGCCCGCTGGGCTTCCATCGACTCGTCGAACAGTCGGATCGAGGTACGGCTGGTCGCATACAATCCGAACGCCTATCCGGTGCCCATCTACGGGTTCGGATATCGGGCGACGATGAACGGCATCGAGATGGGTAAAAGCGTCTCCGAAACGCGGGGTGTCATCCCCCCGAGGTCGAACCGTACCGTTCGCCTGACCGTAACGCTTGACCACGACCGACTCGACGAGTGGTGGCGGACCCACCTCGAACGCGGGGAGACGACGGAGTTTCGTATCGACTTCTCGACGCGGGCCGAAAGCCAATCAGGGGTCGTCCAACTACCCCTCGATTCACTCACGTACACCCATCGTATCGAAACCGAACTGTTCGCCAACCGGACTGGGACCGGCGTACAGACGGCGACAACATCGTCCCGCGTGCTCGGAACACCAGGTGAGTCGACCATATCGGTCGTTGATCTGCGTTAACATCCCCCACCATCGCCCCGAACTCGTTCGGCAGCACGGTTTTGCTAACCGACATACGAATTACATTTTGCAGACCCGACCAGCTCGATGGCATGTCGCTGGCGGATCAGTCGGTGCGAGCGTCGCTACACGGACGTAACGTCGGTTCAGGTCGGCACCACGATGCCCCACCGGTGTGAATCACGCGACCATGTATTCCACGTGCATCCGCCCGCGCGTTCCGCATCGACCAGTTCGCATCGTCCGCCGTGAGCCGTTCATCGCGCCCGAGCTACCGTTCGTTCGTTCCACCACAACGGAGAAGGTAGGACGATGTTCGATCGAAGGACCGTAACGTTCGCTGCGGCAGCGCTACTGGTCGTCGCGTCGCTCTCGCCAGTCGTCGGGCTATCGGCCGCCGCACGCGACCCGGGGGCAGCACAGGAACAACTCGTCACCGAACCGTTCGCCGAGCGGAACCTCCGGAAAGTCGTTCCAGCGGCCGACGAGTTCTCGGATCCGACCGGCCCCTACCGGACGGTGAGAGCGTACGAGGTGGTCGACGGCGAACGCCGCCTCGTCGGCTACGCTTTCCTGACGAGCAACGTCGTCGACACCGTCGGATTCAGCGACCGGCCCGTCGAATTCCTCGTGGGCATCGACACCGAGGGAACCATCACCGGCGTCCAACTGGTCGAACAGCACGAGCCGTTCTTCCAGCGACGGGCGACGCGGACGCGACTTCGCGAACTCGGCGATCAACTCGTCGGCCTCTCGGTCACCCGCGATGTCGTCTTCGAGGATCCGGACGCCGATGAGTACGAGGTTGACGCGATCACGCGTGCAACGGTCACCTCCGAGGTAACCGTCGAGACGATCATGCGCTCTTCACGGCTGGTCGCCCGTCATCAGGAGGTCGTGAGTGACGCGAGCGTCGCGAACGAAACCGACGGGAACCGGACGGGGACGCGGGTCGAACGAGCGGCGGGCGCGAACCGGGGCGAGGTTCGGCGGCTGGCGGTAAGCGAGTCGCTGGAACGGTGGAACGTCAGCGCGAGCGCCCTCGGCGTCTCGACCGACGCAGGCCCTGTCGGGCTCTACGTCACCCCGCTCGACTCCGAACGCACCGGTGACCGGCTGCTCGGGGATCAGCGCCACGACCGCCTCCGTGATCGATGGCCGGGGACGACGTTCGTCTGGATCGGCCTCGACGGCATCCCGGACGGGTGGAACGCCGACACGCTCGCCGTCCGACAGCACGCGCGCCAGTTCGACGCGACGCCGATCCGTCCGTCCGTGCAGGGGGTCGACTGGAGCGCGGTCGTGGTGGTTCGAGCTGACCGATTCGATCCGACGCGACCGTTCGCCGTCGTCGTCACTAGCGACGGACGGACCGTGAGTCGAACGTACATCCCCCCGGGAACTGGGACGGTGGCGGCGCTCGTAGCTCGAACGACGCCCGATTGGCTCCACGAAGTGCGGAGCGCATGGGAGCGTGCGTGGCCCGAGTCGCTGCTACTGGTAGTCGGCCTTTCCCTCGTCGCGGGGCTGTTCGCCCTGCGTCGCCGCCTCCTCGCCACCGAGGGGGTGGATGTCTCGTACGACGCCATCCGCCACATCGTGCTCGCCGTCAGCCTCCTGTTCATCGGCTGGTATCGACCCGCCCAGCCGACGAGTCAGCAACTCGCGGCCTTCGTTCGCGAGATGATCACTTGGCTCACTGGCGGCGGGTTCGACTGGGTGCTCTTCTTCTCGATGCCACTGATTCTCCTCGTACTCGGCTTCTTCGCGCTCACCGTCGTCGTCTGGGGGCGTGGGACGTTTTGTGGCTGGGTGTGCCCGTTCGGTGCACTGTCGGAACTGCTCTACCGGCTCACCCCCTGGGAGCACGAACTTCCTCGCCGGCACCACGAGCGACTGGAGAAGCTCCGCTATCCGCTGTTCGTTCTCATCGTCGTCGGCGTCCTCGTATCGACGAACGTCGGGGCGACACTCGCGAAGGTCGAACCGTTCAAGGCGGCGTTCTACTACTCGCTTGTCAGCAACCCGTTCTACGTCGGGTGGTCCCTACTGCTGGTCGTTGCCGGTGCCGTCGTCTTCCGACCGTACTGCCGGTATCTGTGTCCGCTCGGTGCCGGCCTCTCGTTCGGAAACGTTCTCCAGCAACGGGAGATTCAGCGGTACGACCTCTGTGGGGACTGCGTGAAGTGCCAGACCGACTGCGAGTTTCAGGCCATTCGTGACGACGGCTCGATCGCTCGCCAGCAGTGCTTCCAGTGTTCGGTCTGCGTCGAGAACTACTACGACCCGGACAGCTGCCCCGTCTTGCTCCAGTACGACCCCGAGGACGGCGACTGGAGCGCTGCGTGGGAGGATCCGGCGTTGATCGAGCGGATTCGGCCGGCTGATCGGACTCGCGAGCAACGCCGTATCCTCGCTGTGGATTCGGATGTGAACGACGGGGCTTCGGGATCCGACTCGAACGGCAGCGGCGAATCTACGGATCGTATCGAACGCGACGACATCTCGACGGAGTGGGACGACGATTCGTCGACGCCGACCTGGCCCACCGACACCCGCCACGAGCGGGGTGATGGTGATGCGTGACCTCGATCGGCGGTCGATACTCTCGGCGCTGGCCGGGACTGCGGTCGGGGTGGGACTCCTCGATCGAACATCGTTCACCGGCCGCGACCGAACCGAGGTTCGAAGCGTCCGTCCGATGATGGGGACACTCGTGACGGCCGCAGCGGTCACCACGTCGCCCGATCGAGCCGCAAGCGGGATCGACGCGGCGTTCGCGGAGATGGAGCGGCTGATCGGCGTGTTCTCCCGACATGACGCCGACGCGCAGGTCGCTCGACTGAACGCCTCGGGGACACTTACCGATCCCTCACCGGAACTCGTGTCAGTCCTCCGGACGGCCCGCCGCGTCCACGACCGGACCGAGGGCGCGTTCGATCCGACGGTCCTGCCGGTACTGGCCGACACGTTGAGGGGCGACACAAGCGGGGGATCGGCGGATGCCGTACCGGGATTCGACGAGGTGCGGATTCGGGACGGTGCCGTCCACACGGCCGTCCCCATCACGCTCGACGGTATCGCGAAGGGGTACATCGTCGACCGCGGGTGTGCGACGCTCAGACGCTGGGTCGACGAGGCGATGATCGAAGCCGGCGGCGATATCCGTGCGTTCGGTGGCTCAGAGGGCCGGTGGCATATCGGCATTCACGACCCCCGCGGCGACGGCTATCTGTCGCGGATCCGCCTCCGGAACGGAGCCGTTGCGACCTCCGGGTCGTACGAGGTGTCTCATGGGGAACGTACCAGCGGAGCGGACCCCGTGATTCGACCGGCAACTGCCCGTCGGCCGGAGGAAGACACGTGCGCGAGCGTGGTCTCTTCGACCGCCGAACGGGCCGACGCCCTCTCGACCGCGGCGTTCGTGATGGACGATTCCGCGGCTATGTCGATACTCGAACGGGTCGACGCCGGGGGGATGTTCCTCACCACGAGCGGCGAGTTGATTCGAACCGACTCGTGGCGAGAAATTCCCGGCTGAACGGCCGCGATTCAGCGTCGAACTAAGTCGAATCGGTTCCGGCGGCCGATAGAACTGGCCGCCGACCTACTTCACTCGGTACGCCGGTCCAATTCCTCGACGACTGCCGGAACGACCTCGTGGAGGTTGGCGACGACTACCCAGTCGGCCTTCCCGACGATGGCCGCGTCCGGATCGGTGTTGACTGCGAGAATGTTTTCGGCGCCCTTACAGCCGACCATATGCTGGACGGCACCGCTGATACCGCAGGGGATGTAGATCTCGGGGGCGATCTTGGTTCCGGTCTGGCCGATCTGATCGTCGTGCGGTCGCCACCCTTCGTTGACTGCGGCTCGGGAGGCACCGACCGCGGCGTCGGGGAGTCGCTCTGCGAGTTCTTCGAGTGCCTCGAAATCGCCGTCTGTCCCGCGACCACCGGAAACGACGATGCGGGCCTCGCCCAGTGGGACACCCTCGGTGTCCGACGCCTCGGTGCGCAGGCATTGAACTCGAAGATCACCTGCCTCGAGGTCCGGTGTGAACGGGTTCACATCGGCCGGGTCGTCGTCCGTCGGAGACGCCGACACCTCGTTCGGCGCGACGGTCAGTACTTTCGTGTCGGCGTCGAGTCGCGCGTGTTCGAGGAGCGTCCCGCCCCAGCGCTGGCGGGTGAGTTGGTAGGCGTCGCCATCGGGGTCGACCTCGACGACCTCCGCGGCCATCGTCTCGTCGAGTTTCGCGGCCGCGTGCGCGAGGACCTCCGATCCCCGATCGGTTCCGGGGGCGACGACTGCGTCGGTCCCGGTCCCCTCGGCACACTGGACGACCGTTCGGGCGTACGCTTCGGGCGCATAGTTGTCGAGGTCGTCGTGCTCGACGGCGTTGACGACCGTGGCCCCGTAGACTCCGGCGTCGTGGGCGACGGCCGTTGCCTCCGGGCCGAAGGCAATCGCTTCGAGGGGTTCGTCGACCCCCGTCGCGAGGTCGCGTGCGAGCGTGAGCGTCTGGGCGGAGGCGTCGTCGAGTTCGCCGCCGTCGTGTTCGACGAACGCGAGGACCATCGGTCAGATCACCTCCTGGTCTTCGAGAACGTCGACGACCTCCGCCGCCGCGTCGGGGCTCTCGCCGAGTATCTCGGCCGGGCTGTCGTCGGTTTCCGGAACCTCCAGTTCTATCAGTTCGAGTCCGTCCCGATACCGTTCGGGATCGCGACGGTCGATATCGGCCTTCCGGGCCTGCATCTTCGCACGCATCGAGGGGTACCGTGGCTCGTTCAGTCCCTCCTTGACCGTCACGACAGCCGGGAGATCCACCTCGTAGACTTCGGTGCCACCGGGAATGTCGCGCTCGGCGGTCGCCGTGCCGTCCGTGATATCGAGTCCCTTGACGCCCGTGACACAGGGTAGATCCAGTGCTTCGGCGACGCGGACACCGACCTGATGGTTCGCCGCGTCGGCGGACTCGTTTCCGAACAGGAGGAGATCGAAGTCGGTGTCGTCGGCCTCGACTGCGGATGCGATGGCCCGTGCCGTCGCGGCCGGACCCCATCGCTCCTCGGTTTCGAGCAGGACGCCGTGATCGGCGCCCATCGCGATGGCCGACCGGAGCTGTTCGGTCGCGTCCCCGCTCCCGAGCGTGAGAACGGTAGCACTCCCACCGTGTTCCTCGACCAGTTGGACGCTCTCCTCGATGGCACACTCCTCGTGTGGGCTGACCGTAAATCCGAGCGAACTGGTGTCGATTGCTGTCCGATCCTCCGTCAACACGATTTTCGATCCCGTTTCCGGGACGCGCTTGATTGCGGTGAGTATCTCCATTATCAGTACTGGTTGCGGAACAGTCGGTCGCCGTCGGGATCGAAGACGCCGCCGTGACCGACGACCTCGACATCGACGGGGTACTGCTGGCCGAAGTACTCGGCCCAGAGGCGTTCGCCCTCGGTGGCGTGTTCCGGTGGCAGGTACGCCAACAGGAGATGCTTGCCGACCGAGGGGCCGGTGCCGGCGGACGTGACGTACGAGCGTCGACCGTCGGCGTCGACGAGGACGTTCCCCTCGTCGTCGAGGATCGGCTCGCCGCCGGTCATGAACCGGGGTTGGCCGCCGTCGGGTGCGTGATCCGCGACCGACAGGGTACACAGTGTCGCGGTGTTCTCCTCGTCGAGGGCTTCGGCGTAGGCGTCCTTGCCGATGAAGTCGGCATCCTTCACGCCGTGGAAGTCCAACCCCGCCTCGGCGGGATCGTACTCGATATCGAGTTCGGCACCCATCAGGCGGTACCCCTTCTCCATCCGACCGGTTTCGCCGTAGACGCCGGTGCCGATCGGACGAATGTCGTACTCCCGACCGGCTTCGTAGATGGTCTCCCAGAGCTTCTGGCCCCGGTCCATCGGCGCGTACAGCTCCCAGCCGTACTCGCCGACGTACGAGATGCGGAACGCTTTGGCCGTCACTGGACCGACGGTGATCTCCTTCATGTCCGCGAAATCGAAGGTGTCGGTGGACATCTCCTCTTCGGCGACGTCGTCCATCAGTTCCTGAGCGTTTGGACCCCAGACGCCAAGCGTGCACAGTTCCGAAGAGCGACCGATGAGTTCGGCGTCGCCTTCGAGGTGTTTGGTGAACCACGTCTTGTCCTGCCCGGCGTGGGCGCCGCCGGTGATGACGCGGTAGTGGTTCCGGCCGAGACGGGCAACCGTGAGGTCCGAGACGAACCCGGCGTTCGGCGCGAGTACCGGCGTATAGGCGGATTCACCGATGTCGACGTCCATCTCGGCGACACAGAGTCGCTGCATGTTCTCCATCGCGTCGCTGCCGACGATGTCGAAGATGCCGAACCCGGTGTCACCGATCATCCCCACGTTGTCACGCAGGTGGAGGTGCTCGGCGAGGATGATCTCGGACCACCAGCGGTTGTCCCACTCGTTCGGTCGTCGGAGGTCATCGATCTCGTCCGCGTACTGCTCGACGAGGTCCGCGTTGGACTCGTACCAGCGCGGCCGCTCCCAGCCGCCGGCCTCGAAGAATTCGGCATCGAGGTCTCGCTGGTGGTGGTAGAACGCGCTCGTCCGGAGCGGTCGAATCGACTCCCACTGCTCGCGCGGATGGACGATGCCGTAGATCTTCTGGAACCCTTCGTGGGCGCGCGACTTGACGAACTCCCGGGTCTCGCCGTACTCGTCGAAGCGGGCGACGTGATCGTGGGCGACGATGTCGATGTCGGGGTGGCCCTTCGTCATCCACTTCGAGACCTCGCGGGCGATGGCGGGTGCCTCCTTGATCCAGATCGCGGCACAGGACCAGAGACCGTCCACCTCGGGGATGGGTCCGAGGAGCGGATGACCGTCGGGTGTGACGGATAGGAGGCCGTCGATCGAGTGGCGGATCCCCGCGTCCGGATCGTCGAGGATGTCCGGGACGATCTCGAGGGCGTGCGCCATCGAGTCCTCGAAGGCGTCCTCGGTGAGCGGTGGCTGAGTCGGAGACAGCGGCGACTCCTCGATGGACGGCACGTCGTCGACGTCCCACAGGATCGGTCGATGCTCGTAGGAGCCGACCTCGAGGTCGTTTCCGTGCTGTCGTTCGTACATCTGTGTGTCCATGTCGCGGACGACGGGGTAGTTGATCTCGCCCTCACCCTCCTCGAAGCGCTCGATCGGCCCGACCGAAACCATCTGATGGACGGCTGGTGTCAGCGGGATGTCGACGCCGGCCATATCAGCGATCTTCGGGCTCCAGAGCCCCGCCGCGACGACGACTTCGTCGGCCTCGACGGTGCCGCGGTCGGTCTCGACGGCCTGTATCGTACCGTCCTCGACGTGGAGATCGAGCACCTCCGTATTCGGCGCGGTCCGGAGGGCTCCCTTCTCCTCGGCGTTCTGGCGGTAGAGGTCGGCGGCGCGGAGCGGGTCACACGTGCCAGCGCCCTTGCTGTAGAAGCCACCCTTGATGATCTCGGTGTTGACGTACGGGACGAGTTCCTCAACCTCCGCCGGCGTGAGGAGTTCTGCCTCTTCGCCGAACGCTTTCGCCGAGACGACACGGCGCTTGAGTTCTTCCATCCGCTCTTCGGTTCTGGCAACCTCGATACCGCCGGAGTTGGTGAACACCCCGAACTCCCGGTAGATGTCGCGGCTGTCGGCGGTCAGCCGCGTCATGTCCTTGCTGTGTTCGACCGGGAAAATGAAATTCGACGCGTGGCCGGTGGAGCCGCCGGGGTCCGAGAGCGGCCCCTTGTCGATCAGGAGGATGTCGTCGCGTCCGCGTTCGGCCAGTTCACCGACCAGAGAGCTACCGACGATACCCGCTCCGACGATCACCGTGCCCGCGTTCGAAGGGAAGTCGTTCGCGGTCATCTGGGTTCGGGATTGGGCGCGGGTTCGTTCACCGGGTTGCGTTCCAGTCGTAGGTCGTAGGTGTGCGACTCGGACATCATCCTCATAGCTTCCGCTGCCAACGACAACTAGCTATCCCCGAACTACTGCACACTCTTTTATGCGAACAGGAACAGCAGGAAGGGGACGACGAACAGGAGGACGAACATCGCGAGGAGTCCAAGACTGTAGCTGGCAGCCGTCGCGAGACCGGTGACCCACGCGGGGTGGCTGAACCGATCTAGTGAGGTCATCGTATTGAGGGGTGGCTACGGCTGTCGGACCTATAGTAGTGGCGTCGGCGCGGTCCAGCCATCAATGCTGGCGGGCACACGGCTTGGCGGATCGGAGCCAGTTCGTGCCAACATTTATTCCGAAATTCGAGAATCTTCACTAGTCATGATCGTCCAGGGAGTCGTCACCAGACCCACGTTCTGGGGTATCGGACACGTCGGCGAGATCGTGTTTTACGCCCTCGCCGCTCTCTCGATTCTGGTGTTCGCGTACGGCGTCTACCGACGGATAGACCGATACACTACGGGTCAGCAGGACTGGTTCGACAGACTCGACGAACTACCGAAGCGTATCGTCACTGCGGCCCGAGTCGTCCTCTCGAACCGGACGCTCTTCGATCGGGACACGGTCGGGGGGCTCATGCACGCGTCGATCATGTGGGGATTTCTCACGCTGCTGATCGGGACGACGATTCTCGCCATCGACATGGACATCTACCAGCCCGTCACCGCCTTCCTCGGCGAGGAGCAGTCCTTCTTCGTCGGCGATTTCTACCTTTCGTACTCGCTGGTACTGGACGCGATGGGCCTGCTGTTCGTCGTCGGCCTCAGCGTCGCGCTGTACCGGCGCTACGCCGCCCGGAAGTGGCGACTCTGGGGAAAACACACCGGGCCAGAGGACGACCTCTTCATCTGGGCGCTGTTTCTGCTCGGCGTCGGCGGCTACCTGACCGAAGGGGTTCGCATCCTCGGCACCGGCTTTCCGGCGTTCGAGACGGTGAGCTTCGTCGGCTGGTTCGTCGCCGACGCGCTTGCAGCCGGAGGGATGAGTGAATCGACGGCCGAAGCCGTCTATCCCGTGGTCTGGTGGTCTCATTCCCTGCTTGCGCTCGCGTTCGTCGCTGCGGTGCCGTACGGCAAGCCATTCCACATGCTCTCGTCGTACGCGAACGTCGTGACTCGCGACGAGAAAGCCGGCGTGCGCCTCCCCGGGATTCCAGCCGACCTCGACGCCGACACGGGCGCCGAGGACATCGAGGACTTCACGTGGAAGGAACTGCTCGATCAGGACGCGTGTACGAAGTGTGGCCGGTGTTCGTCGGTCTGCCCGGCGGAATCGTCTGGCCGCCCACTCGATCCCCGGGACGTGATACTCGACCTGAAACAGTACCGAGAGGAACGTGTCGCGGGCGAAGCCGAATCGATCGACATCGTCGCCGATGGCGGGACGAGCGTCATCGCCGCCGAGACGATGGAGTCCTGCATGGCCTGTATGGCCTGTATGGACGCCTGTCCAGTCGAAATCGAGCATCTCAGCTCCTTCACGCGTATGAACCGCCAACTCACGGATCAGGGTGACGTTCGACCGAATATCCAAGATACGTTCGACAACGTCATGCGGACGGGCAACACCTTTGGCGACGCCCCGAGTGCGCGCGGCGACTGGGCCGACGACCTCGACTTCGAGGTCGCGGACGCCCGCGAGACCGACATCGAGTACCTCTGGTACGTCGGCGACTACCCGAGCTACGACGAGCGAAACAAGAAGGTGGCCCGCTCGCTCGCGAGGATCCTCGAACACGCCGACATCGAGTACGGCATCCTCTTCGAGGACGAGAAGTACGACGGCAACGATATCCGCCGGCTCGGCGAGGAGTTTCTCTATATCGACCTCGCGGGCCATCACGTCGAGCAGTTCGAGGCAGTCGATCCGGAGACGATCATCTGTACCGACCCGCACTCGTACAACACGTTCAAGAACGAGTATCCGGAGGTGGAGTTCGCGGAGTTCGCCGAGGATCCGCTGATGGAGTTCGACTACGATGGCGAGTGGAATGCGGAGGGCGAGATCGAGGTCCTACACTGGACCCAAGCCGTCGAACGAATGGTCGTGGACGGGGTACTCAACCTCGCCGGCGACGAACTCGACTACACGGTTACCTACCACGACCCCTGTCACCTCGGCCGCTACAACGACGAGTACGAGGCCCCGCGGGATCTCATCCGTGCGACGGGGGCGACCCTCTCGGAGATGCCCCGCAACCGTAACGACGCCTTCTGCTGTGGGGGCGGCGGTGGCGGCCTCTGGATGGATCACGACGAGGAGACCAAGCCAAGCGAGGAGCGGATGCGCGAGGCACTCGAAGATACGGACGCCGGCGACGATGTCGAGAAGTTCGTCGTCGCCTGCCCGATGTGCATGACGATGTACGAGGATGGACGCAAGACCGGCGGCTACGAGGACGACATCGAAATCGTCGACGTCGCAGAACTGCTCGTCGAAGCCATCGACACCGACACCGATGGAACCCCGGCTACGACCGAGTAGGTGGGATCACTCCCTTTGCGCGTGTCGCACCGCCCGATCGTACGCCTCGTCGGCTCGATCCTCGAGTTCGGCGACACGCCGCTCGATATCGGCGACGAACGCCGGGTCCGCGCTCTGACTCAGGTTGCTCTGCACGGTGAAGAGAGCGGCACGGAACGCCGCGTGAGTTAACATGACGCCGGTGGCGGCGTCGGCCACGGCGGTTCGGTTCCCCGTCGCCGTCACGTCGACCGCCAGTTCGAGGACGGTCAGACACGACTCGGCGATCGTGAGCGGGACGCCGATCGATCGCTTGATTCCCGATTCGTCCGGCTGGCCGTCGGCTCCGCCGAATAGGTCGTCGACGACGCTCGCGTCCGCTTCGGCGAGGTCGAGGAGGTGACCCCGCTGCTCTCGGAGAGCCTCGCGCGCGTCGACTAACTCCGTTGCTCCGTCCGCCTCGACGGTGTGAATACAGACCATCTCGCACAGCGACGCGCCGACCGCACCGACGACTGCGGTGGCCGTCCCGCCGGCCGGTGTCACGCTCTCGGATGCGATTTCGGAGAGGAACCGGTCGAGCGCCTGTCTGTTGGAGTTCACCGTACCTGCGGTTCGCGTTGCCGGCACGTAAGAAGTTCGCGACAGTCCCGTGGGTCGTTTCCATCCGACGATGCCGTCCGTTGGTCACCGGCAAGACCGTGTGGATACGAGTGATGGACCTCGATACTGGACGGTTGCCCGTCCGATCCGAGGAATTCTCTAATTGACACCTCGACGAAGGCAAGTAGCACGCAGCCGTGCAGGTCGGTGGCTCCAGTTGGCTCCACGGCGGCCGCCGCGGCACCACCATCGCCGTTTTCGGTCTGAGCGAGTAACCGACGACCGACTCCCCGTTTTGTGGTCCGTACGATACCGGACGCTCCGAACGAATCAGCAGCCTGTATTTCGGAATCGGTGCTTACTCTTCTGTTTCGTCACCGCCGTCGGTGACTGCCATCTCTTGACGGGACGCGAGCCACGCCCACTCGTTGGTCAGGAGGCCCTGTTCTGCGAGGTTCCAGGGGTCCCCATCACTAACTTTCGGACCCTCCAGCCACGACTGGACGATGTTCACGAGGAATATCAGTTGCCCCACGGCGAGTATGAGTGCTCCCAACGTCGCGGAGCGATGCAGCAGGGTGAACACGTCGACCGGTCCGACTGGCGCCGCGTACGACGCGTATCGCCGGGGCATTCCGGCGTAGCCGAGCAACACCATCGGGAAGAACGTGAGATTCGTCCCAACCATTGTCAGCCAGAAGTGGGCCTTCCCGAGGCGGCGCTGGTACATCCGACCAGCAAACAGAGGGAACCAGTAGTAGATGGCCGCGAAGACGGCGAACGCGATCCCACCCATGATCACGTAGTGGAAGTGCGCGACGACGTGGTAGGTGTCGTGGAGTACCAAGTCGACGGGGATGGCCGCCTCGAAGACGCCGGTGACGCCGCCGATGATGAAGTTCGCGATGAAGCCGATACAGAAGAGCATCGGCGTCGTCAGACGGAGTTCCCCGTTCCACATCGTCGTCATCCAGTTGAACGTCTTTACCGCGGAGGGGATGGCGATGGCGATCGAAACGGCCATGAACGACGCGCGCAGGCGCGGGTCCATACCCGTTGCAAACATGTGGTGGGCCCAAACGCCAAAGGAGAGCACGCCGAGCGCCAGCGTGGAGTAGACCACGAATTTGAACCCGAACAGTCGTCGGCCCGCGAACCGTGGAAGGATCAGGCTGATTAGCCCCATCGGCGGAAGGACGAGGATGTACACTTCGGGGTGGCCGAAGAACCAGAACAGGTGCTGCCAGAGCATCGTCCCGCCCGCTTCGATGGCGAAGAAGCTGGTGCCGAGGTTGCGATCCAAAAGAAGCATGACGAGCGCACTTCCCAGCAGAGGGAACGAGAAGATGATCTGTCCGGATTGGACGAGGACGGTCCACGAGAAGATGTCGAGGTTAGCCCACGTCACTTCCTCGGCGCGCTCGGTGAGGATGGTCACGACGAAGTTGATCGCCCCCATCGTCGCCGAGACGCCGGTGAGATGGAGGCCGAGGAGCATGAGGTCGACGCCGGCGGTAGCCTGGTTGCCACCGCCAGCACCCGTCGACAGCGGCGTGTAGAGCGTCCAGGCGGTCTGGGCGGGAATCACGTCGCCGAGCGGGAAGAAGCCAGCCCAGATGAGCAGCGCACCCGGCGGCAGCAGCCAGAACGCGATGGCGTTGATTCGGGGGAATGCCATGTCGTCCGCGCCGATCAACAGCGGAATGAGATAGTTCGCGAACGCCGCGAGAATGGGTGTCCCAAACAGGAACAGCATGGTGATCCCGTGACTCGTCATCAGGGAGTTGTAGAAGGCGGCATCGAGCAGATCCGATGCCGGCGTCAGTAGCTCCAGTCGCATAAGTAACACCGCGACGCCACCCCACGCGAACGAGAGGACGGCAAAGGTTCCGTACAGCAGCCCGATATCCTTGTGATCGACCGTCGTCAGCCAGCGTGTCAGTCCCGATGGCTTTTCGGTCGTCGTACCGTCGACCGTCCCGTCGCCGTATCCCGCTCCGGTGAGCGTATATGTACGCCAGTTCTCCAGACGAGCCACTACTAGAAAGACACCGATCAGCAACACTCCCATTGCCAGCGTCAGTAGCGGCGATACCTCGACCATGCTGCAAGCACTTCATCCACGATGTATAGGGGTTGTCGGGTACATGTTCGTCCCAAGGACACTGTATCGTTAGCCAGTTTGAGAAGCGAGCAGGTCGTAGAGTTTGGTTGAATCGATTGTGACCGAGAGACGTTCAACGGGCTAATGATTAGATAGAGCGCGCCACGCCGTAGCGGTAGCGAACCACGGGACGGAACCGCTGTCGGTCGGAATCGTTCAGTCACTGAACGAAATCAACGCCAGTGTACCCGGAGGCGATGACATCGATGTCACCCCGTCGTTATCGTGCGATTACGAGCGAAGATCGGCCTCGATAAGCTGTTGTTCGCGTGCTACACGTTGCTCCGGTTCAACACGAGCATTCGCCAACTCGACGCTGAACTTGACGTGTCCTATCGGTCGCTTCGGCGGCGCGTCGAGCGTTCTAGCGAACTGCTCGACGCGCCAGCTATCGATCTCGTTGGCCCGGTCGAAATCGATGAATTCTACGTGACTGCGGGGGCTGACAGGCCGCGATCGCGTGGGCTCTCGAAATGAAGACATTGGTGACTGAACCATCCGCACCACTCCTGGACTCACTCACGAGTCCCCCGTTTAGTCGGGCCCAGTCATCGTTCGACTCGCGCCGATCAAGCTTTAGTGGTTCCAGATGAGTTATTCCAGCGATAACTGATTAATATCTCGTCTATATCATTTCATTCCGATGGGAATGTTTGAATCAACCAATATTTTCACGACTCGGTTCCACAATGATCGGGGTATGAGTGTCTTCAAGACTGGCGCAAGCCGTGCCTGCAAGGTGACCGGATATCTCCGTCGTGGGTTCTCGGCTTCGACCGCTGTTACTATTGGTTTTGCTACCCTCTCAGGTTCAACTCCATTCATTCCGTCGCTCTCGAGTAATCTCTCGTACCTGGCAGTGTAGGGGGAGTTAGGAACGTACTGGTGGAGATACTGTTTTGCTCGCTCGTTGAATCCCGTGTTTACTGGCCCTGGCTCTACGAGGATAACGTCCACCCCGTTTGGATCAACTTCGTGGCGTACAGCCTCGGTTATTGCTACGACAGAGTGTTTAGTTGCTGAATACACACCAAAAAAGGGTAGAGATACTCGCCCTAATAGGGAAGATACGTTAACAATTCTCCCATTATTGTGACGGAGTGTGGGGAGGGCGTGACGTATCACATGTAGCATCCCAAAAACGTTCGTCTGGAAATGCTGCTCAACCGTGTGTGCATCCATATCTTCGATCGCCCCCAGTTCGTAATACCCCGCGCAATTGACTACTACGTCGAGTTCAATATCTGCAATAATATCTTGGACTCGCTCCTCATGAGAAACATCAGCCGCAAATATCTCAATGTCAGATGGCAGCTCCATGAGTCCTTTCTCGTCAATGTCAAGCGCGATGATTGTGTGGCCGTTCGCATAGAGCTGCTCAGCAGCAACCTTTCCAATTCCGGACGCAGCACCTGTGAGTAGTATATTCATGATTTTTGAGGAGTCGAACGCCAGCGGTTTATTTCGCGTACTGTTCGGATCGCGCGAACTCGAAGGGAAGTACCCTGGACTGCATTACGATCAATCGACTCGTTGAGATACTGCTCGGCACATTGGAGGAGTGCCGGATGTGGGGAGACATGTGGCCGACTATCACGGACCATTTCAATAGCCAATTCGAATGAGCGGACGTGCCGTTCAGCGGTGAGGGCCGTCGCCACGACCGTCGGGCTTCGAGAGATTCCTGCTGCGCAGTGGATTAACACTGACCCGCTTGGCCGAAAGAGTGTTCGGGCAGTCTTGACTGCCTCGGTAAATGCACCCTGATCAACTCGTTCGTTATCCTGAAGGGGGCGATGCACCGTTGTTAGAGGTGCTTTGGCGTGAGAGACGGTGAGTACGTGATCGAATCTCCTATCGTGATATCGAGATTCGGCAGCTAACTGATTGCCGAGGTAGAGGTCGTCCGCTACAGGCGCCAAAACAGATCTTTTAAAAGAGTTGATCATCGTCTGATGGTCCACGGATAATAATCACTCGCTACTTAGAGACCCAGGTAACTGTAAACAAGTTATCATCCCCGAGGACGGCTTGGACGCGGCTATGCCACGCCTCTGCGAACACCTTTCGGTCACCCTCATTGGCTGTTCCCTCGATAATGTGCTGGAGATTGCCGAGGGCTGGTCCACCATCGGGAACCTCGCTGACGTGGTAGGTCACCTCGACGGTCTCGCCCGTATCTGTTCGGCGGAATCGGAACGTCGGTGCTGCGCTGTCGGATTCGAATGCGTCGAAGCGCAGGAGATCACGGCGGCCGCCGTAGCCGCCGGCGAGCCCGGCGAACCCGTCTTCCTGGGTTGCGCCGGTCACGTACGAGATGAGCCGTCCCATCACTCCGTACGTGGCGTCATCACGTGATCCCGGGGCAAGCACTTCGACATCGCTCCGGACGGGGAGTTCGTCTGGGTACAGCGCGTCGAGACCCTGCTGTGCGATCCGGTAGGCGCCCGAAGCAGTCGGGCAGGAGTGCCCTGCCACCTTCACGAGGTCCTCGTAGGTGACGACAAACGGCTCGCCTGGTTCGAGGACGACGAGTGCTTCT
Source organism: Haloplanus aerogenes (assembly GCF_003856835.1). Lineage (NCBI taxonomy): Archaea > Methanobacteriati > Methanobacteriota > Halobacteria > Halobacteriales > Haloferacaceae > Haloplanus > Haloplanus aerogenes. The sequence goes on from NZ_CP034145.1 coordinate 2,273,895, forward strand.
GCGACGAGATCACGGATTCGGATCGGTTCGACCTCGTATTCAACGGCCCAGTTCGAGTCGGTTCGGTTCGTGTCTATCGGAGTCGTGTTCTGTAACATTAGTTGTGAAGTTTCGAAAGTGGTTATGTGTCTGTGCTGTTAGTACCGCAGCAGGCGCATCCCGTTGCCAATCACGGCGAGGACGCTGGCCTCGTGGACGAGCATCCCCACAGCGAGGGTGACGTAGCTCGTCAGCACGCCCGCAAGCAGCAGCGTCACCACCACGAGGGCCAGCCCGACGTTCTCGAGGACATTCCAGCGGGTCGCTTTGCTGAGTTTCACCGCGTAGGGGATGCGTTCGAGGTCGTCGGCCATCAGCGCGATGTCGGCGGTCTCTATTGCGGTGTCCGTCCCGGCCACACCCATGGCAATGCCAACGTCGGCGGTCGCCAGTGCCGGCGCGTCGTTGATGCCGTCGCCGATCATCGCCACGACCTGGCCGTCAGCCTGATACTCCGTGACGACATCCTGCTTGTCCTCGGGCAGCAACTCGGCGCGGTAGTCGTCAATACCGACCTCCTCGGCGACTGCGGCCGCGACGCGCTCGTTGTCGCCGGTCAGCATCACTGTCTCGATTCCGGCATCCTGCAACTCCGCCATCACTCCCGGCGCGGCGTCGCGCAGTTCATCGTGGAGCGCGATAGCGCCGACCACAGTCCCGTTGAGGACGACATGGATGGCAGTCTCGCCGCGTTCCTCGCGGCCGCGGACGTACTCGGCGACATCGTCCGGGAGGTCGATTCCGCGCTCGTCGAGGAGAGCGCGGTTCCCGACGACGATCTCGCGGCCGTCGTGGTGGGCGACAACGCCCTTGCCAGCGACCACATCGAAATCGTCCGGCTCGGGAAGTGACCGCGTTTCCGTGGCAGGTGATTTGTCGTCTGCCCGGTCAACCGTCATCCCACCGTCGGTCGCGGGCGTCTGGCGGTTCTGGGCCGCATCGAGGATGGCGTCGCCGAGATGGTGTTCGCTCTTCATTTCGGCGATGGCTGCCAAGTCCAGCACCTCGTCGTCATCGGTGTCGAACCCTTCGACGTCGGCGACTGCCGTCTCGCCTTTCGTGAGGGTGCCGGTCTTGTCGAAGGCGATGAGGTCGATCTTGCCGGCCTGTTCGAGGTGCTCGCCACCCTTCATGAGGACGCCGTTCCGGGCGGCGTTGCCGATGGCCGAGACGATGCTGACCGGCGGCCCGATTACCAGCGCACCGGGACAGCCGATGACCAGCAGCGTCAGCGACAGAATCGCGTTCTGGGTGACTGCATATGCGCCGATAGCGAGCACGACAACGGCAGGCGTGTAGTACTTCGCGAACCGGTCGATGAGGCTCTCCGTGGGCGACTGGGCCTCCTGGGCCTCCTCGACACGGCGGATGATGCGTTCGAGCGTCGTATCCGAGCCCGCACCCGTTGTCCGAATTTCTAACGCACCTTCTTGGTTGACAGTCCCGGCGTAAACCTCGTCACCGTCGGCCTTGTGGACGGGCGCGCTCTCGCCAGTAACCGGCGCCTGATTGACGGCGCTCTCGCCGTCGACGACGGTCCCATCGACCGGAATCTTCCCGCCCGGCTTCACGACGACGACTTCGCCCTCCTTGACGTCGCGGGCAGGTACCTCTTGAAGTTCTCCGTCGCGACGGACGGTCGCCGTGTCGGGCGTCATCTCCAGCAGCTCTTGGAGGGCCGTCCGGGTCTTCCGCATGGTCCGCCCCTCCAGGTAGCTGCCGAGGCTGAACAGGAAGACCACAGCTGCGGCCTCCCAGTACTCCCCAATGACGATGGCACCGATGGCGGCCAGCGTCACCAGTGTCTTGATGCCGAGCGTCCGGTTGATAACCTCGTGGTAGGCGGTCTTGGCGATGTCGTAGCCACCCACGATCGCCGCGAGGACGAGGATACCCGCGCTTGCCATGTCGAAACTCGTGAGGTAGCCCAGACTCCAACCGCCCCCGTAGAGGAGGCCACTGGTCGCCGTCACGATGGCTTTCCGGTGCTTCCGGTAGTACTGCGTGAGTGCTTGTCTGTTCATGGTGTTAGGCGGGCTGGGGCGTATAGCCCTGGTTTTCGATGGTCTGTGCGAAGGCGTCGGGATCCGCGACGCTGTCGTCGTACTCGATCTCGACGCGGCCGGTCGTGTAGTGGACTTCGACGTGCTGGACGCCGTTCGTCTGTGTCAGCGCACGTTCGACGTTGCTCGCACACGTCGGACAGTCGAAGTCCATGACGCGGAACTGGGTCGTTTCGGTCATTCTGACTTGCCTCACTCTCACCTACGTCCCTGCTCTCTATAAGTATTAATAAAATGATATGTTTGGGTAGTCGCAGGAGTGGTTTGACCGGTTCAACGACCCGTTTGAATGGTCGCGGCGACCGTCCGTACTTTAAGACACGTCACGAAGGCCAACGTGATGAGCGCCTTCGAATCCGATGTGGAGCTAGCGGACATCGTCGTTCGTGACACTGACGTATCGAGTGCAGTTGACGAGCCAGTTCGAGCGATGATCCTGGATATGCTCGCAGAGCGCGCGATGACGGTCGATGATGTCCACGAGGAGCTTACTACCCGTGGATTCGAGAAAACGACGAACACAGTCCGCCACCACATCAATGAACTACGAGAGGCTGGTCTCGTCGAGATCGAGCGACTGGAGGAACGCCGCGGGGGGACGCTGAAATTCTACCGGGCGAACACTATCGTGCTCTCCTACGCCGTTCCGGAAGAGTCTCGGAGGGAGATCGCCGAAATGGCCGAATGGATGGGCCCGCGGCTGGAGCCGCTTATCGACGAGTTACTCGACGAATATGGCGCAGACATCGAGCGGATCGCCGGCGAGATGACCCCGTGCGAGCACTGCCGACAGCAGAAGTACGAGACGTATCTCCTCCTCACCGTGCTTCGTCGCGGGTTCGTCGACGCGTATGCAGACGAGTAGCGGATATCGCCCGATTCTCGACGGCGCTGCCAACGCCTACGCCCCCTTCGCGGCGGCTGTCGACGTAGCCCGCGACCGCTACCGGACGAACGGGTCGTTACTGGTCCACTGTGAGGCGGGCATCGCCCGAAGTGTGGCAGTCGTTGCGACAACCCTTGCGGCTGAACAGCAGGCACACTCGTTTGAACAGGCGCTCGGACGAATCCGTGAGGTTCGTCCGTCGGCATCCCCGGCCCCGTCCCTCATCAGGCACGCCGAACAGTATCTCGGCGAGTCTATAGACGACGGGGTACTGCGGGGGTCGACCGTCCGCCTCGGCCTGATTCGGATCGCCCAAGCGATGAATCGCTGGCGTTTGCGGTTACAGTGCTCGTGAACGTTCTCGTCACTGGTGCCGCGTCCGGTATTGGCAAGGCCACTACCGAACAGTTACTGGCACACGGATACGACGTGTACGCGATAGATATCGATGGCGACGGCCTCGCCGATCTCCCAGACGATGTTGAGACGTATCGGGCAGACGTTGCCGACGACGAGCGCATCTCTCAAATTCTCACCGAGGTTGCAGTTGATGTCGTGATTAACTGTGCGGGGTATTACGAATTAGGGGCAATCGAAGATATGGACGCGGAAACGATGCGGAATCACTTTCAAACAAACGTGTTCGGGACGCTCAACGTAACGCACCACATGATGTCGAAGTCGTCGTCGTGGCGCCTGGGCCGACAAACACGGGACTCAACGAACGGGCACGACGGGGAGAACGATCACAGATGTGAGGAACGCGTAGGTCACGCTGATGGTCATGAGCAGCCCGAACTGTTTGAGCAGCGGCGTGATCGACAGGAAGTACAATGCGGCTGCGCCGCTGATGGTAGTGAGCATACTTCCGGCCAACGCGCCCCCGTTCCGCGGAGGGTGACGACCGCCGCGCTGTGGGGATCCTCCCGTGCTTCGACCTCGTCACGAACCGGTGGACGACGTGTACCGCGTAATCGATACCGACACCGACGGTTATCGAGAGAATCGTCGCGGTGAGCGTGTTGAACGGGATGGCGAGCATCCGCATTGTCCCGACGAGGAGCGTAGCTGTGACGACGATGGGAAACAGCGTCACGACGGACAGCCGCGGCGCACCGAGCAGCAGGTAGTACACGAGGAGGAGGAACAGTGCCGAGAGGATCAGTGCCGTTCCGAGGCTGGTGACGGCCGTGGCGAAGATGGTGTCGGCGACGCGCTGGAACACCACGGTACCGCCGGTCTCGACGGCGTCGAACCGGTAGCGGTCGGCCATCTCGGTCGCGTCCGCGGTCGTGGCCGCACGGCTGGCGTCGGCCTCGACGGTGTAGACGACGCGTGCGTTGTGGTAGTCCTCGGTCAGGTACGAGCGCGCTCGGTCGCCGTACGGGGACGTTAGGAGCGCGTCGTAGATGTCCCGGAGGTTGTCGTCCGGAACGCCGTTTCCGTTGGCGTCATTCGCCTCGACGAGTCGGGGACATTCGGGTGACTCCCGCGCGTAGGTTCGGTTCTAGAAACCCCAGAGGTACTGGTATAGGAACCGCCGAACTCGGGAGGCAAACCACTCGACGCCGGGGCCCGATACCTAGAGTCCTGCGAAGGTTTTTTGTTAATTCAGCAATATATTACTGTGGGTTCACTTCATGTTCCGATCCACTCGCCGTAAGGTACTCCAGACGCTCGGCGTCACCGGTGCTGCTGGCTCCCTTGCCGGCTGTCCCGCAGCGCCTCAGTCAGACACCGACCCGACACCACAGGTGGACGGAATGCCAAAGGAAGTCGACCGCGTCGCGTCCGATCCCACCGACGTCCCGGATCCGATCGACCGAGACCAGCCAAAGACCCACGACATCACACTCCAAGCCCAGGAGGTCATCGCCCCGATAGAGGAGGGGAACACGTTCCACTTTATGACCTTCGATGGACAGGTACCGGGCCCGATGATCCGGGTGCGCCAGGGGGATACCGTCAACCTCACGTTCGAGAACCTGAAGTCGAGTAACCTCCCGCACAACGTCGACTTCCACGCAGTTTACGGAACCGGCGGTGGGAGCGAGGCGACCGACGCCAATCCCGGCGAGACAAACACGGTAAAGTTCCAGGCCCGCTACCCCGGCGCCTTCATCTACCACTGCGCCGTTCCGAACCTGGACTACCACATCTCCTCGGGAATGTTCGGGATGATCGTCGTCGAACCCGAGGACGGGTTCCCGGAGGTCGACCGGGAGTTCTACCTCGGCCAACACGAGATCTACACCCAGCAACACCACGGCGCCGAGGGACGGCTGAACTTCGACATAGAGGGGATGATGAACGAGGAGCCGACGTACGTCCTGTTCAACGGCGAGAAGTACCCCTACATCCCCGACAAGTACGGCTCTCTGGAGGCCGAAACCGGCGAAACGGTGAGAGTCTTCCTCGTCGTCGGCGGCCCCAACTACTCGTCGAACTTCCACCCGATCGGCAACATCTGGAAGCGAGCCTACCGCGACGGCGCCGTGGTCGACAGTCCCGAGCGGTACGTCCAGACGATGAAGGTGCCACCCGGGAGCTGTATGATCGGCACGATGGACCTGCCGGTACCCGAGCGTATCTACCTCGTCGACCACGCGTTGAGCCGCTACGCCCGGCGAGGCCTGGGTGCCTACCTTGACATCACCGGCGAAGAGCGTCCCGACATCTACGACCCCAGCCCCGACATGGACGCCAGCGAGGACGAAGAGGGACCGTTCTACTGAGCGGATTCAGAAGTAGAGAGCGATCCAGCAGCGAAACCAGTTCGACGTTCTTCGTAGCTCACCAGTCGCCTTCGGGTGGAACAGTGCGATGCGTCCCAGATACTTCACTCGACGATGTCGACGAAGCCTGTGACTGACGAGTGACGAACCACAGTACCGTCCCCGCCAGTAGGATGGCCGTCGTGACGGGGGTCGACCCGACCGCCCAACAACGTCCAGCCTGCTGCCTTGGAAGGGGCGATGGGAGAGGTCGGCGGAGAGAATCGTCCTACATCCGGATGGTTCGTCGAGCGCGGCTACGACTCGCCGAGTGACGGACACAGGCCACCCACGGCGACGAACTCCCCGACGACCGTAATTAATCGCAGATGATTCTTCCCTCGGTTTCTCGGGCCTGTTACCTGAACTCCGGTGAGCGCTCAATTAGCGCCCTGTATGCAGCACGACCGCCGAAATATGTCACCAGATGAGGGTTTCATCAGAGCCACGGATTTCAACTAACATGTCGGTATATCGCTATGGCGGTAATTGAACGAATGTCGGTGGGATCCGAATAACAAGACTGATCGCTTCGACATCCCATGGACCGGACCGTTTCGGCTACACCTTCGAACATGATAGAAGTGGTCCTTACCCGATCCGATGACCAATGTCTTAACAGATGACTATTCCTGCGAGTCACGATCTTCGTCGTGGAATAGCGGATGGGACCGCTATCGCACATCATCGGAGAGAGAAGCGAACAAAGAGGTCACGATCTCGTGGCAGGTATCGGAAGTCGAACGGACAGTTACTGGGTCAACTGTCACAACACCACCGTATACTAATGATGACCGAAACCGAGAGCTCGATATTCACCGTTTCCTCATGGAGGGACTAGCGTCGTGGGACTTCTAGCCAACGCCGTACTTGTCTTCGTTGCGGGATTGATCACCGCCCTAGCGACGGGACTCGGGGCACTCCCGTTCTTTCTCGCCGACGAAATCAGCGATCGCTGGAACGTCGCACTCTGGGGACTTGCTTCCGGGATCATGCTTGCGGCGTCCGTCTTTGGGTTGATCTTCGAGGGACTCCAGGAGGGAACGATCCGTGAGATTGCCTCCGGATTTCTGATTGGCGTTCTCCTCGTCATCGTCAGCCATCGGCTAATCTCGGACGCCGAGGTTGATCCAGGCAAGTACGCCGAGGCTGACTTCAAAAAACTCCTGTTGGTTCTTGGGATTCTCACGGTTCATAGTTTCCCCGAGGGAGTCGCGATCGGTGTTTCGTTCGCGGATCTCAACCTCGGAACCGGGTCTCAGGTTCTCGGCTTCACGGTACCCCTGTTAGCGATCTTTATGACAATCGCCATCTCGATCCACAACATCCCCGAGGGGGTTGCCATCTCGATTCCCCTACGCTCGATGGGCGTTGGCGAGTGGCGGATGGTGGGGTGGGCGGTGTTTTCCAGCCTTCCCCAACCGATCGGTGCGGTAATCGCCTTCTACTTCGTCCGGTTTGCCCGAGAGTTCCTCCCTGCTGGATTCGGATTCGCTGCGGGTGCGATGATCTACCTTGTGCTCTCGGAGTTCATCCCTGAGGCTCTCGATCTAGGAGCGTCCCTTCCCGGTGGGGGACGACGGGAACTCGTTTCGGGAATCGTGGCCGGCGTGCTGTTGATGCTCCCGTTGGCGATCGTCTGAATGCGATCAACCTCGAAGCCATGATCATGATTCGACGGTTGAACACCAATAATTTTGACAGACACTTGCATCGGGTAAATTAGATCGACCGCCGCACATCTCACAGCGACCGGGTTCACAGTCAAAAGTTTATGCCACCTGCCCAACTCCTCGAACAGTACGTCAGTCTCGGAATCTTCGTCCCTTCGCACAGTTATCGAATGTTCCCTCTCGGTAGAGTCGATGTGAGGGATATACCCTCCGTTAGCATGTACCTCTTTTCATAGGGATTAGCGGGGCAATCCATAGTTTTGCGGTAAACTTACTCAGAAGCTGTCAGAAGCAGAAAAATACACCACGCATATTCATCAATCGCACGTGGAAAGGGAGTGGTGGTTAGATTATCCCTTGTATGGGAGAAGCGGACATTCAAAGAAGTCGGGATGGTTCGCCTCGCCTTCGGTAATCGTCACAGCCCCGTCCGGGAGCCCAGCAAGTTCATCGTAAGAGGTGATTGGGAAGTCGATTGCGCTGTCATCGTTGACGGTCACGGTGTGTGACCACCATCGACCGCCGTTGTAGTCAGGGTTTCCCGGCGCAGCTTCCGAGAGGGGAGCGTCTTGGTCCTCGTGCATAATGAAGAACAACTTGTCGAGAGAATCCTTGTTCTTGGGCTCGGGAAGTTCGGTTACGGCCTTGGTCCCCCAACGCTTGCCATCACCCCAAAAGCCAGCTTGAAAGTTCGGCTTCTGAGCAACTGCGGTTCCGGTCACACTCACGCCGAGGGTCAGTCCCCCAACGAGAAGTCCGCCATCCCGAAGCACTCGGCGGCGGGTTGATTTCGGTGTATCTGGTCCTGTCATGTTTACCATGGAGGGCTGCCCCTCCAGGGAGAACCACTCCGAGACGTTAATTAATAATTTTTCAAGATCCGTTCCATGTGTGTATGAAATCCATCTAGAATCTGTATTAATTTGAGTGTGATCGGAGCCATCTCTCTGCTGAATTCAGCCTCTAAGTCTCACACGCTGATTTGCAAGCGTCTGTGATCTGCTACGTTGAAAGGCATGAGTACGTACGCTAATCCCAATCAGCTGCTATGACTTTCAATGGAGCCATTCATTGGGAGAGTTACGTTAACCCGCCGTGGCGCCCGCCGGTACCGCTCGGCGGAGACGGACCGTCTGGACGAGGTAATACGCCCAGAAAATACTGAGTACTATCGCTCCGGCACCGAAAGAGGAGCCAGCCCAGGACTGTTCCTGATAAAAGAATCCGATGCCGAGAACGAGCATAGCGATGTTCCACACCCAGACCATCCACGCCGACACCACTCCCGGCATATTTGGGGCTGAAACCGCATCCGAAATCGCCGTCACGTCGGGAGCGGGTTCGCCCCTCTTGACACCGATGAAGTTGTTCGCGTACAGGAGGAGGCCGGTGAACACGATCGCGAGTGCCCATCCGATGAAGAAGAAGTGAAGCACACCCATCTCGATGTACCGCGGAGCGACCCACTCGACGCCGAAGAACACGAACGGCGACCCCAGCGCCGGCCCGAGGATCCAGAACTGAGCGACGAGGATCCACAGAGCAAGCCCGGATGATGTCCCGGCACGATACGTCTGGATAAGGTTGTACGCGTAGAGCACGAACCCGACGACGAAGAGCACGAGCCCGCCCGCCGTAACGGTCTGTCGAAGCCCTAACCACGGTCCCGTGATCAGTGGGAATATCCCGATTACGAGAAACCAGACGGAATACTTCTTGAGCCGTTCGCTGTGGAGATCGACATCTACCATGCGTGGGAACAGATCATGGAGGGTACCGATCGCCGCGAGTCCGAAGAAACCCCAGCCGTTGGCGTGGATGTGCGCCTCTCGGAGACCGGTCCAGCCGCCAGGGACGGTCCAGACGTGTGCGAACAGGCCGTACGCGTACGTAATGCCCCACAGAAACACGAACGAGGAAACGAGGTAGAGCCCGATACTCGGATCCCACGCGTGATCGCTCTGCATGACCATCTTGAGGAGATACACGAGGAGACCTAGTGCGAGGAGCCAGATGAGGTACACCCCGATGTCGAACGCGAGCGTCATACCGAACGAGCGTCCGTACCAAGCCAAGAAGACGCCGGTGTTCAATCCGATAACGATGAGCCACGGATACCACGATGGCGGCATCGGACGATCGAGTTTTTGCGCTGTGAAGATCGGGACGAATCCGAACAGCAGTTGCGCGAAGGCACCGATCGTCACGATGTGGATGTGGCTCCACGCGATCCACCCTACGCGCGGAACAAGGTCAAGCCATTCGAGTCCGTGATACACCACCAACGCGAGTCCAATCCAGAGGTAGAGATAAGCCGCAATGTAGAGTGGGTTCAGCGACGTGAACCGGTGGGAACTGCTCATTGAGAGCTAGTTGCACGGACAATTGGATAAAATTCATGCTAACATGTAAACTTTCAGCGCTCGTCCCGATGACTCGTCACCCGAAAACTGAGCGGTCGTATTAGTCACACCTATCCCCGAAGAACGTCTTGGTGACAGCGAGTTACGACTCGTCGGGATGAGCGACTTTCAGTATCTAGATTCCCGGTTGCATGAGGAAGGACGAACCGTCTCGCCCCGATTTTCGGAATAGGTCGCTCTACACCCCCTGTGGTTTCACATGTTCGTAAGAATAACTAAGATCGTCGGGAGCAGTTGCTTCTCTCATGGCTGATTCGGCCGTTGGGAGATGGAATATCGGGATCGGATTGGGGCTGATGGTACTGTTCATGCTGTACGGCTTCTTTCTGATCTATATGCGTGACTTTGCTCCGGGTCGAGAGGCGTGGATCGCCGGTGCGAACGTTAGTCCGCACTTCGAGGCCCGTCTCGCGCATGCCCACGGGAACCTGTTTTCCCTGCTCAATATCGTCTTCGGCGCGCTACTCCTGTGGCTTCCCGTTCGCCCACGTCGGGCGCGGTGGATCTCGGTTCTGGCGCTTATCGGACTCCTCATGCCGATCGGCATTCTATCCGAAATCTACCTTGGCCTCCCACCAGTACTGGTCCTACTCGGAGCGGTCTCAATCACAGCAGGGACTGCACTGTTCGCCCTCGAACTCATAGGGATGGATGTGACTGACTCACCACTTTCATGACAGCATCGATTGAATACCAGACAGGTTAGCAGGCATCATTAGTGCGGTCGGGACAGTACTCATACCTGAAGACACAGGACCATCGACGCGGCCTCCAACGAAGAGCTGGTCCGCCGACTCGTCACCGAGGTCTGGAATGAAGGACAGACAGAGGAACTGGACGACCTCCTCGCTCCCGACTTCGTAGGCCGTGGATTCGGCCCGGAGAACCTCGATCGGGATGGGTATGAGGAGTTTGTGATCGAACACCGCGAGATATTTCCGGATCTCGAGTTCGTTCTCGATGACGTAATCTGCGCGGACGATCGGATGGCGAACCGATGGACACGGGTTGGCACACATCAGAAGTTGATCACGGGGATTGAACCGACAGGAAACGGGATTCCGGTATCTGGAATGGCGATCCACCGGCTTACGGACGGTCTGATCGCCGAAGCGTGAAACGCCCGCGACATGGTCGAGATGCTGAAACAACTCAATTTTTCGTAATTAACTCACAAATCTTCTCAACAGCCCGGTTCCTGAGCCGAGACCAGTACCATTTTCAGGAGTCTCAGAAGCGATGTCGTTGCTAACATGTCTGAAGTTAGAATTAAGTCCGGTCGAGTGACATCATTTGTATGATATTCGACGCTTGTCTTGAGATCGGATTGTTCTCTCGGACTCGGGAGTCTTCGCCCTCTGAACTCAGTGCAGTTATCTATCTTCAAACACTCAGGAAGTGATCCTATGAACAACACACACGAGTTCGCAATCACGTGCAGCGAGGTCGGTCAAGCCACTCAGACTACTCATAAAACAAAGCCTGGACCCCCCAGTCATGCCGTGATCCAAACAATCGCCGAGATAGAAGATACTGATCCAACACTTATCGAACCACTGTATACTGCAATCGATCTGGATGTGCTTGATCAACTCTTCCAACGACCGCACCAGAGTAAATCACAATCTAGAGTAGCGGTTTCGTTCTCATATAAGAGATATCATATGAGGGTTACTCGCGCGAGTACAGTCACCGATCATGAGGATAGTACGCACTTACCCCCATGAGTGGTGCTGTTGGGTGAATTTCACCTCTCTACGTTTTCAGAGGAAACTTGACAAATCTGGCCTCACTTCCGTCCCGATGATCAATCCGGCGGCGTTTACCCGCCAGACTGGTTAATGGAGTGGGGACTGTCCTCTAGGTACCGTGGGTTGGCATCCATAGTCGCGTTTGGAGCTGTTCGCACACTCAATCGCCAGGCGGCGTGCGATCGGGTTGCGATCACTTACAAAAGCTACTAAGGCCTCACTCACCTTCTTTCGTCACCACGTCCTGAACCGTCATCAACTCATGGAAGGGTATTCTCGACTTGATAACCACCCGACTCGACGACGATAGGGTCGCGTCCGTTTCGGCTTGCCCCCGAGCGGAGGGCTGCCAGATCGACGATTGCCGGAACGACGGGGAGGTTTTATAAAAGGATGCGCGAGCGGGTAAACAGCACTCCACATCGGGGACGCTTGGAGTCCATGGGGTAATATCACGAACAGCCTCCTTGACGCACGGTGAGTTGAGTGGAAAGACGGGATGCCGGCAAGCAGTGACACCCAGTTGATGGCATCCCATGTAAGAGTTGGAACTCGACCGTCGAAAAGTTAGTTCCGAATAACTTCGAGTAGTCCCAAGTTGGCAATTTTGACGGCCAGTCGATACACATCGATAGCGGGGGGGCACTGACAGCGACATCAGTACCGGACACGATAGCCATATCTCAGACGAAATTTCCGTTGTGGTTGATGCGGATGTTCCGGTCGCGGCCGACATGGGTTATTGTCTACAATATAATTAATACCGGCGTCCGGTTGCTCTACGGCAGTCTCGGTTTGAGAGTCTGACATGGCAAATTGGATCTCCTCACCGGAGGATTTTGGCGGGCCCAAACTAAGCCTCCGGGCGGAGATGTTCGGCCGAGAACACAGGTCACCTCGGTCGGAACCCACCAGCATGGAAACGGTCTCTGTCGTCCGTCCGTTCGATGACGCTGCCGGCCGAATCCGCTCGGTGCTCGACGATCTGACATCGGTACTCGGGGAACGTGGCAAGTCGTCAGGACGACGTAGCGAGAAGCACGGCATCGGAGGGGTGTTCGAGTAGCGATGCCCGAGACGTACGCCGGCCGCGAACCCGTCACGATGCGTCGACACGATCGTCCGTGGATAGCTGACCTCGAAACTGCCGACCACGCCAGCGACCGACAACTAACAGTTACGGAAGCAGTCGACGCCGTCGAGCAAACGTATTCCGGCCGATTCGTCGACCTCGTGACGCCCGAACAGCACGGTCACCCGTCGTCGTATCTCTACGAACCGGTGCGAACAGTGGCACGGAGCGTCGATATCGAGGACGAGGGGCGATGCTCGTGTGGCGGCTACGTCACTCGCGTTGCGGTCGATTGACTGGCGTGATGTCCCTGGGTCAGCTATCTTCGCCACCTCGACGGATGAAAGAAGGCGAGTTAGCAACTGCTAATCGGCCCCCTGTTGGGGCATACGAACATCTCGGGAGATACCCTTTCCGGCGACGATACCATCGGAGTATCTAATGGGCGATCCATCGACTGTCGACGGGACACCGACGAACATCAGGTGGCAATCCATACCGGCAGATACGATCCCGTCCCCAATCGTTCGGGAACTCCCGTATCTCGAACTGAAACTCGAACATCCCACTCTCGAACCCGTCGGCTTCGGTGATCGCTTCTTTCCAGACGTGATTCCGTACCAGTTCGACGGGACACCGCGAGTCTGGTACTGGCGCCCAGCGTTAGCACCGTCGTCGACGGCACGATCGGCGGTGACGTAACGACAAGCTACGTTCGGTCGTACACCGCCCCGGACGTGTCGGTGACCCGTCGAACTGAGACGGCGATCGCACTAACGGTCGCCGGGAGCGAATACACCATCGCGACAGGGGAGCGCCGTCGCATCCGGCTTTCCGAACAACGTGTCGAGCCAGCGGAACACGAGGGTGGTCCGACAACGGTCACCCCGGAACTGGTAGTCCGCTATCCGGGCCGGCGTGAACTCCATCATCCCGCGATGGATACGGACTATCGATTGTTCCCATCGTTCGGCCTCGACTTGGATACACTCCCGAATCCGATATCGGTACCAACCGAAGCCGGTGAACTCGACGATGGGGCGCTCGCGGACGAACTGGGCGTCCACCGTTCCGACCGCCCGTATCCCGAACGCGTCCTCTGGCAGGCGTTCGCGTATACGACGTTCGATCCACGCGACGACACACCACCGGAACTAACGCAGTTGGAGACCGGTCACATCGTTCTCCGAAAAGAGAGTTTTTGAGCGACGTACTCCAGTCGGGAACAGTGCATGAATCGTTGCCTCCTCGCAGTCACTATCGGGCGTCGACGACCTTGACGTGCCATTCGCCGGGCGACGGATTCGTCGTCTCGTACGTGAAGCCTCGATTCTTGAGAACTTCGTAGAGTGGCTCCGGTTCGAAGCTATTTATCACCAGCAACGACGCGCCGTCGTCGAGATCGTCGAGAGCGGCCATAATGGCGTCGAAGGGCGGACCGTCTATCTCGCGGACGTCCAGCCTGTGGTCTGCGTTGCCGTACCGTTTCGAGCGCATATCCGTGTATTGGCGTGCGAACAGCTATATGTACGCCCGATGACGTTCGCGGAACAGGTCGCGAAGTAAACTCCAGAACGAACTGTGACCAACGGCTATTTGATTCGCCCGACAAGGACGGATATGGGCGATCCAGCGTGTTATCGAGCGTATTGTCCGGAGTGTGATCTCCAAGTGACCATCACCGACGACGAATGCCCGGAGTGTGGCACGTATCTACCGCAAGATGACGGTTGAGTAAGGACCCCGGATCCGAAGAGCGGCGGAATCACGAACGGCGCCGTACCGACCGTTCGGACAGTCGATACGCACGGGGTGAAACCTGTCGAACGGAGGGGACAGCATGATCGCAACCGAGATCAGTGGCGACGAGCGACCCCCCGGCGGTCGAGGTGTTTCGGAACGACGCGACGGTCCACGTCCAGACCGGGACAGGTATCGTCTGCGAGGGGGATCGAGAGCATCACGTCGAAACGGGATATCGTCGGGGAAACAAACCTGACTGCAGCGTCGGAGCCGATAACAGTGCGGAACGGGACCCATTATCCGTTACTGCGTCGCCGACTGATGTCGAACACGAATCGGTACGAACCGACGTTCAGTACGACCAATCCGCTCCACAGCCACGAGAATCATGACCACGATCCGTACGCTCACTGACTTAGAGGGACAGCCCCACGCCAACATCTTCCCGAAGGCGGAACCGAAAACGACTGATCCAGACGGCCCTGATGCAGTACCGTAGCAGACCGGACCGTCTCACGGATCCGCTGGAGAGGAAAACGCAGCACGTAAAGATTGGGATTTATCTCCCGATCGGCCGACGATAGCCACATGGGAGCGGGGCTCGCGTCCGGGCGGCTAAGTCTGTGGACCCGATACTTCACCATGGCGAGTGCCCTCTCCTTCGTCGGAACGGAAGCACTGGTGGTGTTCGGGGCGCGTCGGACCCTCGTAGCGACAGTCGCGTTGTTCGGCTTCGTCTGCCCCATGATCTTCGGGATGGCTTACCTCTTGATTCCCTCCTTCGTCGGCCGAACGTTAGTCGACTACCGCCTTCCAGGGGTCCATTTCGTGCTGGCGTATTCGGGGGCTGCCGGCCTGATCGTCGGTCGGATGACCGAAACCTCGGTTCTCACTCGAGCGGGTGTCGTCTGCTGGAGTCTCGGCGTCGCGTTCTTCGTCGCCGTCCTCGCGTGGACCATCGTTCCCGCGCTCCGTGACCGACCCGAGATAGTGACTCGCTCGGGAGATCGACCCCAACGATCGACGCGCCTTGCGACGGCGATGATCCCAGTCTCGATTGGATACCTCGTTTTCGGGACGATCGGATTACTGGGGTGGGCTGGATTCGAGCCTATCCCGGCCGTTCCCTTCCCCGCTGTTGTTCACTACTATGGTGCTGGCTTCGCTGCCCTCCTGATATTCGCGCTGGGAGCACGGCTCATGTCCGGATTCTTTCACGTGACGCCGCCACGAGCAGGCACGTGGATTGTTCTCGTTCCGGGGGCGGTGGGGCCGGGACTGCTCGCCACCTCGTTCTGGACGGGAGTCGCGTTTCGAGTTGGCGCAGTCCTCCAGACAGTCGCGATGGTCGGATACGCCGGTCTGGTAGGGTACGTCTTCTGGCAATCCGAACGGCGTCGGCTGGGACTCTACGGCATTCTCCTCGGTGCTATTGCCGGCGTCGTTGCGACAGGGCTCAACGTGCCGGCAGCGTTCGGGACCGTCGCCCCCGGGCAACTCTCTGCACACGCGACGACCATCATTTCCGGATTTTTCGCGCTTACGATCGTCGGCTACGTGATCCAGTTCTTCGCCCTCACGAGCGGTCGGTTTCCGGGAGCGACAACCCGGGTAGCCGTCGGCACGATGGGGGTGTTGGCAGTCGGATCCCTCTTTCGAGCGGGTGGACTGCTCATCGCTACGCCGGTGTACTCCCGAGGTGGAGCGATCCTCACGCTGTGTGGTGCTGGAGCATACGCGTATCTGGTCGGACGGCGTCTGCTGCGCGAATGAACGGCCTCGGTCTCCCCCCCGTCGTACACTGACGGTCCGCGCGCGATGGTAGCGAGGGAGTCAGCATCGCTATCGTTGCTCACTAACGTCTGATTCATCGGCGGACCGAGGGTTCTGTCGCGGGGCAATCGACCCCAACAGGATCTGTCCCATAGAGTGGGGACTGTGTTTGCGGATGACCTGAAGCATATTCGCAGTAAAGACGACACTCCCGAGGGTTACTACCCCCCCACCGATCCCCAGGATAATCGACGAGAGCTGAAACCAGTCCGAAAGAACGATCAGGAGGGTTCCACCCACCAGCAGGATCGCGTCAGCCGCGGCTAGCCTGTCATCGTAGAGGTCGTCGATCATGGGAACATCCTCGAATCCGAGGCGGTCGCTGTATCGATGAACCCAGATGATGAACGGAATGATGTGGTACAGCGTCCCGACGACGACGAATCCGACAGTCCCGAGGACCAAGAGATGCACCGCGCCTGGCGCCCCGAACAGGGAGGCAGGGGCAGTCGGATCCCGGAGCCACGCTGGGAGAGCGGCGAGCGTCCATGTAGCCAGTCCCGGGACCACGACGGCGTACCGAGTGTGCATCGGCGTCCAGTTGACCTGCATCTCGTAGAGTTTCCGGGCGAGAATAGTACTGAACGCGAGTGCCGCCCCCAACACGAGTACCGCGCCAATCCGGGCCACGACGGCAGTGTCAGCGAATCGACCGAGGGCTAGGAGACCGACGCCGACTGGATGTCCGATCTCTTCGATGGGTCGAAGGTACTCGTCGATACCGTGAAGCTCAGTTTGTGTGAACATCGTCCCCAGTTGGTAGAGCGCGCCGTAGACTGTCGTTAGGACGGCACCGAAGATGGCGAGAGTGGCGTGTGTTGCTACGACATCGGTACGCGTGACTGGGAGGTTCGCAAACACGGGTCTCGTGAGACTGATGGCGAGGAGAAACCCCAGGACGGTGAGCAGAATGAAAAATCCGAGCGAGAGTATGAAGTGACGCTCGGTTACGTCGTAGGACTCGAGCGGAGCCAGTGTCCGGGCGATGTTGTAAACGAACGTCCAGAATCCAGCGAGCATGAGGCCGCCGAAGGGAATCAGCCATACCAACGAGTTGAGTACGAGACCGGCGACGAACCCGGATAGTCCAACAACGACGAGTGTCAGCTGTACACTGGCGAGTCGCCGTGAATAGAGGGTCGCACCCGACCAGACGGGGATGAACTGCGTCATCGCACCCATGATCGTGATGCAGATCCACCCGGCCAACAGAAGATGGACGTGGGCGAGGGTTCCGAATCCGGGAATAGTATCGACGACGACACCAATGCCAACGAGAGTTCCGCCAAGAAGAAACCCGAGTCCGACGACGAAATGTCGTAGCGGGAGCGTCATTGGGGGTTGCTGGTCCGTCTCGATGTTTCCCGGTATTGCGGCCATATGTCACAGTTAAACCGTTGCCTCCCTGACTGTCGTTCCGAATATATTCTCTCGAAAGAGGAGGTGTCATTATCAAATGAGGTGAGTATTCTGTCAGGATCAGAGGATCGCACACGTACACCTGAATCGATTCCTTTGTGCCCATACACCCGTAGGTCAGCTACTAACGGTGTATGAGTGAAAGTTGAAATCCCACTACTCGTTGATCCACCGCGTGGACACGATGGAGGACGTCAGTTATCATAGTAGTATTCTCCATTGGATTTCTGTTCTCGGTCAAGTTGGCTGCCAGGCTTATTGACCCGAGGACGTCCCGTACGCTCATCGCGACGGAACGTAATCTCGAGCGACGAGAGAAACGCGTTCATCCCGTCTCGTACCGATTGTGGTGGATTCGCGTGCCCATGATCTCCGGGGGATCCTTCGAACACGACCAAGCGATCAGCGACCCGATCAATCACGAAGAGGTCGTGATCAACGACGAGGATCGGGTGATCGGTTCGTTTACTAAATCGATGAATCTCGTCAGCGAGGGACACGCGCCGGTCAACGTCCAAAAACGCAGACGGTTCGTCGATGAGATACAGATCGGCATCGCGGGCGAGGCACAGTGCGATACCGACTCGCTGTAGTTCGCCGCCCGAGAGCGAATCGAGAGGTCGGTCGTACAGCACCTCGAGATCGAACGGATCTCGGATCCATGTTTTGAAGCGTCGGGAATGAGTGTCAGTAACCGCTGTGAACTGTTCGTGCACGGTCTCTTGGCTATCCGGCGTCATGTACTGTGGTTTGTACGAGACGGAGAGAGTACCCTGAACAGCCCCGCTGTCAGCTTCAATACTCCCTGCGAGCAGTTTCACGAACGTCGTCTTCCCGAGAGCGTTCTCTCCGACGATGCCAATCGATTCACCCGCGTAGATCTGTCCAGGATCGACTGACAACGCGAATCCCGGGAATTCCTTCTGGAGTCTTGGATACTCGAAGATTGTATCCTCGTTGGGTGACCCACGCTCGCTGGCTGAAGGAAACTCGATAGCATCGCCGCGGATCTGAACGTTCTCCTCGGTTAGATATCCGTCCAGAAACTGATTGATGCCTGCACGAACCGAGAGTCGTTGGGAGACGACCCCGAAGCCACCCGAATCCCCATACAGGATATGGATCCCGTCTGAGAGCAGGTCAAGCATCGCCAGATCGTGTTCGATGACGATCGCTGACGCATCGGTATCCCGGACACGTTCGTGGATCACTTGCGAAACGGTCGACCGCTGTTTGGCATCCAAGAAGGACGACGGTTCGTCGAACAAGTATAGGTCCGCATCGCTCAATAGCGTCGTTGCGATGGCGACGCGCTGTCGTTCACCACCGGAGAGGTCACCTAACGACCGGTCACTGATTGACCGAAGTCCAAGTTCATCGACGAGACGACCCGGGTCGGTCGATCGAGAGGTCAGTCGCTGTCGAACCGTCTCACCGTCCGTATCGGACAGTGAGTCGACTCGTTGGCTTTTGTAGGCCGTTATAACCGATCCGTCACGGAGCCGTTCGAGATGTGTCTGGAGGGTCGTCCCCCGGAACGATTCGATTGCTCTGTCCCAGCTGGCCCCGTCCGGAGTTCCGAAATTCGGCACCAGTTCACCGGCCAGGATACGTAGGGCAGTGGTCTTCCCGATCCCGTTCCGACCGAGAAGGCCGATAACCGAGCCTTCGTCCGGTGCCGGGAGGTTATACAGTCGAAATCCGTTCTCGCCGTATTGGTGAACGAGTTGACCGGTTTCGGAAGGGAGCGGGACGATTCGGATCGCATCGTTTGGGATCTTCTTTTCGATGAGCTTGTGCTCTCGCATCACCTTGCTGTCGTCGATGTGGAGGTCGCCCTCGTCGGTGACGTGAAACCCCTCGTGACCGGATCGATTCAGTGGATCGTATTTGACGGCGATGTTCCGCACCTCGTCGGTAACCTTGTCCTGGTCAATAATTGCGACGTATTCTTCGCTCTGTGTATCGGTAGGAAGGATCATTCGACGGAGATGTCGATGAGTGCCATGTCACCGCCGACCGCGGAGGTAATCGCCTCCTGGAGGTCGGCTCTCGATTCGGGCCGATATCCGTCGATACCGAAGCTCTCGGCGAAGGTGACGAGATCCGGATTGGTTAGTCCGGTTCCAAACGACTCACCCGTATGATCGCGCTGTTTCTTCGAGATAAGTCCATAATCGTTGTCGTTGAATACGATGATGGTGTAGTCACAGCCGGACCGAGTCGCTGTTTCGATCTCGGCGGCATTCATCAGGAACCCGCCGTCCCCAGTCGCCGCGACGACGTTCGCATCGACCGCAAGATCGGCTGCGAGACCGCCAGGAACCGCGATACCCATCGACGCGAGCCCGTTCGAGATGATGCAGGTGTTCGGCTCGTACGTCGGGAAATTCTGTGCGATCGCCATCTTGTGATTCCCGACGTCCGATACGAGCACGTCCTCGGGCGCCATCGCCTCACGTAATACCGGCAGTACACCTTCGACGGTGAACGGAGCCGTCTCCCGTGGAGTCCGGTAGACATCCGAGACGATTCGCTCTCTGAGGTCGGTGAACCACCCTGTCTCGAAGGTCGAACCAGCGGACCGGTACCAATCGGTGAGGTTCCGCAGCGTTCGGCCGCTGTCCGCGATGACCTCGATATCGGGATCATACGCTTCGTACACTTCCGCAGGCTCACTATCGACGTGGACGAGCGGCGCTGCTCCATCGTTCCATTCGGCCGGATCGTGTTCGGCGATATCGTAGCCGACGGTGATGACGAGATCCGATCGTGAGATGGCTACTTCGGCTTCACCATCGGTTCCGGATCCAAGCGTCATCAGCGACTGCTCGTCGGCATCCGACACTGCTCCCTTCCCCATATACGTCGAGACGACTGGGATACCAGTCTCCGTGACGAACTCGCGGAGTTGCGTCGCGGCTTGCGTACGGACGGCCCCGTTTCCAGCAATCACGACCGGTCGCTCCGCCTTTCGTAGGAATTCTTGAACCTGAGCGAGCGTATCGGGATTCGGCGCAGCGAACGGAATTCGGTCACGAGAATCCAGCGGACGCATCTCGGTTTCTTCAGCAGCGACGTCCTCGGGGAGTTCCAGATGTGTCGCCCCAGGTTTCTCGTACTCGGCGACCTTGAATGCCTTCCGGACGGATTCGTGGACAATATCCGGACTATCGAGTTGTGTGTTCCACTTGGTCACTGGTTCGAACGTCCGTAGCACGTCGATAGCCTGGTGGCTCTCCTGGTGGAGCCGTTCGAGTCCGCCCTGTCCAGTTATCGCGACCAACGGACTTTTGTCTAGATGGGCGTCGGCGACACCCGTCAAGAGATTCGTCGCACCCGGGCCGAGCGTCCCGAGACAGACGCCCGCATCGCCAGTCAAGCGGCCGTGTACGTCGGCCATGAACGCGGCACCCTGTTCGTGGCGGACCGGGATGAACGTCACTTCGGAGTCCCGAATGGAGAACAGCAAGTCCTCCAGTTCCTCGCCGGGGATGCCGAACACGTGGTCGACGCCCTCGCGTTCGAGGCAGGCGACCAGCAGATCCGAGGCTTTCATCATTCGACCCACACCGTCTTTCGGTTGACGAACTCCTTGATTCCCGCTTCGGACAGTTCGCGTCCGTAGCCCGAGTCTTTGACGCCGCCGAAGGGAGCCCGAGGATCCGATTTTACCAGCTGATTCACGTAGACACAACCGGCGTCGATACGGCTAGCAATCCGCTTGCCTCGGTCACGATTTTCGGTCCAGATACTCGCCCCGAGCCCGAAGTTCGTGTCGTTGGCTTTGCTGACTGCCTCGTCCTCGTCGGCAACCTCGTAAACTGTGGCAACGGGACCAAACGTTTCGTCGCTGTCGACAGGACACCCCTCGGGGATATCGGTCAGAATCGTGGGTGGGTAAAAGACCCCTTCACGGTCGATCGGTTCACCGCCAGTAACGACCGTTGCCCCAGCGTCAACGCTCTCCGCAACCTGTTCGTGTAACTCCTCCATGAGATCCTGCCGAGCCTGGGGGCCGATATCGGTCTTCTCGTCCATCGGATCGCCGACCACGAACGAGTCAATCTCGTCGACGAATGCATCGAGGAAGTCGTCGTACACGTCCGTATGGACGATGAAGCGCTTCGCAGCGATACACGACTGACCGCCGTTCAGGTTCCGTGCCCACGCGCCGGTCTCGGCAGCAGATCCGATATCGGCGTCGTCCAGCACGATAAACGGGTCGCTCCCACCCAATTCCAGCACCGTCTTCTTGAGATGTTCGCCGGCTGTTGCGGCGACAGCCCGCCCAGCCGGACCACTCCCAGTCAGCGTCGCCCCTCGGACGCGGTCGTCTGCGATGATGTCGTCGACGAGATCCGACGGGATCAGTAGTGACTGGAAGACTCCCTCCGGGTAGCCGGCCTCCCGGAACACGTCTTCGATTGCAAGCGCACACCCTGGCACGTTCGAAGCGTGCTTGAGGAGGCCGACGTTCCCAGCCGTGAGGTACGGAGCGGCGAACCGGAACACCTGCCAGAACGGGAAGTTCCACGGCATCACCGCGAGGACGGGTCCGAGCGGTTCATACTCGGTTTCGACCGTCGATCCGGGAGGGCTCGGGTGGGGATCCGAATCGAGATAGGTACTCGCATACTCTGCATAGTGGTCACAGACCCAGGCACACTTCTCGACTTCCGCAATGGCCTGCGTGATCGGCTTGCCCATCTCCCGAGTCATCGTCTCGGCGTACTCCCGTTTGTTGTCTCGGAGGACCTCACCCGCAGTCGCGAGGAGTTGCTCGCGATCCCGAACCGAACGGGTACGCCAATCGTCGAATGTCTCGGTGGCACGGTCCAGTGCCTCTGTTACGTCGCCCTCGGTGTGTTCTTCATACGTTTCGATCCGAGTTCCGGTTGACGGGTCGACGACATCCATAGGGTCTAGTAAGCCGCGATGCAGACGTATGAATATTCAGACGAATCGAATCCCGAACTCCATTTTACGTCGCGGAGGATAAACGCTGAAATAATACGAATTTGCGATAAATAAGTAGCTTCACCAAGATACTCGGATGAGATCCTATCTGAGGGTGTTGCGCATTCTATGCCGATAATCGAACCGGAGGTGATTCAGCGAGACAACGAGGAAATACAGTCGATTCTCAAAGACCCGTGTCGGTAGTCGTCTCGGGGTCAGTCCGGAGAGCCCAACGCAAGCGGAACGCCTGTGCCAGTTCATAGAGCCACAGGACGATGAGAGCGGTGTACCCGGGGCCGAAGAGATACGCCGACCACGGCTGATCCTGATAGAAGAAGCCGACGCCAACCACCAAGATTGCGATGTTCCACACCCAGACCATCCACGTCGAGATCACCGACGGGATGACTCCATCCGGGAGGAGATCGGTCGCATCAACGGAGGTACTGCCCCCCAAACGTCCTTCGCGCAGGGCAGGGAGATTCCGGAAGTAGAGTAAGAGCCCGGCGAGTGCGATCGGGAGCGCCCATCCCACGAAGAAGAAGTGGAGCGCGCCGTCTTCGATATACGCCGGATCCACCCACTCGACGCCGAACAGCACGAACGGTGCGAACCCCGCCGGCCCGAGCATCCAGAACTGCGCTACTAGGACCGACAACGCGATACCCGACCGGGAGTCTGTCGACCGATACGTCTGGACGAGGTTGTACAGGTACAGTGCAAATCCCGTCGCGAAGAGGACCAGTCCAGTCGCCGTGACTGTCCGGCCCATCCCGATCCAGGGGCCGGTAATCAGTGGAAAGATGCCGGCGACGAAGAACCACGCCGAGTAGTTCCGTAACCTCTCGCTGTAGAGGTCGGTACCGAGCACGCGAGGAAAGAGGTCATAAAGCGTGCCGATAGCCGCGAGGCCGAGGAAGCCCCAGGCGTTGGCGTGGACGTGGGCTTCGCGCAAGCCGAGCCAGCCGCCAGGAACCTGCCAGATGTGGGCGAACAGGCCGTACGCGTACGTGATGCCCCACAGAAACACGAAAACCGACACCAGGTACAGCCCGATTGTTGCGTTCCACGCCCGATCGCTTTGCATAACCATCCGCAGCATCATTACCAGCAATCCGGCGACGAGGAGCCAGATCGCGATGAGTCCGCCATCGAACGCCCAGATGTGACCCCATCCACGTCCGTACCACAGCAGGAGAAATCCACCGTTCAATCCGATGAAATTCAGCCAGTTGTAGTACTTCGAGGGCAGTGGACGATCGAGTTTCCGAGCCGTGAGCTGGGGAAGCATTCCGAACAGGAGCTGCGTGAACCCACCGATCGTCACGAAGTGAATGTGACTCCACGAAACCCAGCCGAGCCGCGGGACCAGATTGAACTGCTCGAGACCGTGATAGACAGCCAATATGAGACCAGCGAGTAGAAACAGCGCACCTGCGAGGTGGAACGGGGTGAACCGAATCGGGTGGCGTGCCATAGTTATACATACGGACGCAGTCCCCAAATGAGTTCTTACAAATTGCATAGGAACTCTCTGAACTTGGGTCGCTATCGGATTGATCTGAAGCCTGTCCTATCGTTTCTCATACTGTTATTTAGTATTCGAATCGAAACACGGTTTTGAAGCATGCTAGGAAGACGAACGTGAAGAGGGGCGTTGTACAGATTGGCTAGAATTTCCGTACGAACTATGGGTTAATTTTCGGGCTATCGCAGTTGGTCTCCCTTCTGATGGGCACGGACGGACGCGTGTCGGAGAACGGTCAGTAACACGTACGTCTCGTACTTCTGTGTCCGACAGTGTTCACAGGGTTGCATGTCCAGAGTAATATCGTCTATAACGTCGGCGTAGTTATCGGTCAACGTGGTCAGAGCATCCTCGATCAGGGGTTGTACCGCGTTAACCATCTCCTCGACGGCAGCGTCGGCCTCATCGGGAAGCGAGTAGGAGAGTACGATCGTGTTTGCACCGTAGTACTTCGTAGTGCCACCGCGGCCCTCCTCGAATCGAACGACGTCAACGAGCCCGGCATCACGCAGTTCGTTGATGTGATGGCGGACGGTGTTCTCGGTACGATCGATGCCCCGGTCGTCGAGTCGCTCGTGAACGTCGGTCGCGGTCAGCGTTTCGTCCACGAGAATATCGAGGATCATTGCCCGTATCGGTTCGTCGATCGCGTCGGAGACACGTGTATCTCGAACCGACTGGCAGGTAGACTACGACGTCGATCCGATCGAAATTCGCGATCCCGTTGCGGAGGCCCTCGGCGTCCTCGAACCGGGCAAGCCGTTCGTCATCACCTACACGGACGCGGTGAAAGAGGCGGGGCACTCCTGTCCGACTGCCTCAGGCGCCTACCGGATCGTCCAGCTCGGGCTCGACGCCCTGTATCCCGACAGCTATCCAGTCCGGAGCGAAATCGAGGTCCAGGCGGCCGGCCCGCGGGACGATGCGACGTACGGCGTGATGAGCCGCATCATCTCGTACGTGACTGGCGCGACCGACGACGATGGATTCAGCGGGCTCGCCGGCGGCTACGGCGGCCGCCGTGATCTCCTGCGCTTCGACGTGTTCGACCCGGACACGGCGGAGCCGACGTTCCGGTTCCGGCGAACCGACACGGGCGAGACCATCGAAGTGATCTACCACGTCAGCGACGTTCCTGACGGTGGACCCGCAATCGGGAATCTCCAGGGGATTCTCGACGGGTCGGCAAGCGACCAGCAACGGGAGGCCTTCGCTGACGCCTGGCACCGCCGGGTACAGGTCGTCCTCAGCGACGGCTCGCTGTTCACCGTCGAAGCGGTGTGAACGCGCCGGTCTACCCCTCACACTCGAAACAAGTTACTGCGGTACACTATCGATCTCCTCGAGCGCCTCAGTAGCGACATCACCGAGTTCTCCGGCCTCGATATGTGAATACCGCTCTCTCACCATCTCCTCCGAATTGTCGAGATACCGGGCGGCGACGGTATATCCGAATGCTCGAACGAGAACTTCACCCATCCCACGCCGGCCGCCGTGGGGCGCCAGATAGTCGTGTTTCGGATGGTCGATGTCGATCTCGGCAGCCTCTGAGAGTCGCTGGAGAATCGACCGTGCGCCGTCCGTCGTAATCGACGGCGGCCGAATATCCTCATCGAGCGCCAGCAAGAGGTCGCGAGCGTATTCTTCACGGCGCTCAGTAATTGCCTCCGGGCGTTCCCCTCGGTCGGCTAGCTCATCCTCGACGAGTTCCGCTAGCGTCCGTTGGTCGAACGTCGGAAACACCGGCCATCGTTCTGTCGGCGGGTCCATCAGTTGGCGGTAGCTTCGCAACGGCGAGATCACCGGGTCGGGAAGACTGGCGGCGTCCCACTGCTGTTTCTTCCGGTAGACGTCCATACTCCCGTCGTCAAGCGACAGGTCCTCCCAGCGGATGCCGCGCCGGCGGGGGTCGTTCGGGTCCCGGAGGAGTTCACCAACGCGGACGGCGGTGTACGCGATGACGAACACCAAAGCCCGGTCACGAGCCGCCTTCAGCGCCGTGTATCGTGCTCGCTGCTTGTTGGGGGGGTCAGTATCTTCCGGAAGTGTCGTGTACGCCTCGACGGCGTCGCGGGCCCGTTCGTCGACGTGACGGGTGAGTGCGTGGCGCTGCTCGGATGTCCAGGCCTGCTGGTCGCCGGGTTTGCGACCATCGTC
This sequence comes from Haloplanus aerogenes, assembly GCF_003856835.1. Classification (NCBI taxonomy): domain Archaea; kingdom Methanobacteriati; phylum Methanobacteriota; class Halobacteria; order Halobacteriales; family Haloferacaceae; genus Haloplanus; species Haloplanus aerogenes. The sequence continues at coordinate 2,300,218 of NZ_CP034145.1, forward strand.
CTCCGGGAGCGGCGCGGTCGCGCTCGCCCGCTGGGCATAGTGTGCTTCGAGATATCCCTCGTTGACGCACCAGCCACACCACGCAGAGATATAGCGGTAATAGGTTTGTACCGTGTTCTGTTTGAGTCCCCGGTCTCCTCCGAGATGCCGGGCGTACGCCCGGAACACGCGTTCGTCGAGATCGTCGAAGGTCGGCTCCCTGTCGACGTCGTCGGGGACGATCCCGGTCCACTCGTCGTCGCCGCGGTCGCCGGCGGCCCACTCGGCAAACCGCTCGAGTTCGCGAGCGGCGTTCCGTCGGTAGTTCCCGCCGTCGCCACCGCGGCCTTTCCCCTTGTCCTGGAGGTAGCGCTCGAACGACTCGGAAAGTGAAGTCCTCGGGGCCCGTTCCGTCGGTGTATTCCGGTCCATACTCTCTTGAAGTGTTGAAACGTAGTCAGTCACACAGACAGACGCCGCCTTCCCGGATCTGGCTTACTGCGAACTGATGAACAGCGCTGGCGAGATCAGTCATTGCTTCCGCCTGTTCTTGGGTTGGACGCCCGCCGCCGTAATAACTCTCTGTCCGGTTCTCGCTGTAGAGGTCCTTCATCGCCTCTGCAGTCTCCCGCTCAAACAGCCCTATCTGGTGGGAACGTTCGTAGCTGAACTGGTGGTCCTGAAAGTCCTGAAGCGTATCGTTCGTCATCGCAAGCGCGTACGCCGCGATCGACCGTTCAATTGCGCCGAAACAGACCTCGATGACAGCCGTGTAGTACCCATCCTGTGACTGAAGCGTGTCAACGACCTCTAGGAGGCGACACGCTTTCGTCAGCTGTGTCTTCCAGTCTTCGTCGGCACTAATTCCGTCCTCGAACGCTGTTCGACCGCGTCCGACCATCTCAAAGGCATCCTGTGCACGGTCGAGTGCTGCGAGCACAGCTGTCGGGTCCGAGCCGTTACTCATCGGCGGCTCCTTCCTCCAGGAGGAGGTTCTCGACGGTTTCGAAGTCACTCGTCTTGTAGACCGGAATTCCCGAAACGATGATCTCTCGGATATCCTCGGTGTACGCCGGGATCGCCTGAACGGCCTCGACATCGATATCGTAGGCGTATCGGTCACCATCGAACTCCGTATCTTCGAGATCACGGGCAATGGCGTTCGCTTCTCGTTGGCTTTCGGCCCGCCCAGACCGGGTTAGCACCCAGAGATCGATATCGCTCCGTCGGTCAGCCTCGCCCCGAGCCACACTCCCATAGAGGATGATGCCGACGACGTCGTTGATGTTCTCACGAAGCTCCGTAACCGCAGCTTTGACGGGTTGATGATACTCTGGTTGGGGGATCCGAAGGATCGGATCGTCTGGAATCGACAGGCGCTGTCTGTTGATCTTGACGAGTCGCTGGTTGCTTTCGGGCGATTCGACGACCAGATCGTTCGCGATGAGAACGTTTACTGCCCTCCGGACGGACTGGTGTGAGTGACCAATCTGTGTCGCGAGTTCTCGCAGTGAGAAGTCACTGAATCGGTGGTTTGTTAAAAAGAGAAGGACGTCGCTCGTCGCCTTGTGTTTGAATAAAGTCGGATCTGAAGGGGGTATTGAAAGAGAAATAGCTGCCCCAGACGAATTCGTACTATCCGTCTCGCGGTTCATGTGCCGTATCACGGACCACTACTATATAAACATTATACGTGAGTCGAAAACAGCCTAAATATACATCTGCCAGCAACGGATGTGCGGAGAACGAGATGCGTCAACTCTGGCCCTCACTATGCTCGGTCGCTGGGGCTAGAAAATCCTACTCTCGGATGGCAAACCCCACAATTTCGATTCGCCGCTGGAGTTGTTCCCACTCACGCGCAATCTCTCGGCGACGGTCCTCTTCAGTGACGTCGAGTACCTGGTCAGCGATCGTTCCGCGAAGCTGGTTCGGCGATTCGACATCGAACTCGTCCTTCCATCCTCGGATTTGAGCGTTCATCTCGGTGAGCCGTTCGGTGAGGTCTTCGACGGTGTGGTCGCTGTCTCGAAGGCGTATGGCCTCTGTAATCGCTTGACGACGATAATCGGGGAAGTATGTCGTGTGGGCCCCGGTGTCGTCACGGTGGAGGATGCCGTCGTCGACGAGCCGTTCGAGGACGCGCTTGGTCGGACCGTGTGACCAGCCCGCGTTCGACGCGATCCAGTTCGCCGTCCGTGGCTCCGATAGTTGCCGGGCGAACATCCGCACGCGGTCTTCGCCCGTGGTCTGGCGGTCCATGAGGCTCTCGGATTTCGGTTCATCTTCAGTCATACACTATGGTTCACCCACTGTCCGATATATATGGAGATCATTGGTTCTATATCGATCTTGTCCTTCGCAATAGCCACGACCTCGGCTGAGGAGAGTCAAAGAAATCTCGAACCCTGTTCTTGGCGGCTCTACCCTGGGGGAAGCGTCTTCCTGAGCCGATTGCAGCATTCGTGCTTCACCGACGGCGTCGGGGTACTTCAAAGTGGTCGTGATTACCGGCGTAATCAGGACCACCGGTGTCAGAAGTCTCATAACCATATTTCCTATGATAGAAGGGCTCTATCCCCCGAAATTCGGATTTGGCCAACGGTATAAATCATATACCGCTATACCAAAGCCGCGACCTTGGAAGTTGAGACTACAACGGGTATAGCAGGGCTGTAATGCGTGGATTTTGCCGATTTGGTCAGCGGAAACCACCTCAATTCTCTCTCCAAGCGGCCATTCTTGTCACACTTCCAATGGTAAGGGCGAATTTTCGAGACATCCAACAGTGTAACCACTCAGACTGCGCGCTAACCCAGACTGAGTGTCTCTCTATCCGATTCCAGTCTCCTTCTTCAGCAGCGTCAGTGTGTTATCTGCCGTCACCATCGGCGAGTGCTCGTACTCACCGGTCAACGCGACCTGGACGAGCAAGTCGACGGCTCGCCAGATCGAGTACAGCAGGCACGCGAACGCGAAGTAGAAGAAACGAAGCCCGAAATTCTTCGACGTGGTAGCAGCCATGAACCGCTTTATCGATCTGTACCCGCTCTCGATTTCCCACCGATACCCGTACTCAGTGAGGTGCCCACTCCCACAATTCGTCATGAACACCGAGTACTGCCGGTGGTCGTCGTGCTCGGAGTCCTCTTTCCGTCGGTAGATCAGCGTCGTCTCGTGCCATTCGTTCCTCCCGAGGTGAAGCCCGCGGTCGGTCTCGTATCGATCCCGATCTCGTTGGAGCAATCGATTCGCCTGTGCCTTCTCGCTGGTCTGCATCCGTTTCGGGACGACGTAAGACAGCCCGCGCTGGCTGATCATCTCCAGAACGTGCTGGCTATCAAATTCCCGGTCCATCAGCACGTTATCGACGTGAACGAGGTCCTCAGCTGAATCGAGCAAGTCCTCGACGATTTCCAGTCGAGTCTCCCCCTTTCGGACGGGGCGCGCGTCCAGCACGATAGGGACGGCATTGCCGACCAACTGGACCGTCGCCCACTGGTAGGCATACTCGTCGGTCTTCTCCTTCGTGCCGATGATCTCGTCTTCGTGCCCAGTCCTATCACCAGTGAAGGGATCAGCTTCGGTAATGTCGATTGCAACAATCCCAGCTCGGAAGAACTGCTCTGTCTCCGAAACTTCGTTCAGAAGTCTTCCGATGGCCTGTCGGTACATCTCTCGGATCTCCGCAATTGAGAGGTCACGAACTTGCTCGCGATGGGCGTGCCCTAACGGTGTCCGCTCACGAGTTGACTCGTAGGTGAAGCTCCGAGCGCCCTCGTTGGCCGCGAGGCGCTCACGAAGTCCGAGATACGTCTGTAAGTCCCAGTAAGCGTTCTCGTGAATCTCACAGCCCTCACCTCGATCCAGTGAGAATGCCGGGAAGACAACACGACTGACGTGCTCCGTAATTGTTGCCGCTTCGTCAAGGACAGCTTGATCGTCTGGGTCCGATTCGTCCTCTTCGTCACCGTAGGATGGAAGACGCCGTTCTGGTTCGCGTGGGACGGCAACACCCGTGTCCTGGGCTTTGATGAGGATGGTCCGCGCAGCTGTTTCGACGGTACTGCGAAGCTCGGCAGTGAACCGTTCGTGCCAACTGCGCCATAGCGTCGACTGGTTCGGTAGACTCTCCAAGCCTAACTGCTTGCGGAGTGCCGGGCGACACTCGAGATACTCGATCAGCGCTGTTTCGTGTTCCCACCCATGACACTCCTTCAGTATAAATACGCGAAAGAGCGTATCCATCTCGTAGCGAGTCGACCCTGCGTAGCGGTCGTGAGGGCTGAATTTAACGTACGCTAGCGGGAGCGAATAGACGAAGTTCTCGACTGACTCGTGGTGGTCGTGTTTGAACCACGTCTGTGAGACAGTCCGAATATCTGATTCCAGTCCGGCAAGCGAGGACCGATCGTACAGCGGTGTCGAATCGTACACTGGCCACTCAGCATACGGTCGCTGTGCGATTTGCCGAAAGACAGTCCGGTGAGAGTCCTGGGTCACAGCCACTACGGGATGCTGGCCCCGAGACGTTCAAGAATCCGATGTATAGTTATTAGTCGCTCGCGTGATATCCGTCCGCGGAATGGGTTCCTGTGATAATCAGCACGACCGTCGAACGTTCCTCTGCGGTGTTGGCCCGCTACTGCTGGGACTCGGACTCGCTCGTTGTACTTGGTGGTGGAGATGAAGACGACGGCGGAGACAGGGGAAGAGGGCGAAGACGAAGGGGAAGTCGAGAACCTTCGCCGACCGGAGCTGAGAAACACTCCTTCAGTATTTTGCAGGATTGGTGAGATTTCCATCAGAGTTTGGACAACTTCAGTTCCAGACTCAAGCTATCAGGAGAGAACCCACCGAGATGAATATAAGACCTAATGCGTAGAAGATAATGTATCGGTCCCATCTAGTATTCTTTCGTTGATCGATATTCCGATCCACCACTGCAGATTCGATTCTCCCCCTATGCGAAGGACCTCCGACACCGCTTGTACGAACATTTCCCGCACCTCCAACAAAGAGAAGCAGAAGAAGACCAACCAAGAACAATATAAACGAACTATCGAATCCGAATATGAACACAACACCGGTAAAGGTGATTGCCGCTAGAACGATCCCAGAAATTGCCGAACGAACGAGTTTCTTATTCACTGATCTCCGAAATCTCATTGCCAGATGACTCCGCTGGTTCTACTATCTCGTCTGTTCCTTCCGAACTATGATTAATGTTTTCGTATTTTTGTTCTCCCCAAAAGGTAGACATCCGAGAACTATTTTGAATTAGTCCACATACGCCGTTATTACTGAAAATTATTATATTCATCTGCTTATTCCTATCCGCATCTTCATATACTCCGAAACCATATGGAGGAATATTGGTAGCGTCTGTAATCAGAGTAGATTCTTCAATACAACGCTCATCTTCAAACTGCCTCAAAGACTGGATTCCTTCTGGCGGGAGAATAAGCTCTAATGATGAGTCCTCATCGCTAACAAACTGATGAAGATTATCGTATATTCGATAGGTGAGGACTGGGAGTACCAAATGCAGCGACAAGATTGATTCAATCATCTCAAACAGCTTCTTTGCCGGAAGGTCAGGAATTGACTCCGTAGGGACAAATATCTCAGAATCATAAAGTACATTCGGAGGAACCTGCCCAGAGCTATGAATGTCATTTCGGATATCCCATAGCTCTAATGATTTTTTTATAACATCATGGTAGTAGATACAAGTCTGATAGATGAACCGGCCATAGGGATTGAGAGTGTATTGGCTATCATTTTTATTCATCAAACTATATTGTTCTAATTCACGCAAGGCACGATCAACAGTTGAACGTGAGACATCCAGTTGATCAACTAATTGTGGTTTTGTATACGAATCAGTGGAAATCAGCTGGATAATACTTTGACGTTGAATAACTATACTAAGCACTTCTTCCGAGGAGGGCTCCACACGTCGGGGAAACATATTGGATAAATATCACTACAACAACTTATTTGTTCATACAATTAGGATATTTCAGACATGATAATTCTATCACTCCATGAGAGATCTTGTAGTATCTGATTATTCGTTCATGTATCCTCTCTAGAACCAGATTGAGGAACAATCCCAGATCTACAGATACTCGGCCGCTAACACGAGAATTCAGGTCTGAGAATCAAATAGTCAATCAGAGTTAAATTTAATAATAATTACATGAAAGTCTACCCTTCCCCTCACCCTAATCGATGTCTCGTAAAGACCACGAGAGATCGATCGAGGCGTATCGAGAAAGAATATCCAAGGCGATCGGTAGTGGAGGAGGATGTGCAGAAGCCTGGGAAGCCTCACAAGAACAGCGTAATTCAGAAGAGTCCAATCTCAAACGTCGCGAGGTCCTAGAAAAAAGCGCGAAGGCGAGTGCAGGTGGCTTCGCACTAAGTTCTCTCGTGCCCTCTACGGGGGCAAAGATCGCAGACTCACCGCAGTTGGAAACTCAGCTGAATAAAAAAGTCCAAGAGTACAATTCTATGGATGCAGTGGTTGGCGTCCTCGAAGCCAACCTGCAACCAATTCTGGATAGGCTATACGAGGAAGGCCATCTCACCACACGTTCCGCGGTGGAAATGGTCGAAGAACCGTCGCTAGAGACGACCAGTAACACCTTCGTCGAAGCTAACCTTGTTGGAGGAAAAGATGGCCAAAGTGACGTGGGGCTTCCAACAGCATCGGTTCAAGTCAATGCACCTTCTGCGGGCGAAAAGGAAGTCGTCCTCCGCGCACTTCCAGCTGTTGACTCCTACTATGCATTACTAAAAAATCCAGAAGAGCAGGCAGTTCAGACATATGAACTCGTCGAAGCAGATGGGAGCATATACGCCCAATACACAGACTGCTGCTTCAAAAACGATATCTGCTATCTCGGATGTGGGGGGCAAGGATGTTACTGCAACCAGTATACAGTGTATTGTTGCTCCGGATCCTGTACAGAGTGTAGATATGAATTGAACCGGGTGAATTGGTGTAGTGCATGTGGTTCAGACGGTCCATGCAAGGGTAACAATTGTGGGAATTAGAAGGTAGACATCTTCTACATCACACTACGCTTCCTTATTCTTCCTACCATATGCATTGAAACAGTTGGTCTCAACTACTGCTTCACGCAGGAGACGTGCGGGGCGTGCGCAACGCAACGAGAGAAAAACGAAGGCATCGAAGATGCGTATCCGGATGTCGAATTTCGCGAGGTCGACATCCAGACCGATCTGGAGACGGCCGAGGAGTACGGCGTCCGAAAGACGCCAACGACGCTCGTGTATGCGAACGGGGAGCGGACTGACGAGTTCATCGGCATCGTCGACCGGGACGAACTGGAGGAGGCTATCGAACGTGCAGACCAGCAAGCGACCGGACTCACGCAACGGCTCGCCAGCATCGTACGCAGATGACGGAAACCAAACAATCAGATATGAACTACAGTAGACGCCAGTTTCTGGGAGCGCTCGGAGCCGGCACAGTCGCGACCGCGGGACTCACTCGGCCAGTCGCTGCACAGGAGACGCCCGTCGTCAAGATGGGAAACAACTACTTCGACCCGATCGGGCTCTATGTCGACCCCGGCACGACCGTTCGCTTCGAGATAGCTGCCGGAGCACACTCGGCGACGGCCTACGAGAACCGGATTCCATCCGACGCCAGCGCATTCGATAGTGGCGTCATCTCGTCGGGAGGATTCGAGCACACGTTCGAGGAACCGGGCACGTACGACTACTACTGCATCCCGCACAAGTCGGTCGGGATGGTCGGTCGTATCGTCGTCGGTAGTCCCGGTGGCCCGGCCGAGAACAGTCCGATTCCGAACGGCGACGTACCCGACAGCGAAGCGATCGTCGAACAAGGTGCGATAGCGTATGGCTCCAGCACCGGAGGTGGCGAGAACTATGGTGGCGGAACGATGGGTCCCGGGATGGGGTCTGGCTCGGGGATGATGAACGGTCGAAACGGCGGTATGATGAATGGCCGGAACGGCGGCTGGTTTGGCGGGCTGCCGTTCGCCGGCGGGGTACTCGGAATACTCGGACTGGTCGGTGGACTGCTCTACTTGTCACTGGGTCGAGGTGACTCACCTCCCGAGAGTGACGGTTCCGCGATGGAAACCCTCCAACGTCGATACGCACGAGGCGAGATCGACGACGAGGAGTTCCAGCGGCGCCGTGAGCGATTAGTGAAGGATCAAGGGAACTGAAGCCTCTCGAATGCTGTGCGTGTAGAGGGCCCAACGCTCGTTGATCACAAGCCAGTAGCCAATCTCGACGCTAGACGATCCGTGCCGAACCCAAGTATCGTCAACTGAAAGTCACGAGTACAGCGATTTATGCCGATTGCCACCGTACGTTCGAGGAACTAATGGTTCGATGTTACATCTGTGATTCACAGTGCACCAGCGACGAGGAGGTGTTTGTCTGCGAGCACTGCGGATGCTGCTGCCACCAGCACTGTATGGAGGAATACGATACCGATGTCTGCCCGAAGTGCGTTGGAGAGCCGATGATCGGGGCAATCGAATTTTAGCAGTCTAGGCACGCTGCCACCGCTGACAGCCCGGAGTCGAAATATGGATGCCCAGCTGGTGAAATACTTTCTTGACTCTCCCCGTAGCACGGGTATGTCTACAACCGTCGAACTCCCCGACGTCGATGAGACGTGCGCCTACTGTGGGTCGCGTATCTTCGACCACGACCCGATCTGTGTGCGCGACTGTGACGACGTGCGGGTCGCCGACGTACTTCTGCAACTACGCGTGTCTCTCGACCTACGTGGACGAAAATAGCCTGACGACTGGCGACGCCTGTGAGTGGTCGCCCGACGACCCCGACTGCTGTTGAGGGGACCCCTCAAGTCAGGGTAATCACTGGAGCATTACTGGCGTGAGCAACTTTGTGGATGTAGTCGACGAACTTCCCTAGTGGTTCCTCATGTCTACCGAGCGTACCTCCGACGGCCTGCTCCGCATCGTCCTGATCGTCCTCCAGTGATCGTCCTGTTCCCGCTGTTGATGATGGTATTCGCGATGCCGATGATGGGCATGATGGGCTGGTGGTGGGGCGGCGGGATGGCTGGCAGCCTCTCACCGCTGTGGGGCATCGGGATGAGGCTCGTAGTCCTCGTCTCGGAGTGGGAGGGACTCCTCGTGGTAGGTTTTTGTAGAGATCAGGACCGTAATGAGCTGGATACCATGGTTCGGGAACCGAGGGGTCCCCAGAACGAGCATTGGGCGACCTTTCTTTGAGAGCGGATCACTCGCCCAGACGATGTCGCCGCGGTCCAAGTCCTCGAACGCCGTCACTGTACTTCTTCCATCTCGTCGGTCTGGAGTTCCTCGAGATGCTCTTCACCATACTGTTCGTCCGCAGTCTCGTGGTGTCGGTGGAGTCGGTAGGCAGAGTGGAGTCGTTCCTCGTCGTCCGTGATTGCCCAGTACGGGCGCTTGTGTCGCACGAGCTCGCGTTCCTTCAATCGCGAGAGGATTGCGCTAACAGCGTCCGTCTCCAGTCCGAGTTGCTCGGCGATCGTTGCTGCCTTCCACGCACGGTCATCGTGCTCATCGAGGAACTGTACGATCCGCTCGGTGTCATTCCGTTCCTCGAACTCGTCGCCGTCAGCGTTTTCGAACTCGTCGATATCGATGGTTCCGCCTGACATAGAGGAGTGTTGGAATTATTGGAACATAGTTATTTGGTATGTTTGTTATGTTGGGTCAGTTAATTCAGTGTCCAGAGATGCGATATGGAGTCATTCTGAAGGTATGTGACGAGGTGTTCCTTAAGATCGGGCATCCAGTACGCCGCCAATGCATAGGATACAGCGATCGCAGACCTGCACCGGGCCTTCGGGGTGACCGGGTTCAACACGGAACCGCGTGTGCGCTATGAAAGCGTCTCCGACTCGGCGAATGGTGGCTGAGGCGACTCAGCAATCGGGTTCGCTACGATGTGCTGTATCGGAGTGGCTTCGGGGCGAGGAGGCGGTGCTTTCGTAGATGTCCCACCGGGACTCAAAATCAGGTTTCGTACGTAGAGGGCGTACCGAATAACCCCGCATCGTGACCCCCTGGCTCCCCAGGGTGGTGAACCACTAATTTGTAGCTGTACGCACCATTCGGTTATATGCGAGAATACGACCAGGCGATCGGACGTATCGCCGCGTGTTGTTCGGCCGTTGGGGCGTCCTACCGGGGGTATCTGGATCAACGTGGCCGCCAACTGGTCACGATCAACTACCGAAACGGTGTGTTTACGCTAGTCACGTCGCCGTCCGATGGGTACTTCCGCGCGATGTCCGTCCGCCAACTATCGAATCTCGAGGATTTCGACATCACGCGAAGCGAACCAATCGTCGACGTCGAGAACGAACTGACGGACCTGTTCGACAACCTCCAAACAGCCAACATCCGCATCGACTATCTGACCGAGACGGACGAGTCGACGAGCCTCGAATATTTCGACGGCTATCGGACTATGAAGCCGTTGTACGTCTTCGAAGATGGATTCGGACCCAAAGCGTTCGACGAGTCGTTGGCCGAACTCGACCAGATCAGTCGCAAGGCGTTCAATCAGACTCTCGACCGACTAGATGTCGATATCGACCGACCCGAGGAGACGGCTGGAAGCGAAGAGCAACCACAGGAAACCTACGGGCGGGCGTTTCATTAGCGCTTGACAGCGGCTGAATGTGCTGTGTCGAGCACGTTGGGGACGTTATTGAAGCAGTGGGGCACATCTCGAAAACCACAATCGGTGGCAGAGGCACTCGCGAGAGTAAGAGATAGGTCCTCGCAAACGGTCGAAGTGACTCGATACAAATTGGTCCGATAGCTGCATCGACCGAGCCTGAACGGTAACGCACGCTTCTGTCCGGGGTGTGCACTGCTGAAGTCGCTATCCAGTCTTCCACTCAACTACATCGTATGCCCCCGTTAGCTTTGGACCGCGGTTCATGGACACAAAAGAAACTAATTGTTGGGGTAGTAACTTGATCACGAACTAATATGTTTCTGACCCTGATCCAAATCGATGGTATAATACAGGGGATCTTGAGTGCAAATATACCGAAAATTCTGATTCTTCTTGGGGCGGTCTTCCTCATTGGAGCGGCGACTGGTAAGGTGCCGCGATTCGGTGAAATCAGTCAGTACAGGAAATATTTGGCCACCATCGGTGTGGCACTGATAGTTACTGGAGTAATCTATCCGATAGTTGTTCCGGGTCCAAATGATGCTGGAGTGCAGGGCGAAGCCAGTACAGATACCTCTGAGAGGAGGGGCGTGCAGGGTATCGAATTCAATGTGAACATAGAGGAGAAACCGTATGATACCTCTGGAAATCTCCGTTTGGAGGATATGGACTGTCCAGTGTCAGTCACGTTGACTATCGATCTGACCGTAGATGATGGGGTCGATTCCGTCTACTACACAGTGGAGCGAAATGGAGTCGACGATGCGGAAGACACCCTCGAATTTGACGGAGATATCACACGGAGTATCGAATACAACGATACGGTCACTGAGTCAGGCACGTATACATACAGGGTGGAGATTCTCCGCCCTGATAGGAGCGAGGTTAGTGAAGTTCAAGAGGAAATTACGATCATGTGTTCCGAACAGCTACAACCGAAGAGGACTCGCGGCTATACGGGGCCGCGTTTTCGACAAATACCGTCTGGGTCGATCGGCACTCACTCGATCCAAATAATTGGTATATCGGGTAGAGCTACGCTACACGAATAACCCCGCAAGAGTGGTGGTGATGATAACCGTATCCGATGCGCCCTTCCACGTCGCTTCTATATTGTCCGATGAACTGGAGGCGAACGGGGCGGTGTATGTGACTGATGCAGTGCCGCTGGCATCTGTCGTCACGGATGATCTACTGAGTTCGCCCGTCTGACCGCCTACCTCCTGGCTCGACACGGATAGTTCGACGGAGGCACCTTCCACCGGGTCGCCATCTGCATCTTCGGCTGTCACCTCGATGGTCGTGCTACTCATCGGGGACACCTGTGTCTGTTCGGCCGATAAGCGGACCGTGCCTTCACGCGAGGCAACCGAGACACTCTGCTGAGCGGTGTCCATCTGTCCGTCATTATCGGTGACCGTGAATTCGATATCGTGTGTCCCGTCAGTGTCGGCGGTAAACGTGAACGTCTCACCCGACCCACTTGCGACCGTCGTTGCGTCCCTCTCGATCCGCCACTGATACTCTTCGATGGTCCCATCCGGGTCTTCGGAGTCACCCGCGTCGACGGTGATGTCGTCACCCTCTCTCGGTGACGCGGGAGTGACGTCGAACATGGCTATCGGTCGCTTGGATCCAGCGGCGACGGTGAGCGTTTCCGTCGTTCGACCCGTCTTACCGTCGTCATCGGACACAATCAACGTCACCGCGTACGTTCCTTTGCTGAACGTCCTCGTGATCACTTCTCCTGAGTCCAGTTCGGGATTCTGGAACGGTTTTTGGCGAATCTCCCAGGAGTACTCTTGGATGGCTCCATCCGGATCATCAGATTCGCTCGCATCGAGGGTCACTTCCTCACCCGCAACAGGTTCAGCGGGTGTAATATCGAAGGCGGCGGTCGGCGCCTGGGAGTCTTCTACAGTTACGGATCGTCCCGCTTTATCGGTCTGTCCGGAATCGTCCGTAACGATGAGGGTAATCTCGTAGGTACCCGGTGAGCCGCTGAACGTGAACGTCGCCCCGGTCCCTTTTCTCATCACCTCGGTGCCACGCCTCACACGCCACTGGTACTGTTCGATGGTCCCGTCCGGATCATCCGAATCGCTCCCGTCGAGGGTAATCTCCTCGCCGGTCGTCGGGGAATCTGGAGTGACGTCGAACTGGGCAGTCGGAGGCGACCCGCCCTCGATATTGATCGATTTCGTCGCCGTATCCGTGCCTCCATGCTCATCCGTGACGGACAGCGTGACCTCGTACTTCCCCTTCTCGAACGTTCGGGTGACGGTTTCACCCGACGCGAATTCCGATTGGTTGGGTCCCGCTTTTTCGAACTCCCAGTCGTAGCTGGTGATCGAGCCGTCAGGATCGTATGACTCACTGGCGTCGACGGTGAGGTCCTCGCCGGCGATGGGGGATTTGGGTGAGACGGTGAACTCGGCTACGGGCGGTCGGGTGATTGTAAGCGTCCGTGAATGTGAGTCCGTCAGGCCATCTTGATCACGGACGGTGAGCACGACGGAGTAGGTTCCTGTGTTGAACGTCCGTTTCACAGTCTCACCGCTGGCCGTGTAAACCGTCGCCGACGACAGATCCTGAAACTCCCAGTCGTAATTGCGTATCTCACCATCGGGGTCGAGCGAGTGGCTCGCGTCGAACACTACTTGATCTCCCGGGGCGGGGGGAGAATTCGCCTTGATCTTGAACTTCGCTGTCGGAGCTTGAACGGCTGAAACCGAAGCTGAAGTTCGTGCGTTACGGTTGCCCTGATGCACCGTCAATACGATATCAAATTCACCGGGATAAGGGAACGATACGCTGAATGTCTTGCCCGCTCCCTCGGAAATAGGGTCCCCATCGTCGAACACTTCCCAAGAGTATGCGTCTATCGGTGTCCCGGGTGTCTCACCGGTGAACACCACTTCTTCACCAACGACGATCAGATCGTCAGGTGTTCGGATTTTCGGCTCCAGCGCACCCTTCTTCTCTTGAACTGATACTTCGAGTGTGTCGGTGTCCGTCGCCCCGTCGTCGTCAGTCACTGTCAGTTGCACCGAGTACGAACCGGGGTCCTCGAATTCGTGACTGAACGTTTCCCCGGTCGTTTTCCTCACCAACGTCGAATCGTCGTCATCCTCTTTCAACACCTCCCAATCGAAGCGCGTGATCGTGCCATCCGGATCCTGTGACAGCCCGGCGTTGAACTGAACCGATTGGTCCACCGCCGGATCCAGGACGTTGGCATCAACGGCGGCGTTGGGGGGTTGGTTTCCGCGCACTGCGACGGAGATCGAGTCCTCGACGGTGTTGCCTTCGTTATCCGTCACCCGACAACCGACCGTCCGTTGACCAGTTGAGGACCACCGGACCGAGGTCGTATCGTCACCCGAATCGGGGACATCTCCAAACCACTCGTACGTCGAGATAGTGCCATCATCCGGATCGGAGGCGTCAGCAGTGTAGGTAACCCGTGAACCGATGTTGACGCTCTTCGGGCCGGTTACTGATACCGACGGGAGTTCGTCTGCAGTTACCTGGACGGTTATCGTGCTTTCGGCGGTGTTTCCATCATCATCAGTAACGCGGCACCCAATCGTTTTTTGACCGGAGGAGGTCCAGTGAACCGAAATCGTGTCGCTTCCGGGATCAGGTGAATCCGATTCTTCATCGTCGTCTCCATCGCCATCTCGGCCTCTTCTCCCATCATCTCTCCCATCCCGATCTCTTTTCCCATCATCCCTCCCACCCCGACCTCTTCTACCTCGGCCTCCACCCCCACCTCTTCGCAGTGTCCTCATATCCATCGCTTGCACCGACGACTTTTGGGTTTGCTCGAAGGTCCCGAACCACTCGTAAGAGGCTATTGAGTCGCCATCCGAATCTGCCGCCTCAGCAGTGTATGTCACCGACGATCCCACTGTGACTTTTGTCGGACCGTTGATCGACAGCTTCGGTCCGCTGCCTTCGACCCGAACGGTGATCGATGCCTCGGCAGTGTTCCCCTCATCATCGGTCACTCGGCATCCGACGGCTTTTTGACCTGGTGAGGACCATTCGACTGAGATTTTCTCATTCTCAGTATTTTCCACAGCTCCGAACCACTCGTAGGCGGCTATCTCACCTGGCATGCCACGGTCCGGGTCAGTTGCCTCGGCAGTGTAGGTCACCTCGGTGTTGGTAGTTGTTTGTGTTGGGCCGGCAATCGAAACTGTGGGCTCCTGATCTTTGGTCGGTTCTTTACGCGATTTGACTTGGACGGTAAAGGAGTCCTGGGCCGTGTTGCCCTCATCGTCGGTTACTTCGCAGCTGATCGTTCGTTCCCCGGTCGACATCCAGCGGGGTGAGGTGGTTTTGGTGCCGGTGTTCGGGACCGGTCCGGACCAAGTATATGACGCGATTGTTCCTCCGTCGGGATCCGTCTCATCGGCCGTATAAACTACACGCTCACCTTCGATGACTGTCTCCGGTCCCGCTATGGACACAGTTGGTTTCGCTTCGTGGCCCGACTCGTCTATCGATAATTCGACTACGGCCGTATCAGTCGCGCCGGCGTCATCGGTTACAGTAAGTTTTATCGAATAGGTGCCAGCCTGATCGAACGTATGCACCAGTCTCTGATTCGTACTTGTTTTGATGGTCGTCGATTCGGAAGCAGCTTTATCAATTAATTGCCATTCATGCCCGGAGATAGACCCATCGGAGTCGCGTGATTGACGCGAGTAGAAAGTGACTGTCTCGCCCAGTTCCGGGACCGCTGGCTCCACGTCAATGGAAGCTTGAGGGGGTTGATTTTGTACTGCGAGCTCCGTTTGCTCAGTTGTCGAATTTCCATCAGTGTCCGTTACTGTAAGGCGGATTGCATAGGTTCCGGCGGGAAACGTTCTGCTTACCGTTTCGCCGGTGGCCGTCCCGTGGCGCTCTTGATTTTCCGTGTCTGTGAACACCCATTCGTAGTTGGTAATCGACCCATCCGGATCGGTGGATGCAGTCGCATCGAATCGAATGTTTTCGCCGGGGTTCGGCGGATCGGGAGTAATGTCGAAACGTGCAACCGGAGCCTGTTCACCCGCAGCCGGGCTGATGGAGACTTGTTTTGACGTTTTATCCGTCACTCCCTGCTCATTGGTGACCGTCAATTCGATCAGATATTCATCCGAATTATCGAACGTATATGTGATAGTTTCTCCACTGGTACTGTCGATGGGCTCAGGAGTGATCGTCTCCTCGCTTAGCCGATATATGTCCCATTCGTAACTGGAAATCGAACTGCCCGGAGCGGTTGATGTAGACGCATCCAGCGAGATGTCGTCATTGACTGAGGGCGATTTTGGAGATAGACTGAACCGTGCTTCGGGCGGATTCGCCACTGAGAGCGTTTTCGATTTCGTATCTGTTGCCCCATCCTGATCCGTGATCGTAAGTGAAACGGCGTATACTCCCTTGTCGAAGGATTTGGTCACAGTCTTTCCAGAATCGGATTCGGTTCGCTGAGAGCCTTGCTCGGTGAATTCCCAGTCGTAGCTATCGATTTTTCCATTGGGACTGGTGGACCCATCGGCTGTGAATCGAACTTTCTCTTCAGGTAAGGGCTCCGAAGGGGCCATCTCGAACGCCGCCGTTATCTCTCCACTACTCTCAGCGACATTAATGGTTTTTGCCGTGCTACCGGCGTTTCCACTCTCGTCGGTGACAGTCAGGCGGACGGGATACTTACCAGCGCGAGGGAACGTCGTTTTGAAGGTTTCCCCGGATCCCGAATCCAGTTGCTGTGATCCCATGTACGTTTGCCAGGAATATCGTAAACTCTCGCCTTCAGGATCGTACGAACCGCTTCCGTCAAACTGAATCTCCTCACCTGCTTTTGGAGTTTCTGCGGACCAGTCAAACGCGGCAGTCGGTTTTGAGGCTTGTCTTTCCGGAGTTTCGTCGGGGGTTGTAATTTCTATTTCCTTTTCGGCTTCGGCTACAGATGAGCGCCCGATATGTCCGCCTGAGGCACTAATATCAAGTTCGACTGTTTCCCCAGGATCCATTAATAACATAAAGCGCACCCAGCCGCCCCCAGTTTTCACTGGCTCAGGATCTTCCTTTTCACTAACACTAAACACATTCCATATTTTCTTATCTGTTTCATCTAATATCTCCTCAATATCACTCAAATAATTATTATATTGCTGTATTTGATCCTTCACACTCAATATTGTATCCACATACGGGTGTGATCTAACCAGTTCTTCGGCTTCTGCTGCCAAGAGTTGCAATGTCCGATCTCGAATTTGAGACGCTTCGGATGGTATATCATGTGCTGGGTCGAATTGGGCAACGTAGTCGGGATCCTTTTTTGTAATAAATCCTCCTCGAAGTGATTCGGGATACACAACAGAAATATCGAGTGATTGGCAAGAGTCCATATGAATCTGATCTTCCTCGTCAAACTCTTCCGCATACCTACGGAGGGCAGTACCTTGCGCGTATTCAGTCATTACTGCCGCTGTTGTCGCATGTACGTACACCGGCACAGCGTATTCCGAGACAAAATCATTTAGCGGAACGGGGTCATATTTTACGATACTCAAAGTCGTATACACTTTCCCCCATAAGGTATCATATCGATAATGTTGACCTCTCAGTGTGTATCCCGCCTCGGCCAGCGTTCCGGTTTGTGAGAGGTGATCAGTCCCTCCATCGGCGGATATAGCACGCTCCTCTACTTCGGACCAGTCCACATCGTTTGGCAGGTCTTTGTCTGTCATTTTTGTAATTAAATGTCAATAATACTATATTTGTTCAACATTAGCGTCCCATCCTTTGATTTCTTTTTGTAACCTGTCTAGCAACTCCTGTTCCGGCTCACTGAGCGAATCTTTGTTCATCAGTTCCTCTACCCGGTTCAATTTTTGATATTTATTGTACCCCGTCAGCGTCTGCCGGAGGTAATCGATCGCCTCACTCCCGCTCTGTCCTTTGCCGTTCAGTTCGGCGATCAGCTTCGCAACTTTCTGATTGATCTCTTGATCACTGGTCTGTACGTGCTCGCGTTCGACCTCTAACACGGCGTAACTGCTCTCGCTGAGGATTGACCCGTCCGGCTTGGTGACCTTCGTATCCCGATTCAGTCCATACTCACTGTCGTCCGGATTAATACCGGTCCCCCGTTCGAAACAGACCAGATAGCCCGGTTGGAAGAGGTCGTGACCTTCGTTCGGATCCTCGTTGACCTCCAAGGTGATTTTATTATCGATGATTTGGTCGTGCTCGTTGATGTAGTTCACCAGGTTGACCAGCGGTTCGGCCGCGAAGTCGACGTATCCCGCAAACTGTGAGAGGAGCGGATATGTGATCACAGAGGCTGCTTCATCGACGAACTGCGTGACCGAATCCACCAGATCAGAACTGATGTTGTCGACGTCGTACACCTGTAGATGGATGTTCAACTCATCGTACGCGAAGTCATTCGTCGAGAGAATCACGTCATCGAAGAAATCGTCGTACCATCCTGGTTCGATACCGTGTTCCAGATACACCAACCGGTCAATTGGCGGCTGATTGTCGAACTGGAATTTGACCACTATCATCAAGTCGTTCGTCTCACCCATGAAGTCGTGACTCTCGGGAACATTGATACCGCGTAAACTGACGTTCACGGGATCTGCTGTCTGGATGATTTTCTGTTCGGAATAGCCCGTCGTGGGGTGCTGTAAGGCCGATTCTGTCAGATTCTCGCTACAGCCATACCACATAACATAAGGTTAGGAATCCTATATGATTATATATCTAATGTAAATCTGTATATGTTTTTGAACGCTAATAATGTTGTAAAGTGTTTAACCAGGGGCTCGTGGTGTTGGCAGACTTGAAGTAGCTTTCCGAGAATGCTGTGCTAGAGCACGCGTTTCCCTGGAATGTCTTCAGCAGATTGTGAGATTGTTTGAGGTGCGTAAGGGGTAACTTCGGGACGGTTTCTAGTTACAGCGGTAGCGAGGCGAAAGCCCACCCGTTCACGGGTGGGATGAAGCCCACGATTGTGTAGACTCTACACCTGCGTGGATCCCAACGCCCCGAAGTCTCTCGTTGAGGGTGCATATAGGGTGGTTGAAATCATCAATATCTCTCGTACCCGCCTTCTGATCGTCGCCCTCAAGGACGAACTCGAAGAACCCCCAAACAACGAGGGGTTCCGCCGGCAACTGAGCGACGCCTACCTCGATAGCCGTGTCGAATACGATACCGTCGAACGATCCTCGGCCCTGAGGCGGCGATGCGGTTGAAACTTCTCCGAGAATCGATTGACTAAACCGCCGTCATACCAGAACCTGATGACGACTTCTCGAGTGATGATGCTTTCTACAATGGCGAGATTGCCGAATGGACCACTTTGGCTCCGTCAAACTCATCTAACGGCGTCTAAAGGCTGAGGGTTGGTATGTGGCCCATATCGGTATGTGTATACGTCGAGAGTGAACCCCGGTGAAGCGAGAGCGTTTGAATGACTCTCTGTCTCCTTTCACAGGAGTCGAAGGTCGTCCTCAACCGAGACCTCGATCGGATTTCCGGCCTCGTCATGGGTTATGAAGTAGAGGTCGATACGCTCCTCCCCGTCTTCACGCCGAAACACTGGCACGCAGGTCATCGTTTCAGACGACTGCTCATCACATTGCGTTTCGATCCGACGTCGCGTCCATTTTCCCTTCTGTTCGAGGTCGGATCGTGATCGCTGCTGGCTTGTCAGCGTATCGGCGGCGGCGTTGACCACCCGGAGCGAGAATTCGTGAACACTGCTGAAGTCGAAGGGCCCACCAGATTCGGTCAGGCGATCCAGATCCGACATATCGTGTTGGTCGAGGCACAATGCGTGTTCCTCGACGGCTCTGTAGACTGTGAGTGCAGGATACTGTTCGGCGAGTACGTCGTGCAGATAATCGCGAACACACGAGCGATATTCGTCGAGTGAGAACGCTGAGCTATTAGGCGAGATAACTTGCAGTTCGGCTCCGGTCTGGGCGATAGAGCGCGTACGTGGTTTGTTAAGGGGCGTTAGGAATCCCATTCGATCGGTCGTGAGAAGGTACGCGTAACTGAAGAGACGTGACCGGGAGCTACCGCTCTTCACTGGATCCTTCTCCTCTGCATAGTATTTCGAGTCGAGGACGGCTAGTGTCTCGTCCCCTTTTTCTACTGCGTGATCCGGTTGGTGATACACGTTCGACTCGTTCTCGAATGGCTGCACTGTTGGGGAACGTACGGCAGCAATGTTTTCAGTTTGGTCGAGTCGATCGAGGCTTTTGATTACCTCCAACTCGTCTTCGATGACGACCTGTGAGTACTGTTCGAACAGCGATTCCATATTTAAAACGTAGTCGACGACTAACTCGCGGTTATTTTGCATCGCTGGCGTCCCAAGCGAGGATGCCACGATGGCTTTGGCAACTTCGATGGCTTGCCGGTAGTAGTGGCGCTGTTTCGGGAGTTCGTGGAGCGAAAAGTGTCGATACTCGGGGATTCGTCGCCGACCGCTATCCACGCCGAGTCGCTCTAAGTGCCGAACCTCTTGATGCACCTGCGAGAAGATGTGGTAATAGGCCTGATGATCGTACTTGTCCTCATACTGCTGGAAGAGGTGCAGCAAATGGATACCGGCGTAGTGGAGCAGCGAATTGGCGGGGTTGTCGTAGTCGACTTCTTTCAGTAGACAGTGTTGCTGGGCTCGTCCCTCGGCCTGATTCACCAGTGATCGCTCGATATCGATGACCCCACGGGGCTGTTCGAGATCTGCCCGCCGGGTTTCCAATTGGCGCACGAATCCGTTCCGATGGACGTCCTCAAGCCCGTTCAGGTAGTTGATGGCGAGAATCAGGAACACGTCTTGGAGATCGACATCCTCAGTTCGGAATTCGGAGAGTGGGATGCCGTGATACTCGATCGACTGCCTGCGACCATGCACCGCCAGCAGCATATCGAAAATGTGATTCCAGTCGATCTTCGGCTCGATGCGGAGCTTCGAGCGCGGTGTGAGGCTAATGATCCCGACATTGTCCCGGGCCGTCACGTACATCACCGGTTCGTCGAGACGAACCCGAACGACCCGATACTCCTTCTCCCGGTCGTCGAGTGACTTCTGTGTCTTCACGAAGATATTGTCCGCCTCCTGCTCGAACGACGCTCGGCGGAGTTGCTCGCCGATGGATGGTGGACAACCTTCGATTCGGATCTCACCACGCTCCGATATGCTGAACGTCCCCGGCTCGTAAGTGTACGATTCGTCGGGATCGGCGATACTCATTGCTGATACGAACCCATCTGTCGCTGTTCTGCTTGGAGTTCGCGGCTTGCGAGTTCAGTGGCCGGGGAGAGATCGAACGTTTCGAAGGATTTGTTGAGTGCCCGGTAATGCTCCTCGATTTGTTCGATTTGCGGGAAGGCCGCCGAATTCAGGAGTCGCGGAACGATGAAGGTACGGAAGGCCTGACCGACCGCCTCCCCGGGAGCATCCATGTACAGACTCTCGTCTCGAAGTGCCTCACAGAGGAAGATCGTGACATCACGGTAGTGCATCGGTCCGAACCGCATGATCGGGCCACGCGATGCCTGTTCAGAGCCGTTGTTGATCCCGTTGTAATCCGCCTCGAAGAGTTCGAGTAACTCGTCGTTGCTGATCAGAGGGATATCGCCCAAATTGTCGTCGATCCAGCCTTCGAAGAGGGCCCGCCTATCTTCACCCTCGTACTCGTCGAGTTCGACCATCGCGAATCGACGTGTGATCGCGTTATCCAACTCGTTGACCGTGCGGTCGGACATATTCATCGTGCAGATGATGCTAACGTCCTCGTCTAATTCGATCGTCTCGCCGTCGTCGGTCTCTATTAGCGTCTGCTTACGATTCTCGATAGCCGTGTAGAGTGGGCCGAAGATTTGAGAGATATCCGCCCGAGTGATTTCGTCGAGAATAACGGCATACGGGATATCGAAGTCACGAGCGCACTTGACGCCTTCTGAGACAGCTCCAAGTTCAGTTTCGTACCCTAAAGAGCGAACGTCAGTTGACCCCGTGAGCTTTGGACCGATACCGCCAATGATGTCTTTGGCTGTCCACGAGGGCGTCGCAGTGTGGAGCGAAAATCCAACACAGTGTCGAAGCGCGAGTTGTTTTGCGAACGTCGTCTTTCCAGTACCTGTCGGTCCGTAGAGGACGACTGGTTTTCCGGTCCGCAGTGACGTACGGGCGTTTCGCTCTACATCGTCCGGAACGAGTATCGTACTAGGTGTATCATCGCCACGGGTGATGACCGTTCGTTTCAGTTCCTGAGAAGCGTGCGGAGAACGGAGAACGGCCTGCCTGAGTGGGCCGATACCCTGGTCACCCTCGTGGTGGATATCCAATTTTTGTTCGCGAATGAGAAAGTTGAGAACGCTTTCGTCGGCCGCGTTCTCAATCGCTTCGACGACTTGCTCCGGCACGGCACGGAGGACTTCGAGATTCTCCTTGGCGTGATCCACTGTGTAGTCGCCGGCCGAGTTACTCATTTGTCATACCCTGCTGTGCCACCTACATAAAAGAACGTCCGTGAAGAACGTCGTTGTACCATACTGGTATCCTTTTTACCTATCAGCGTGAATCGAGTCAGGGCCTTACAATCGATTTGCTGATCGTGTTTCTTCCCTCGCCTTGATCCACGTCGGGTCGCCTGAGAGTTACACCAGTACGCCCTTGGCTAACTTGGTGAAACGAGGAACCAACATCCATCCGGGTCAGGATTGACGAGGTTGTTCCCAGTGAAATGTATCGACGGTAGGGGGGGCGCAGGTCAGGGAGAGACTGTTCGATCCGAATCCCCGGACTGAAACGTCTTGTTTGATCCGCCTACCCGACGGCTGCCCGGTCGCGTTAACTTTGGCGTGAGTTGTGCCGGACGGCGAGGGCTTTGAGCCACGATTCTGCTGTCTGCGGTTCGACATGGCTGAAACTAGTTGCGAACGATGAGGTTCGTCGTTCTATCTCCCAAAAGACACGTTCGATGGCATTCCGATTCCCATGTGAAATCATCTGGAATCGGTACCCGTCTTCGTCGAGGACGTTCACCAAGTAATCGGCGTCATCGACGAGAAATTCGACGCCATCTAGCCGATATCGTCGATGAAGTTCGGTCAGAAACCATCGCGTCGTCTGTTTCGTTGTCGCTGGAAACAGCCTGAAATGGAGGATTTCGTTCGTTTGGGGATCGACGGCACCGTACAGCCAGTAGTCGTCGCCGTTGATGCGGATCACTTTCTCGTCGACCGCAAGCTGATCCGCACTCACCGTCGAAACCGGCTGTAGCTCGGCCTTGTGAACCCAGTTGTGAACCGCGACGTGACTGCGTTGGACTCCCAACTTATCGAGAAACTGACTGGCATCCCTCGTTGACATACCTGCGAGATGACACCGGATGCCCACTTGAATCGCCCACTCGGGAGTCCGATCTCGCTCCACAAACGACAAGTCGATCCACTCGATACACTTGCTGAGGCGTTCGGATTCTGCCATAGACACTCAGAACTCGAGCGCCTCATCCTCTAACTTAACGCGACCGGCTGCCCTCGGTAAAATTTTATTATTCACCATTCTGGAAATTTAGTTGACGAGTCAAGACGCGGTTGAGACGACAATAAAATCCACTGATCCCCAAGACAATGGATAATCGCGAACTACAGAAGTTGACAGCCAAGAAAATGTTGCAGATCGGTTATACGGATAAAATATTCTTCAAAATGTCCCGGTATTATCATGTGCTTGGTATGGTACTTGATGCGTTCGTTGTTATTATCACTGCGCTCTTGACCGCCGTTCTCTATCTCCGGAATACGCCCGAGACAGTAAACATCGGTCTCGCCATAATGGCATCAATTATTTCCTTTTTCAATACATTTGTCAATTTCGAAAAACGGGCCCTGGAATTCGAAAATGCAGGGGATGCCTACAACAGTCTTCTCAAGGAATTCCGAGATTTCTACAGTCTTGAGTTAACGGGCCAGGACAACACGAATGGGAAGGCAATGGAACGTTTCGAACAATTGAGTAGCAGACAACGCGAATTAAACGAACTCACACCCGCCACAAGTGATCTCATTGCTCGGAGAGTGAAACACGAAGAGGTTATGCAGAGCATCGAAGTACAGGAAGGCGAGCTTAGACCTCTTCTCGAGGATTGACGTCGGATTATTGTTACTTTTGGAATTCCTACTGAGGGTTTGTCGGATTCCACTGACTGCCGAATACCACGATGATGTTCGGTACGCCGTGTTTTAGCACGACTTGGGCACAGTTGTGCGATCCAGATCGTGAAGCCTTGTCCGACAGTGAAGACGCACGTTTATTGCTTTCGTGACAACTTTCAGAGGTACGACCATTCTCGGACACTGAACGTGAGGGTGAAATTTCGCCTCCTCGGGGGCTCTGCGGTTGTTCCGTTAACTAATTTTGGTATAAGGATCTGTGATTCGTGCCGAGTTCAATCCGTTCCATAGAATAGCGTCGTCCACTCGATATCCATGTCCTCATATATTCGATCTAGCCACGTACCATTGTTAATGGCGTGTCTTGATGTCCCAGCGATGTGATCCTGAGTAACCACAATAAAGTATTTGTCATAGATTTCTGCGTCTATTTCGTCATCCTCAGCGGTCCATCCTTGGTTGGGAAGTGAGCCACGGAAAATCAGATGTAGGCCCGTTTTTGAGTAGGAGAGTTCCGCATAGGTCTGGGCACGACGCACGTATTTCCATACTTCCTCATCGATCCGGCCAGTGGTTGGATCGATACAGTTGTCAATGTCTACGACGACGAAATCGTCCCGTTCACGGCTGATAACAACTCCCACCCCTTCCAATTCATCATGTGATGAGGCAGTCTCAACGGCTTCGTCGTAGCTGTACCAGTTTGAAATGTCCTTGTAAGTGACTGTGCGAACACTCCCGGCTTCGATTTCAGCCGGTTTTTTTCTTACGTGACCGTCCTCATCAACCGACGCCCAGCACACCCACCGATCGAGTTTCTTGAGATTATGCAACAAGCCATTGGGCTTTGCTCCTGAGGGTTCGAGGGATCGCATGTGAATCAGACTGAACGTTCCTCCCTTGTTGTTCGTCGTATTGTTGTGTCGTTCATTATGCTCTGTACGACCTGATTTGGGCGGCTGTGGCTTTGAAACCGAGTATCTCGGCGACCGTGGCGAAGGAGTCTCGACAGGCCATACATTGTTGTACACCTTGTTCTTCATTTACTCTGTTCAGACGCATGAATATGGTCGGGTTGAAATACGCCGCAACTGCTTGGTCGACGACCTCCCAGTCTGACTGCTTCGGGAACAGCCAATTGTATACAACGACGAATTTGATGGCGTCAACCAATAGTTCTCGTCCGAGAGAAACGTCGTTGTCCTCCCCAAGTTTCCACGCGTAATGGCTGAGAGCGTCTATAAAGTCGTAGTTTGTTTCGATCGGGAGACTGACCGATGATAGTGCGGCGTCCAAGGCTGCTTCAGCGTCAAACAGTTCCGCAAGCGCGGGAATCGAAAGATGCGTGTCACGTTCTATATTCGTTGGTAGATCGGTCAACTTGGAGAGTACTGCCTGCTCTGCGCTGAAGCGTAGTCGTTGATAATCCTGTTTGTGATGCAAATGTCGCAAGATTGGATAATCGCTGTTGTGCGGTTGATCATCGTTCAGATGAGTGGAGACATGTAAGGGAGCAAATTGTCGCGAAGTGCTGTAAAGTTCCGGAAGCCCGGCAGCATCGACGACATCCATCGTCGCAATCACACGAAACGCCATCGGAACGGGTAACAATTCGTCCCCAACACTGATTCGGCGATCCACACGGCGTTCTATCTCCAAGAGTGTCAATACGTTCCCGAGCTGGGGTATCGGGACAGTCTCAAAGTTCTCTATTAACATCCAGACCGGATGTTCGTGTTCGTCTAGCGAGGCATAACAAGAGTTTACAGCTCGTATGAACGGTCCAACGCTCTCGTTATCACTCGGCGTTGCCAACAATTGCTGGTCATTTAGATCCGGTGTCGCCGTTACTGTCAGGAGATCTGTACAGATTGCCTGCCCAAGTCGCCGAGCGATAGAGTTCTTTTTTGTACCGGTTGGTCCGTATAATAGCAAGCTTCGACCGGCAATGAGGTGGGCTAGGCCGTACTGATAGAGTTCGGGTCGCAGCTCGCCAACTGTTGCCTCCTGCAAAATCACCGCCCCTGGCTCGTCTGCCTCCTGAAGAAGTTCCGTGTCAGGAGTTGGTTGCTGATCGTTTTTGAGGGTGAGTATATCGGTAATTGGCGCTTCGTCAGGTTCTGGGAGTAACTCGGGCTTGGTTTTGTCGGTACCTTCCCCACTCCTTTCGGGTGTGTCATCAGGCGCCTGAACGGAGCCGTCCTCAGCAACCTCAACATAGGTGCCCTCCTCATGTAGAGCGCGTAGTATTTCGTTGGCCTGTTCTGAACTGAACCAGTCCTGCGTGATGTCGAGTGGGAATTTTTCTTTGGGGAGTCTGTATAGTGTGTCCCACGATATCCTCACCTGATACGGATACTGTTCGCCGGCTGCTTCTGGGATGAGGGCCTCTGCAACGTCGGATTCGGCCGTGAACGGCCCGTAAATCAATTGATCCTCGAAATCGTACAGAACGAGTCGATCACCCTTCGACACGTCCAATTTCTGTGGCCGTCCGAACACCTTATATGAAAAGTACAGTTGAAATGTTTTGTCATCACACAAAAATTTCCATATCGCTTCTTCAGAGCCGTCGATATCGTCTTCCGTGTCGCCCTCGGTAGTTCCGTCGTGTGTTGCTTGATCCTCTGCACCTGCCATCGAGAGAATAGCCGTGTATTCGTCCTCGGAAAGTTCAAACAGCGATCCTCTCGCTCTCAGGTTAATTGGGGATGAATCAGCCAGTATTGGATCCTCTTTGATATCGTTCCAATCTACCGCATCGAGCGCTCGCTCGTATTCAATAACAATTCCATCATCTCCAGTCTCCAATCCAGATACGATTTTACCTTCGCTGGTAACTTTTCTCCTGGGTGATGATGTATATATTAGAACTCTATCACCAGGTTTGGCCTTCTCGAAGGCCGAGAATTTTCGCCGTTTGTTCTCGTTATTATTGTACGCCTGATATCGGATTTGGTCGCCCTTCTCAGCGTCCTCGGGATCCCAATAATCAGGATTAGCTGTGAGCCAAAAATAATTAGACGGACTTTCCTCTGAAATATCCGCGTTCATGCTAAGTTGTAATACCAAACTGTACTGATGGCTTCGAACTAATAACTTGTTGGAAAAGAATAATTTGCGCTCTCGACCAGCAGGCCGATGTTATATCACAGCGAAGCGTTCGGTTCAGGCGGTGTCATCAGGCACCCTGCTGACTTGTCTTCCCGCATCTCACCGATTACAAAGGCCACGTGAGTGATATACAACGATCTCACCAGTTTCCGAAACAAGTACCTGACTACTAGGAGGCTTGTGGTTGCGCACGCAACGATCGGAGACCGCATGATCGAAGCGAGCGGTGGAGGACCAGCGTATCAAGTCCTCCTGAGGAAGCGAGTACGGAGCGGAAAATGGGGCGGTAGAGCCTGGGACAGTCAGGCGTCCAATAAAAAGACGAGTTCGCACTGACCTAAGCCGTACACAGCGTGAAGCGAGTGCGGGGTGCCAGACTCGCGGCTGATTGGTTTCCGTTCGTTCCGATACAGAGGTGAACGGGCTCCGTACGCGCTGAGCACACGGAAGCCGTTAGCCAACAGCCCCGCAGCGATATCTGCGGTACGCCGAGCTCCGGAGTCTCCGTTGGCAAGGAACACCGGACTTTGAATCCGGAGGTCGCTGGTTCGATTCTGAACTCTGAGTTGGGGAAGCCACTCTCCCAGGGATCGTACACATCGAAATCGTCGTAGTCCCAGATGACGAGTTTGCTGTCCAGCGTGGCCTCCCAGTTCAGTCTCCCAAACAGGAGATCAGTACGCCGTCGTCCTGGTCAGATGAACCGGTGTCTCGACTGTCTCCCGCATACGGAAGAGTTATACGTCGGTGTCGGTGGGCGGATAGGCGAAGAGATCCGGGCCGAGGTGGCGGATCAATTGAACGAGCGACTCCCCAGTTCGAAGGAGATTCGCTATCGCTACAGCGAGATGAAAAACAGGGGGCGGAAGGAGTCGAATATCGTGAACCGAATCACCGAATCCGGAAGCGACGGGTTACAGATCGAAATGACGCCCAAAACGTCGTACAACTACTGGAAGCGAGTCGCCCGGTCGGTTCGAGACGTCTACATCAAGTTACTATAGAATCGGGACTGGGGCGAATGACGTGGATGAAGCTCTCTATGTTGGGTTTATTCCGGCCTGGAGGTTTTCCGATACTGCCGGTACGCTTCCGCCTACTTCCGTTGTTCCGCAAGTGGTGGGACATGGTGTTTCTCCTCGTCGAAGGACGGCAGTTCTTCAATCATCGGGATGTCCATCACCACCCTAAGGACGCGATCCTCGGGACGTAATTCTCGATTACTCACTCCTTGCCGTGCTCCCTGACTGACTGTCGGACATATGAATTGCTGGGGATACTCCCGCTCCAACTCTTCGAGTATAGTTAGTGTCTATGGTCGGTTGAAATATTATATTTTCAACAGTAACGGCATTTTAAGTACATATCAAAAATCTGAGATATATTCAATAATCTTGTTACCGTAGTTCGTGGTAGTGTGCATAATATGATATCTAAACAACAAGATATTGTATTGATTATTGCGATGACGACCGTACTGGCGATAGCTCCACTCACGATGGCAGGAATTGTTTCAGGTCAGAGTGGTGATCAGCAAGTAGAAGACAAGTATCCTGAGACCTGCCGACCCTTTTCTGAAGTACCCATAGCAGACTTGGGAACAATCAGCGGAACACAGGATTCTTTGGATAGGGACAAGTTCAGAGTGAGATTAGAAGAGGGGCAACGATACACTATTACCACGCGAGTAGCCGATGGACACGGTGGCACAACATTCGATTTTAGCGGACTATCCGGAAATGACGAAAGCAGATTTATTATCCTGAACCATTCGGGAAGTACTGCTGATTCTGAGGTTACAGAATTTGGACCGAGAATCGAGGTCTACCCTCATGCCGATGGAAGTGATGCGTTCTTGTCCATGAGGGTGGATGAGACCATGTTATATTGTTTTTCTGTTATCGGTGGTGATGTAGATACGAATCGATTGTTCGAGTGGGAACTCACGATAACAAATGTCGACGAGGACGAATCAGTAAGTGAGTTGGAAGGACAATCCCAGGGCGACTCGGAGGATGAAGAAACTGTCCAGCAATTACAACGGACTATTGAGCAAAAGGAGCAGCGTATTTCAGAACTAGAATCAGAGGTAGAGGAACTTAAAGATCAAACCGAAGAACTCGAAGCCCAACTTGAGTCCGCTCAAGAGAGCCAAGAAGTCTCACTCGAAATCACCGTCAGACCTGGAGAGGGGCAGAATAACTTCGTGGCGGGAGGAGTAGCGCTTGTGGAGGTAGAGGCTGGGTCTGCCAGTCTAAGTCAGTTGCAAATCGAGTATCGCAGTGGTACTTATGAAGTGGATCAAGATGGACAGATCCGAATTCCGTTAGCAGATACTGGACAGCATGAAATGAAGTTCGTGTACGGGGACACCACTGAGTCAGTGACTCTAAACGTACAACATCAAGATGGCCAGACAAACCAAACGGGCGGGTCTGCCCCAGGTTTCGGTTTCGGAATCGCTATAGCCACTATATTGTGTCTCGGATTGCTATTTCGGCAGATGAGTTGACGATAGCGAA
The DNA here is from genome assembly GCF_003856835.1 of Haloplanus aerogenes. NCBI lineage: Archaea > Methanobacteriati > Methanobacteriota > Halobacteria > Halobacteriales > Haloferacaceae > Haloplanus > Haloplanus aerogenes. Next base: position 2,329,761 of record NZ_CP034145.1, read on the forward strand.
TAATCCTATTGGATTTCGTCGACAAGACATCGTCAGAGTGAGTCGGTTGGGATATTCGTATCGGTATCAGGACTCGTCGAACAACGAGCAGTGTCACCGAACGTAGCTGTATACGTCCCAACCGCGAGTGGCGTAATTGATCATACGCCCGTTCGTGATTCCTCGGAGCAACAAACTCCCACTCGGCCGACGCGAGTTCTCTGTAAGAAGACTCTCGATTAGTTCGACTGAGAGCGAATCGACACCTCCATGACCCGCTCCCGACTCCGTGAGAGCGATGGTGCACGACTGTGGTGACTGTTGAGGATCTATCCCCCAGCGGGGCGCTGCCCGGACCGATGATCGTCGAGGTGACGGCTGTCGACTGGGATGCCGGTTCCTCACGGCGTGCAATAGTCGCTCTCGTTGATCACGCTGGAAACGAGTTCAAACTCGTCGATTACGACGGCGCCGAACTAACAATCGACTGGAAGCCGAACCACCGCTATCGCATCTCCGGATGTAATGTCAACAAGGGAGGAGCGGACTATCCCGTCGCGTTGGAACCGAGCAAGCGGACACGCGTCGAGTCGCTCGGACCGAGCGAGGATCATACCTCACTCCTGGTCGTGGGAGATACGCACGTCGGTCGGACGAACCACCCGAAAATGGAGGCGAGGATCGACCCTGTCGAAGCATTCGCCACCGCTGTCGACTACGGAATCGAATGCGGCGTCGACGCCGTCGTCCACGTCGGGGATATCTTTCACGAATCGGCATCGGAGGGGGAGGCGACTGCCGTCGATCAGCGTGTGTTCGCCCTGTTGGAGGACGCCTCGATTCCCTTCTACTACGTCCGTGGGAATCACACCGCTGAACAGGGTGAGGGGGTACTGACGAAACGTCCCCTCGTCTCGAACCTCGATACGGGGGGCGAGCGGATCGGCTCCGACGTGCGTGTGTTTGGCATCGATCATGCCGAGGAGGGTGAACTTCCCTGGAAGAGGCTCTCCTTTCCTAGCCGAGTGAGCGAACCGATCTCCATTCTGGTTGTTCACCAGACCCTGCGTCAGCTATCTGGCCCGACAGCCAAGAGCGTCGACCTCGATCGTATTCAGCGACGGTTCGGCGGCCAGTTCGATCTCGTTGTCTCGGGTCACCACCACGACGCGACGATGGAAACCCGGAGCGGGACGACCGTGATGTACACCGGCGCGGCCGAACGAATGAGTAAGAATCAGGATTCTACCGATAGAGTCGCCTGGCTCGTGACGTCAGCAGGATCCTCGGTAGCGATTGAGCGATACGATATCCCCTGATCGAGTTACACTGCGAGGCTTTCAGCGGTACTGATTCCAGACAATCTACATTAGATAGTTCGCATCACGGACCCCACCCAGAGGTGGTTGGCTGGTCAGGCGTTACGCGAATTTTTCACAGACAAGGGAGTGAAGAGTTCGAGAGCAGTCGAGTGGTCGTCCCGGCTGGCGCCCGCGGTACCGAACGCTCTTCACCCAGACCCAAACATGGCTACTGACCAGCACACGCAGCGACGCGGACGGAGCACCGACTCGACGGACGACGGCATTCCAGCAGCCGACCACGCTCACGTGCCGGCACTCATCGCCGAAGAATTCACACTCCGGTTCGCCGGACTCGCGGACGTCGATGCGGAGGCGGTCCCCGGAAACGATGAGCGTTCACCGGACGCCTGGTGTGGAGACGACGGTGTGACCTCACTCGAGCAGGCCATCGAGGTGCTGCCACGAGCCAGTTCCGGGGAACTCTGGGCAACCAACGAGTTCGTTGAAACCGACGGCGCCGTCGACATCACCGCTATCGAATCGGTTCACGGGCTCGATACGGATGCGCTCGAACAGACGGCCGGACGTTCGCTGGACGAGCTAGCCGCCCAGACCGACGCCGAGCCGATCGTCCCCATCGAGGATCATCAAGACATCATCGACCGGCGACGGAAGGCGCTGTGTGCGCTGGGCTACGATGTCCGGTTCCGCTGGCAGATTGCCTCCGACCGCTACTCGATCATCAATCCGCAAGAAGCCTACCAGCCGATCACCACTGCACTCCAGCGACGGGGTGAAACCGGGGCATTCGGCTGGCTGAGCTACCGCGACTGGGGCGGGCTGCTCAAGCTGTTCATCGTCTGTCCCGGCCTCAAGCAGATCGTCAGCCCGCCTGAGGAGGCGGTCGACATCGACGACGAGAACGATATCGATGCCCTCGGGGGAAGTCGCGTTCGGGAGGCCGAAGCGCCGGATTCAGATTCAGACGGAGATCTAGTGGTGTACGGCGGCTTCGAGACGGGGTACGACTTCCGGGGAACGCAGACGCTGTGGGCGAAGCCGATCCTGTACTTCCCCGATAGCGAAACGATCGTTCCGGATACGGGTCAGCGGTACACGCGCCGGCACTACGGACAGGCGACCAACGCCGATCACGAGCGCGCGAACGACCGGGTACCCATCAGCGAGTGGTGGGCGTCGATCTACGACGACGTCGAGACGCGAATGGTCGATGTCGACGAAACACTCCGGCGGGCCCGGGCGATCACCTACGATTTCGAGGTGCTTCCGTTCTCGGCTGCCGACTGCTACCGATACTGGGGCATCGCCGACACGTACGCCGCTGTCGCGGCTGACCGAGCGACAAGTCTCGCCAATCCCACGTCCCGACCGACGGTGTTCAACCTGCAGCTGTCGTTGTTGATTGCGCTGCTGGAGGAGTACACCGGGTCGTGGGCCTCGAACACATACCAGGAGTATCTCGAGGTGGCTGGCGAATTGCTCCGGACGCCGGCGATGATGATCCAACTGGCCATGCAGGAGCACGACAGGCAGGTCGAAGACGCTGCCGAACGGATCCTCGCAGAGGGCCAGCAGACGTTGAGCGACGCCCTCGAGGACATCGTCGAGATCCCGGGCATCGACGTCGACACCGAGGCCGCGCTCTCGGACCGGGAGGCTCAGCGACTCCACGACCAAGTCCAGCAGCAGCTGGACGACATCTGATTTGAGCAGACTATTGAAATCATCACCCAGTTATGCATTTTGGTGACCGTACTCAATACACAGCACGGCACGCCAATACTGGTCTGTTCGAACTGTGCAGTGGAGAAGTTTGTTTCTCACTATACTTTATTAACCGGACGTGGTTGTCCAGCAACGATGAAAGTTCTTTCATGGAACGTTGATGGAACGTTCCCACCGCAGGGCTCACCAGCTCAGATTACTAATCAAATAAGGTGGTTAGACTCACTTGAAACTCAGCCGGAACTCCTCTTACTGCAGGAGGTCAACCCAAATCGACGTGATCTCTGGCAGGAATTGTTGACCGACCAGCTTGGGTATGAGACTGTGCGAGATACCCTCGATATCGCGGTAGAACAAGGCAATAGCAACGGCCACATCACTGCTATACAGAGCGAATTAGATCTCTTAGAGACCACTACTGGTATTGAATTGAATGAGACCACTACACGAACTGAGTCAGATCGTTCGACAGCGTATCCCGAAAAACTTCTCGTTACCGGTATCGAATACGGAAATACAACTATCGAGGTCTGGAACGTCAGGGCGGTTCCTGGCAGCAGCTACCCCGAAGAAAAACTCACGATCCTTGAACTCGCCTACGAGTACATCGAAGAAGCCGATGAGAAACTTCGTATCCTCGCTGGTGATCTGAACACCCCGCAGCGGGAACTTGCTGACGGCCAAGCCATCACGTACGGCTACCAACGAGACGCTGATCTCCAGCAACGAGGAGTCACCGCGGAACTCAAGATTCTCAAAGGCTTAGGACACTTCGGGATGATTGATGTCTTCCGGGCCCAACACGGGTACGGCGACATCGACTCGCTCTCGGTGAGTCATGATGGTCGACGAATCGATCACCTCTTCGCATCGGAAGACCTCTCTCCGGCCGACTGCTGGTATTCAGAAACTGGAGCCACCCACAGCGACCACGCACCAGTCCTCGCTGTCTTCGATATTTAATGGATGCATCACGTCCATGGTCATCAACATATACTGATTATACGCTCTGCATACAACAGAACAATTCTGTCAGATACTAAGCGATTCATCCGAGGTATTTGACGGTAACACGGGCGCGACATGCGTCCGATTTCGCTCTTCCAATCGAGCGACAGAGGTCCCGAGGATGGCGGTCTGTGCGCCCCGACTCGGTCTCTCCAGAACGACCATGTCATCCACTACTACCGACGACGCGGACAGCCAGCCCGACGAACAGGCCGTCTTGAGCCATCTCGTACGGCGACTCCTTCAGCGCGAAGGCGGCCAGATCCCTCTCGAACGAGTCACCCTCCGGGTGAGCGACTACGTCGACATCGGCGAGCAGGCCGCCGCTGACCTCATCGACGAGGGTGCCGACGCCGGAATCTACACGCTGGAGCGAGGTGCGGGTGGAACGAGAACGATCACCGGGGTTAGCCCGCAGGGACCCGAACCTGACATCATCGTCGCGGCCTTCGGGGCTGCGGCGGACACGCCTGACTTCACCGTCATCAGCGTCGTCACCGAGAGTATCGACAAGGCGTTGCGTGACGCGGGCTACGAGACGTTCAGTTCCCTTGCTGACGCTGGCGCTGACGACCTCACCGGGCTGACCGGAACGCTCACCGAGAGCCGCGCAGCGGCCATCCTCCAGGAGGCACCCCAGCACGTCCCCGTCGGGACTCGCCTTGCGACTGCCGCCGCCCGGCGATACGCGCGTCGGCTCGACGCCGAGACAGACCGTGGTGTGGCCCGGGTCGTCGACCTTGCGACCACCGACATCGCCGTGGGCGAACCGGTCTACCGAACTGCGGGACTCGATCCCGAATACCTCGAGGCGCAGTACGTCAGTGCCGTCGGTCGCAACGCCGACGACCCCGTGGCGACCGGCCTGCACGTTCTCGACGACCCGGACCACCCCGACGTACCAAAGGCCGCGACTCACCCCGAAGCCGGCGACGACGCGCTCCCCGTCGACGACACCGGGCACGTCGTCCCGCCGGCGATCCCGGTCGAACCGCGACTCCAGCTCCCGCTGGATGAATTGCTCGCGAAGAAACTCGCCCGAGGCCTGGTCCCTGTCCGCCTCGTCGGGCCGCGCGGCTCGGGAAAGAACTACCTGATCAAGTACCTCTGCCACGAGACAAACAGAGGATACGTCTCAATCGACTGTGACGAGGCGACCCACACCGAGGACCTGTTCGGGCCGCTGACGCCCACCGAGGACGGCCTGATCGTGCCCCGGACTGGACCCGCCAAGCAGGCACTCCTGAACGGGTCGGTCTTGGTGCTCAACGAGTTCCCGGTGATGCGAGCCGGCGCTGCGATGGCGCTCCATCGCCTGCTCAACGAGGGGAAACTGCTGGTGAAGTCACATGGCGAGCTGGTCGAACCCCATCCGTCGGCGCGGATCGTGATCACGATGAATCCGCCCACCCGGGAGTACCGCGATTCCGAGCCGATGAACTCCGCTACCCGTGGACGGTTTCGGGCGCTGGAGCAGCCCTACATTCAGGACGTCGAGGTCGAACTCGACACGCTTGACGCGCAGGTCAACAGTGGCTCCCGCGTCGTCGATCGTGGGACGCTCCGGAAGATCGTCCAGTTCGCCCACCAGACTCGCCAGAACGAGAACTGGCCGACGCTGTCGACCCGGAACCTCGTGATCGTCTGTGAGCACATCGAGGACGGCGCCGCGCCGAAGGCCGCGGTCAAGAACGAGGTGTGGGCGGTCGCCGTGGTGAACATGTGTGGCTGAAAGATTGATATTTGAGCGAGGGGAACTTCAGGCGTGAAAGGACTGGCCACCCGAACCGTCGTTGGAGCGGTCGCCGCCTTCCTCTTCGCGGGCGTGGTGGCGGCGATGTTCACCCAGGGGCCGCTCTACCAGGCGATAATGCAGGGAGAGAACGAGCTCAGCCAGAGCACCAGTTATACTATCGAGATAGAGGACGGAGATGGATTTACGGCAAAGGAGAGGTTCTCAGATCTCGCGATGTTTGTATACCAGAGGGCCACGAAGGCCGGTTGTGGAGGTTCTGGGTATGTACAGAAGCAGATAGACGGAATAGTGCCTGGGGGCGCTGACTGGGGTGATTCTGGTCAGAATGGATACCCTGCTCTGGAAGACACGTATCTTGGCAAGAATCCTCCCTGTTACGGCGCAACTTCAGCCCAGTTCGACAGTCCTATAGCTGAATTGACCGCAGAGCTTGGAAACGACATGGAGGGGGTATACTCTAGGGAATACTTTAAGGTTGAAACTGAAGAACCGATCAAGCTGACGACAGGATCAGGCACTTGGCTCGAGAAGAAGAGCATAGACGGTGCTGTCAACGCAGGTTACCAGTCTGCAGTATTAGAGGAATGCAAGCCATCTCTGGTCTTCACTCCTACTGCACAGGCCTCTTTTGGTTTGTCGAAGCATCATTATGTTTTCTTTTTTGAGGAGGACGCTTCAGGCAGGAGCTCTTCTTTCTATCCATATACCAGCAAGAGAGTTTACTGTACGGGTCATGGTGCCGCAGCTGGCCCTAATTTAGCGGCAAATGTGATAAACCCGTCCAATCCTCCTCCCGCCCAGGTGATCCTCTGCCCGGGCGACACCGGTTACATACAGACAAACAGGAAAGAACCTCTGTGGGACAGCGAAGTTGGTACGAATCCTAATACTTATCCTCACATCGTGCTGACGGATCTTGGATCCGGAACCGAATGCGAGGGAGTAGCAGACAACCAGCAGTTCTCGGGCACCTCCAGCGGGTCACATCTCTACGTCTATTCCAATGTGGAGGGTGGTGGAACGACCTATCCCGAGGTATTCAACAGCAAGTTCAAGTTGAGAGGTTCAATGGCAGCACCATTCGTAGGAGAAGCATGGGGGGAGACGAAACCCACCAAGCAGAGATGCCAGATCGTGTTCAGGGACCGTGATTGGGGGGCAGTCAAATCTCCAGATGATTATCTGGTCCAGGGTGTTTGGGCTGGCGAAGAGATAGAACAGCAGAGCCTCGCTGACGGAGGTTCCTATCCAGTCTTCCAGGGAGTTTCGCCTGTAAGAAAGTGGGTCGAACACAGTATACCCGGGAATCCGGATACGGAGGGAGAGTTCTCTTCCTCGAATCCGAGAAGCTTTGTCACACTGGATGGATCAGAGCTGTCTAATAACCCGGGAGAGCTGAGGGTGACTTCGGTAGGAGGGGATAATCTGAATCAGATTTACGGAGATCTTCTCTGTGTCCCTGGATCTGCCGGTTCAGACGCAGAGTTCAGACTGTGTACAGATGGAGCTCCTGCAGAAGGCAGCACAGTCACAATTCCCGCAAGCTCCGAGAACCCCTACATGATACAGGACGAGGAATGGAAGTGCGAGGTTGGAAGCGGACGTTACGGCGAGTGGAGGCAAGTTGGTTAATTATTTCTCGAGCGGTTCCTTGACCACCTTGCCGTCTCAACCACGTAGTTAAACTGGTCGAAGCTTCTCTCACCTTCTTCTACCGTCGCATAATCGGCTCTGGTTCTTTCTTCGTCCGGGAAAAGATGAAGTCTTGCTGAATGGTATCCGTCTGAATCCTCTACAGCACTTTCACATTCTGGATTATCGTCGAGCATCGGATTTTCTCCGTCTAGAAGATGTTCTATCTGCCATCCCATCGAACCTAGTATGTCGTCGGTACTGGACTCTCCTACTCCGCGTTGAACGAGAATATAGTTCTCTCCAGGGGCTACTGCGACTTTTCGAGGACCTCTCTTCGCTTGGAAAGTGCCTGTGTAGACCGGAAGACCCTCTATTTCGGTGTTTAAGCTCAAATCAGGCCCCGAACTTATACTTTCGACGTCAGGAACTCCGTTTTCGAGATGGAAGAGGCCTGGTTGAGATCTAGCTTCAAAATATTTTGTTACTTTGTCCCAGAGACCCATTGCATCTAGTACTCTTCCGTTAACGCTCGGATCCACCGTCATGCCGTTTTGCTCGTATCCCTTCCTGTCCAGAACTGAGCCAGTGTACGAATCATTTGAATCCCACCCTGGGAGCTCGATATCGGGGTTTACAAGATCGTCGAGGACAAACATTCCTCTGAGCATCTCGGAGTTGGAGGGATCGTCCGAGATGGGAAACTCTACTGAAGGGGAGGAGCCTTCTGCTGTTGGCTCTCTAGAGGTATCTTCCACATCTGTCGTCCGTTCATTTCCTTCACCGTCTTCTCCACCTTCTTCCTGTCCGCCTTTTGAAGAACATCCCGCCAGACCGGCCGCAGATCCTCCTGCCACTGTTTTTATCATGTTTCTTCTTGTTATTCCATTTTCGCCGGATCCTCCTGACATAAATTCCAAATACCAACCAAACTTTTTTTATTGTTACGGTTAGGTGGTCACCTGCTACTCCGGGATACTTAATTCAGGAGTCCGAAAAGGTCTACGATGAGAAGAAAAGGGATGGAACTCCCGATAAGAACTGTCGCCCTAATAATGCTTGCGATAATGGTGGTGGTCGCGGTGTACATAGGCGAGCCGAACCAGTATCCCGAGGACGCCTACGAGACCCTCGACGATTTCCTGTGACACCTAGCGACCGTTCAGCCTCGGGGAATTCCGTACATAGGCAATCCGTGACGTTGGAACGCCCGAACTCGTTTACCAACCCCACTCAAATTTCGGTGAGACCGAGACTGTATTCGAGTGCGGTATCGACCTCGTCTATCCGCTCTTGCGGAATCGAGCCGAGGTTCTCGGTGATGCGGTGCTCGATAGAGATGGTCCGAATCTGGCTACAGAGCGCGACTGAGTCTTCTCGAAGCGCACACTCCTCGGCTGGGACGAGTACTTCGAACGGGTAGAGCTGCTCGTCGAACGAGGTGGTGAACGGAACAACGATTGTTGTCGGTGCGTTTGCATTCCCGACGTCATTCTGCACGACGAGACACGGTCGCGTTCCACGTTGTTCGGATCCCTGCGTTGGGTCGAGTTCAACGATAACGACATCCCCTCGACGGACAGACAAGGCCATACGCTACCACTCTGGGGCGTCGCCTAGGTGTCCATTAGCCTCTGTCGAGATGCCCTCCAGTTCGTCAGCGAGTTCGCTGGTCCGTTGGGCACGCTGGCGGTACCCCTCAGCCAACTCCTCACGGGTTACCGGTCGTTCGATAACGAGCTTCCCTGCCTCTTCGTGGATCACGACGTCGTCCCCTCCCTTAATTCCGAATCGCTCTCGGAGCTCTTTGGGGATCGTCACTTGGCCTCGCTTCCCGATTTTCCGGCGTTCGCCCTTACTCATGCATATTCATATCTTATTCATACTAAAAAGCCCTTCGGGCGGAAGGTATTGGCATCTTCCACACGGCTGAAACCGTGGGATTCCGCTTGTCACCTGTCACCCCAAGCTTTCGAAGAACTCCCCGATAGTGGGGTATTTCGCGCCAGCGATTTACCAGCCGCAAGGGAGCGAAGAGGTCCGATACCTCCCGTTCCCCATCATGTCCGATACCAGTTCCTCGGTCGACTCGAACGCCCCCGTCGAGAGGTTCACTCCCGACGTCCACGCCCGGGTGCGAGCGTCAGCCGGTCGCGCCGACCGGCTCCAAGCGTTCCTGCAAGGCCATCTCCCGCCCGGCGCCGACGTCGAAGTCGTCCTCACCCCTGCGGTACAGACGGCGGCGGTTCTGCCTGCCGACATCGACGCGCTGGTCAGCAGCGACGCAACCGACCTCGAACGACAACAGGCCGCTCAGTTGCTCGACGGTATCGACGCAGCGTTTCTCGTACTCGTCACGACCGCTCCGGCCCCGCTGGAGCGGGTGCCGCTGAACGACCACCTCACCGCCGACCACGCCCACCAGTTCGGGCTCGCCTTCCACGAACTCCTCCACATCCTCAAGACCGCGATCGCCCCAATCGCCGCGTTGCTTGACGCCGAGGTCGACCCGAAATACCATCAGCACGTCCACGAGCTGATCAACATCGTCGAGGACGGCGCAATCGAGCACGAGGCCATCCACGGCGCGAACTTCAGCGACACTGCCGAGATCCGGCTCGAACTCACCCGTCGAATCCACTCGCAGACTCCCGACGACCTCGGAGACGGGCAGCAGGCACGCCTTTCGTTCTGGGACGCGGTGACCACCGCTCTGTACGACGCCGCGGTGTACCCGACCGGCACCACCGAAGTCCTGCTCGACGGGGACGACGACCGCGTCGGGTTCGTCTCTGAGGCCGACGAAATCGCCTTTCGGTCGGTACAAGATGCGCTGACTCAGCTCGCTGCTGATGCCCTCGCTATTCGAGGTGTCGACCTCGACGACGCGACCCACAGGCACGACAAGACCGCCTCGGTCGAGCGGGCCCGCCGCGTCATCGACACCTGGACGTCGTCGCTCCAGCCGGTCGTCGCAAGCGCCGTCGAGCCAACAGGCGACTCGCAGAGTTATGATGGCGCTGACTCGGGAACTGACAGGCACGACCACTTGTCGCAGGAGGAGGGACCTGCGAGTACTCCCGAGGCAACTGGGGTCTCGGTCGATCGCGAGGCAACAGCGGACCCGTATCAGGACGTGTTCGACCATCCCGCGGTGACGCCGGATTCCGGCATAGATGATACGGACGGCACGGTCAGCTCTCCCGAGCTGGATACCGAGGATTCCACTGGTAATACCGCATCGACTCCAGTCGGCCAGAAGGAGGACGATCAGAAACGTGACCAAGAGCCGTCGATAGCGGACGGCGAATCAGCGTCGCGAGCAGACTCATCCATCGAAAGCAGCGAGGAGCCAGCGGAGCACCCGTCGAGATCCCACGCACTCGCGGCGGCTGTCGAGCGCGCTCGCGAAAATCGGGGCGATTCGGGAGACAGGACTGATCCATCGTCCCCATCAGCTATAATAAATGAACGAGCCACTCCCGACGACCAGTCGGTCCAGACACCACTCGATGCGTTCGACATCGGGGTGACAACCACCGAGTCTGCGGAGACTGACGACCTGAGCGGCCGGTCGGGCGACCCAGGCCCGTCTGGCGAGGATGAACAGATAGAACATCGCGATGGAGATGTCGAGACCGCAGCAACGGACGAACCGGGGCCGGGGCCAGCTCACGAGCGCGTCGAGCGGGCCGCACCGTCGCCGGCCGAGTACGGGCAGGCGCTCGAACACGACCGTGATGTCGCCCGACAAGAGGCGGCCCGAGAGCAGGTCGACCGGGAGGCTGTCGAGCGAGAGCTTCGCGACCTCGGTGACGTCTTTGGTCGGCGGCACCAAGGCGACGAGGACCATCGGGAGGACAGGACCGAGTCATCGACAGAGACGGGTGCAGGCGGGAACGGTGCCGGACTGGAGCGTCTCGACGACGTCGTGTTCGTCCCGGTCAGCGACGACCTCGCCCCACCGGGACAATGGAGCGCGGTCGAGGACGGCGCCGCCCGCGTCGCGCAGGTCCTCGAAAAGGAACTCGCGCTCGAACGGCAGCGGGGAACCCGGAGCGGGCTGACCGCTGGTCGGTACGATACTCGCGCCGGTCATCGGCTCGCCATCGGCGATCCACGGGTCTGTGAAACTCCGACGCCTGGCCGCGAGAAACGCTACGCCCTCGTGCTCGTGCTAGATCGGTCGGGGTCGATGCGCAACGGTAGCCCCCCGAAAATAGAGGTTGCAACACAGGCGGTCGCCCGACTCGCCCTCGCTGCCGAGGAACTGGGGATTCGTGTTGCCATCATCGACTTCATCGACGGTCAGGCTCGCCTTGTGAAGCCGTTCACCGTCGAGTCGCGTCACGTCCAAACGACGCTGCTCGATACTGACTGCGGTGGTGGAACACCGCTAGCCGAGGCAATCGGTCTCGCCCGGACAGTTGTCGAAACACAGCGTGACGACCCACTGATCATCACCGTCACCGACGACCGCCCCAGCGACATCGAGGCGGTCACGCGCGAGCTCCAGGCATCGTACGCTCCGGTGTGTTCGTTGACCATCGCGACCGACTGTGACCCCGGGACGTTAGCGCCTGATGCATCAGCGCTGGCGCCGTACTATGAACGACAGGCGGCGGTCTACGACGTCGGCGCCATCGACGATCGTCTCGACCAGTTTGCGAGTCTCCTCACTGGATTGTGACTCGTGTGCCTTGGATTGGCGAGAGAACAGTCTGAATGGCTCTGTTGGAAATCACCGCAGGAATGACACAAGCGGCGTGCTGATTATAGAGCGTGTAATCAGCACAGCGGTTTCTTTAATTCTGGTCTCGCTCCACTGAATAGCTAGCTTGGAAGTTGCGTGTATTGAGCAAGTCAGAGGTCTGGTTCCTAGTGCAGTATCAGACGCGTAGTCGGGAGAGACGCCCTAGACGCCCGAGAAAGATGGGTGAGCTGTGTGACAGAGGGCCTCCATCCCTCAGTGCGCCCGGTAGCAGCTCTGCGCACTCACACGCGCCGGCCGAAGCAACAGTCTCCGACAAGGGCCCCTTGACCGATCCCTACGCTCCGAGGGGCTGTCGTTTCGACAGGGGGGAGTCCAGTTGATCGGAACGGTTGTAGGAACTACTCCCAATGACGCTCTGGCCCCGATGCAGGATCGTGGTTTTCGGCACTCCCACCGAGAAATCGGAGCAGCTGCAAAGGAGTTGATCTCTCATAGAGCGGCAACGGACCAGCGAGAGCCACTGTATGGGCCAAAGTATTATACTTCTCACAAGTGATTCTCGGTATTGTGCGAAGGTATCGCTGCGAGACGTGCGGCGAACGATTCAACTCAAAGTACAATTTGGAACTTCACGAAGAGGTACGCGATTGCGAACCGGCGGAAACGACCAGCAACGAATCGGACGATGGTCGCGAGCAACGGACGCTTCGAAACGGACGAGTCCATGATGTCGAAGGGGCTGTCTGTACATACGACGAGGATGGCGGCTACGGTTTTCTGACGACTGCCGACCTCGACGGAGAAATAATAGAGGACACTGGGGGGACACACGATATCTTCTTTCACATCTCGGAAGCACAGACAGACTGGGTCGAGGAGGGTGATCGGCTTCGATGCGATGTCGTCGAAGGCGACCGAGGCCTCGAGTGTACGAATATCGAGATCATCGCCCGCGATTCACAGCGAGAATCATACGACCCACCTGCCGACCGTACTAAACGATCCGGGTTCGGTGTTCAGAAAGACGATGGCCAATACGGTGCCGGGAGTAAATCCTCACCAACCGAGAGCAATATCGAGGATTTCGAAGACGAGCGGAAGTTCAGGTAATTACGATTCGACAGTCGACTGTGTTTATTGAGACGCCACAATTTCCACCCCGAGGCCGCACAGACATCCTATGGTCGAATATGGCTCCCTTGTATTCGAATCCGATACTGGCACGATGCACTCGTGCGTCCTCGTAAACGACGAGTTCCAGTCCTGACGTACGTACCGTCGGTAGGCAATACGGCGTCGGAATACCTGCTGGCGACGATGTGAAGACTGATCGCACTTCCAGGGCAGTATGTCAGATCGCCAAACAACGGCTGTACTGGCCGTTCAGGGAGAGCGACCGGTATCAATCGATGCGATAATCTTGTCTTGATCCACCGAAAGCGTTCATCATCCCTACCCACCAGTTCCATCTCGCTGTTGGAGAAAGGTGTCCTGGGGCCATCTTGAGTCTACTGACGACGTATTCGGAATCTATCTCAGGCCCATCCCAGTTTCTCGATTCGGCTGCTGCTTCGCTTTTCAGTTGCAATGCCTTTTGAGAAATTTCACGAGCGACTACACGAGAGCATCCGAACTCCTCGACAATCTGATCCTTCAAGTAATCTCGATCCATATCGGATTTAGATATCAAGTGCGGCTTTAATCTCGTGTAGTGCCTGTCGTGCCTCCTCCCCAACGACGTGTTCTTCCACGTTGATATTAGCGAAGGGGCGCGGCCCACCGAGTGGACCCTCCATTTTCAGGTTATCCGATTGAACAATAATAAGACCCAACCGGAGCGCTTCGCGGGCGGCGGGGTGCTTTTTTGTCTCGAATGCTGCCTGTAACTCCTCCAACGTCTCCGCTCGCAACTGCGTCCCCATCGTAACCTTCTCGCCACCGAACGAGATCTCGGCGAAGGGGCGAGGAATCACTCCCAACGGACCGACGATATCGGGCTCAATATTGGCTTGCCGCGCACCGAGACCGATCAGAATGAGCTTTCGAGCAGTTTTGCTGAGATCTGAGGGCCTCGAATCACCCTCTAGATTAATAGCGACGTTGGCGACGGTATCTTTGAGGCCCTGCTCAATCCGAAGGTTGACCGATTCCTTGTCGCTCATGAGCTTAGTATGCTCTTCCACATCAATAACGTTTCGACATATACCAATACCCCATAGATATATAACTTAGTAACATATAACGATGCGGTATGGATCAGGCAAAGACGATCCTGAAACGGCGCGGGGTTCTCCGGAGTATGGGTATCCTGTTTCCCTCGCTTGCGGGGGGAAGTGAGATGGTTAAGGCACGAAAGAGCGACTCACAGGAGGCAGACAGCCATCAACAGTCGATCGAACAGCTTCTGGGTAGCAGTTGGATCAGTGAGTGGCCAACAGCCAGCGAGGTCCACCGCAGAGATATCGATCCGGATCCAGCGGAGCCTGGATGGGCCTACACTCTCACACAGTCCGCAGAACTGCAGAGTTCGTCGTCTAAGTATGACCCACTATCGGGAGACGATCTTATCGTTGACGGACATTTCGGTCTGTGTGTTGCTGAACGTGATGCGCCGGGAGTAGTGCAGTCCACATTCGATGAGGCGCACCAACAATTTCGGCGGTATAGGAACCGCTATCCCGACCACGTGACGCTGTTCCGGACGAACTCTATCAACGGCTACACGGGGAGTGTGCTTCGGGCACGACCACCTATTGGGTCAGAAACACCCTACAGTCAAGCGTCGTTGGTACAGCAGTTCCCGTGGGGACTCGTCCTGTGGGACTTGCTCTGGGACTCACAGTCTAACGTCTACGACTCGAAGGTCGCCACTCGCCACCACGAGTGGCTTCAAACGCACTTCCAGCGACTCCAGCGACGGCCCACGTTCTGGATCCGGGACCGATGGCAGCAACTCCATGATACAACTGCAACTTCGAAGTTGCTGACCGTCGGCCTGCCGGAAGAGGCAGTTACCGCCCTAGCAGAAGATATGCCGTCGACACTGGTTGAGCGCCGCTCACCGGAGGCACGTGAAACCGCGCAGAGGGACAGTTCTGTAACGTGGTCCCCGGAGACTATTCGGGATGCGTGAGTTCGACTTTCAACTGGTGAGCCGTTCGTACCTATCTACGGGTGAGTTCTCATTCCACCACCCGGATCCTGCCCTCGCTCAACAGGGAGTTGACGGGCTATCGCGGATGCGGCTGAACCTTCAGGCGCCACCGTTGATGCTGACCCGGAATCTCTTCGAGTGTACTGAACTGCTACTCGGAACCTCGGTTCACTGGGAGCGATCGGACCGAGCATTTCAGTTGACAGTTGAGGCATCACTTGGAGTGTCCAGCGCGAAACGGCTCGCAGAGGCCCTAGACAGCGCAGTACGAGATGCCGACGGATTCCAAGGTCGTGATTCGAAAGTAGTGGCGTCGCGTGAAACAGCTATCGACCTCTGGACATGGGAGGTGGAGTGCAAGCAGTCGAGCGGTAATGGACGGATATTCGAACGGGAGGCAGGCGAGATCATCGTTCGCTCCGGTGACGATGCCCAGGTGACGGTGCTGGTCACGTCACCGACAGAACCGGAGATATCGGCATCGGAGGCTATCACTATCGACTCAGAGACCGCGATGGAGTGTGCAACTGCGCTACGGCAAGGAGCGCAAGCGATCCGAATGGCACAGGGTTCCAAGTCCCGTACGATCCCATGGCTGGGATCCTATCGTGGAATGGGCGTCAGTGACGGTGAGGCGACTGGCCCTGCACGAGTCGTTCGGACAACCCTTGGAACGAACTCGGACTGTTCACCTGACGACTTGGTCGGCGCCGAAAATATCGAATCCGGCGAAATCGTGGTGATGGATCAGTACTATCACTCTCTTCGAGATCGACTGGAAGTCGCTGCTGGCTACGTGATTGAGGACGACGTAGCGATGACCGACGCTGGGGCAGTGTTGGCACGGATGTACGACATCCCCGCTATCACGACATGTTCAGGGGTGTGTCGCGATATTACGACAGGAGATCGAGTCGCAGTCCAAGGCGGAACGGGAATCCTCATCCATGAGCTGTGAAGCTCCACAGGCACACAGAGAAAAATATGAACATCGGACGCTGCCGAAGGCTATGACACCGAAATCCGACATCGATACAACCCTACGAGAACGTCAGGCGATAGTTACCACCCTGGCTCACGGATTATGGACGACGATTCGTTCGGTAGTGACGAATTCGAGCAGTATCAACGAAAAGAATTGGACCAGTAGCTACTAGAGATATAATAACAATCGTTTAACAATGCCACGAAGCAGTCCCCCACGCTCAACCGCGATAGCCGACGAGATAGACGTAACGTATGAGATCGAGATGCCGTTTGATTCGAAAAATGCGAAGATCAACCTGATCGGTCGGGATGACGAAGTGGAAGTGCTTATTTCAGATATTCCCGTTCCCAAGGGTTACGGGGATATGGGTGGTAGCGACAAATCCAGAATTAAACGGCACGCTGTAGCGAGGTGGGTCGTCGAGGATGCTGCGCGAGTGATAGAAGAGTACGATTGGGCCACATCAAGCCACGTCTCGCGCCAACGACATCGGTACTTGAGCGATGTCTACTTCTCCTGCGATCGTGAAGAGTTAGACGATGCGGTCATCGCCGCGAAACAATTCCTCACAAGATTAGAGGAAGGCGTACTTGAACACGCTCGGAAGTTCGATTCTACCCTCCAAGAGACGCCCAGTAACGCGCTTGAGTCCAAGTAGGGAAGTGAACTAGAGGCGACACAAGAAGAACCAAGATTGACATCTTGAGCGTCTCGTTCTTCGGGTCCTCGCCGTCGGTATATGATAAAAATCATCCTTTAGACAGACAAAGATTTGGGAGAAATATTCTTCAAAATAATATTGATGTGAGGTATGAGAGACATGCACCCCTGGATTCAGCAGGACCATCGGAATCCGTCAGCTATTGAGAATTTCAACAACCTCGACTGACCAAGTCTCCCGATACGGTCTCGTTCCCGGTTTATCCCCACAGGGGAGTGAGGCCATGACGACACGACGAATTCAATCCAGCAGGGGGAGCCTTCCGCCGCTCTCGCTCCCGCCAGGAGCGCTCGCAAAGACCGATCAGCAGCACCGCTACGACGTCGATGACGAGCCACCGACCATCGAACCGATCGAACATCGCATCCGACTCGATTTTATGTCTGCTGCCCCGATTCGCCGCTCACAACTCCTCGACCAGTACAACCCGTGGACGGCCAATTCCAACGAGGCCGACCCATGGAGAGAGGCAGGCCGGTCGAAGCCACTCGGCTTGCTGTACGCGGAGGAATCGTGTCGGCGAACTCTCGTCGGGGAACGCCGGTACTACGACCGCGTCGAGGCAGACCCGTCGGCGGAGTTGGACGACGTCCCCGCCTTTCTCGCTCACCGGTTATAGATGTGCCGGGAAACTGATAATCCGTCTGCTGCCCTCGAGGAAGAACGAGCACGTCGCGAACGCTGGTACTCGACGATCATTCCATGGATGAACCTCTATCACGTCCTCAAACGTTCCTCGTACGGCTCGCTCCTACCGCCGTCGGTCGGACATAGCGTCGACGCTGGCGAGCTCACCGAGCACAATGCATTCGTCGGGATGGTCGTCGTCGACGACAGGGCTGACATCCGGACGGTCGTACGAGAACACGAGATACCCGGTCGATTCGTTGTTCACGAACGCGAACTCTCCTCGGCCGCCGTCAAGTGTGCACCGTTGCCGAGCGACTTCGGAATCGATCTCCCGGCTCCGCTGTTGGTCGGTGAGTACGCCAGCGGAAGCCGATATCCGCTATTGCCCTGGTCGGACGGGCTGGTCTGCTCGTGCCCCTACAAACACGACCGGCCGTGGCGGGTGCTGTGCAAGCACGAGTTGCTCGCCGCCATCGTCGCCGGCGGAAAAGACTCAATCTTCCTGCCCGTTACTCGAGGACTCGAGGTTCCACATCGAGCGCGCCGGTTTGTGAGCCCGGCAATTGCCAGTCGACACTCGCCTCGGATCGGAGCAGAGCCCTATCGGTGAACTCTCAGCGGAGAGGATGAAATGTGCGGGTCATCTTAGATTACCCCACGCTCCAAGATGTCTGAATTCGTGGGGTAACTCATACGCACGGCAATCTCCCGCGCCCGCCCTCGCCGAACACAGCCCATCGGAGGCGTCCGTCAGCCACGCGTCAGACAGTTTGCGGTTATTTAACGTGAGTAGAGAGCGAATCACCGTCACGAGTGATTCGAGCGTGAGGAATCATGTTTTCAGATGAACCGCGGTCGTTACCCGACTGGATCGAGCGGGGATACGACATCCTCTCGACGGAGATCACGGAAGGCGATCACGACGAGGGAATCCCCCGCAATCGCGCTCGCGAGGAGTTAGTTGCCCACGAGGATTTCCCGGACAATCCGGATGATGCGGACTATGCGATTGACCAGCTTCTGAACTCAGGGTGGCTGTACGAGGTTGCCGGAAACCTTCGAGTCACGATGCCCGAAGAGTAGGCACGACGACGGCCGACCTTGTGGAAAATCGGGGATCTCTTAGTGAGTCGGTCCTATGAGAGTTCGAATACTGGCTATTGAGGGAGACGGGGCGACCCGGGGACGTTCGAGACAGCCTCCCGCGAGAGACGAAAATCCGTCTCAATAATCGTTGAGCCACAGTTAACCACCGTTCTCTAGGCAGAATATCAAGTATCTCTGAGCCAGTAGTTAGGGACTGTGCGCAGTGCGCACACTCTGAATGTTCATGCCCCTGAACGACCGATTATCGGTCTCACAGGGCGATGGACAACCCAACCCACCCCGTGCTGACTGTCGACTCGCTTGATTGCGAGAAGACAGCCGGGACTCCCATCCCAATATTCGAACGCCGAGCGACGGTCGTCGCGGCGTTGGTGATTGGTGCGACGGTCTTCGCTGTCGCCGGTGCCATCTTCCTGTTGGGAGCTGGGGCTTCCCCATCGGAACTCGAGTCGTCGGTGATCGACGATAAACCGCCCAACCACCGGGTGTTCTTCGAGAACCAGCGTGGGCAGATCCTGTGGGTGTATGATGTCTGGGTGGCCGACACGGATTCCGAGCGCTACCAGGGCTTGAGTGGGACCGAGACACTTCCCGCCGATACCGGTCTGCTGTTCGTCTACGACCGGGAGGCCGCCGACCGGGCAATCGTGATGCGTGAGATGCACTATCCAATCGACGTTGTCTTCGTTGATGGATCGGGAACCGTCACGGCGGTTCACTCTCCAGTGCCTGAACCCGGTGTTTCCGACGACGAGCTCACGCACTACTCCGGACGAGCGCGATGGATCCTTGAAATTCCTCACGGAACTGCGGAGCGCCACGCCATCGTCCCAGGAACCTCGATTCAGATTACTGGGCCGACGCATGCGTTCGACCCGCAGTCAGCACTCCATCAGGCAGGTAGCTCGAGATGAAGACACCAACACGATCGTCTTCCGAGACATCCCTGTGGAACTGGCTGTCGCCCCGATCCGGACCTTGTCGCCGCCGTGTGCTGAGTGCCGTCGCAGCTGCCGGGGTCAGCGGGCTCGCTGGCTGTATGAACATCCTCAGTTCTGAAGATCGTCGCAACGAGCCGCCATCGGCAGAGGTTTCAACGACGATCACTCCTGACGAGGATCAAACCTCGACAACGCCATCTGACTCGCTGTCGGTGAGTTCGACGAATACCGACGAACAGTCCACAGCTGAGGCGTCGACGCCTGCGATTCAGACCGACGGCCCGGTCGACAGTTCTTCGAGGAACGACGCCCCCTATGACGATCCCGTCGATGGGCTCGCGTTAACAGGGGTAACTGTCCGGATGGGCGAGGAACGCCAGCGTGACAGTATGCTCCGACTAGACGACCAGCTCTCCGTCGACATTGAAGACAGTCGGTTCGAGATTCGTGGGCGGGGCCACACTGAGTGGGAGTGCGACACCATCAGGCTCAAAACCGTGATCGTCGACGGTCGCCATGCCCGGGTGTACGCTGAGACTCGTGAAGTGGATTCCTGCCGGACTCCGGACAATCCGGCGGGATTGGGTCCGTGGGCGATTTCGTTCAGCATTACGGGACGATTCGAGGGAGGCCGGCCCGACGCACTAACGGCGAGTATTCAGGGCCCCTTCATTCACGACTCGGGCGTGTTCGTCACCGAGCCGCTGTGAGGCTTGTGGATTGATGGACGAATCACTGTTTGCTGGCAGTTTATCCGTGGCAACGGGACGAGGAGGCTGATCAGACGTGGCCTCCAGATAACCGATGACTCATTCCACCAACCAGACGAATCTCTCTAACCGATCATCACGGCCCGGACACGCGTCCCGACAGATCGGTTCGCGAGCAGGACGCGCTCCTGAGAACATCGTTACCCCACGCATCCGAGTAATTCGCTTTTATGGGGTAACGTTAGTCGAACGGAGCGAGCCAATTGAGTTTCTTGAGCGGTACACGTGAGCAGAACGGATGTCGACGGAATTCTCGAGGAACTCCCGCCGGAAACGCTCCTCGAGACTGACCACTT
Source organism: Haloplanus aerogenes (assembly GCF_003856835.1). Classification (NCBI taxonomy): domain Archaea; kingdom Methanobacteriati; phylum Methanobacteriota; class Halobacteria; order Halobacteriales; family Haloferacaceae; genus Haloplanus; species Haloplanus aerogenes. The sequence continues at coordinate 2,350,507 of NZ_CP034145.1, forward strand.
ACGACTCATCCGCGCCGGCGTCGCCTGTATGCACGACATCGAGACTGTTCGGGCGTATGTTGCTCACGAGAACCAGCATCGACGTCGGCGTTGGGTACTCCGAATGCTTGCCGATCGTGCTGCGTCGCTTCGGGAACCCGCCCCAGAGAACCACTCATCGTAGGGCCAGACTCATAGTCCATACTGACGAATTGCTATCACATATCAGAAGGTGACGACTGATGGGAGCACATCCACCCAGTGGCGGCGACCGTGATTTCGTGACGATCTTCAAGACCGGCTCGGTCGACCGAGACGACTATCCAGAGTTGACTGAGAATCTGCTCGAAGGGCGGACGCAACTCGCCTCGGAGACTGGATACTTGATGAAATTCGGCGATGTCTCACACCGAGGCCTGACTCCCTTCGATGTCGCGTCACTCCACGACGTTCCTGCGTATCCGCTTCCGGAGACTGCGCTGGAGGCACTCCCGGCCCACGTTCGTGCCGACCTAGAGCGCGACGGCGCCGTCCAGATGTTCGCTGTCTACGATCGGGACCAGCACCGGTTCGAAGACGTCGCCCTCGCCTGGGAGGAGCAGGACTTTCTTGAACGGATCGCCGAACTGGTGGCTGGCGATTGCTCGCTCCATGAAGCGGTCGACTGGACCGTCGTCGAAGAAGCCGACCGCTACACGGGTGCACAGTGGGCTGATATCAGAGGCGTCACCGAGGACGCCGTCCGCTCGAACGTCAATTCTGCCCGAGAGAAGTTGCTTGCCGAAGAAGATCGCGAATCGAGTGGAGAATCGCCCTAGGTTGATTTTCGCTTGCCGATTCCCATCGATATCGACAGCGCGGCGTCCGAAACCACTAGTCTGCCGGTCGCGTCTGCCCCGGCGCCGAGATGCCCGGGAGACTCGGAACGGAGAGGTCGATCCGCCGAAGCAACTGCGCGTTGATCGCGACGATCACCGTACTCAGAGACATCAGAAGCGCACCGATAGCAGGCGACAGCAGAATCCCGATCGGTGCCAACACGCCCGCTGCAAGCGGAATCGCGAAGACGTTGTACCCGGCCGCCCAGACGATGTTCTCCTGCATCTTGCGGTAGCTGGCTGTGCTCAGTTTCACGAGTCGAACGACGTCCATCGGGTTGTTCTGTACGAGGATGACATCAGCCGATTGGACGGTCACGTCCGTCCCGCTGCCGATGGCGATGCCGACGTCAGCCCGGGTCAACGCCGGCGCATCGTTCACGCCGTCGCCGACCATCCCCACCAGCTTCCCCTGATCTTGGAGCTCCTAGACTTTCTCGTCTTTGTCTTCGGGGAGAACCTCTGCGAACACCGTATCGATGCCGAGTTCGTCGGCGACGGCGTCGGCGACGTCCTGGGAGTCCCCAGTCAGCATCGCCACCTCGATCCCCAGTTCGTGGAGGGCGTCGATGACGCGGAAACTCTCCTCGCGGATCACTCGGCCATCGCGAAGGCGGCGATCAACTCCCCGTCGCGAACGAGGTACACCACCGTCTGTGCGTTCTGGCCGGCTTCGTCAGCGAAGCGCTGGAGGTAATCGGGAATCTTGCTGTCGAGTTGGGTCAATAGGTTCGGCCCGCCGACGTACACCTCGTTGCCGTCGACGTTCGCGCGGACTCCTCGCCCTTTGATTGCCTCGAAACTGGACGCATCAGGTGCGCTAAGATCACGCTCGTCAGCTGCTTCGCGGATGGCTCGCGCGATCATGTGCTCGGAATCGCTCTCGACGGCTGCCGCCAGTGTGAGCGCGTCATCCTCGTCGACGCCATCGACGGTCGCCATATCGACGACGCCGTGCTCACCTTCGGTGAGCGTCCCCGTCTTGTCGAAGATGATCGCGTCCAGATTCCGTGCGTCCTCCATCGCGATGCGATCGCGCACGAGCATCCCGTTCCGAGCCGCGAGCGACGTGTTGATCGCGACGACGAGGGGGATGGCGAGTCCAAGGGCGTGTGGGCAGGCGATGACGAGCACCGTGACGACGCGCTCGATGACGGTCGCGTCGAACGAAACCGCGAGCGTCCACGCGATGGCTGTCACGACTGCCGCTCCGAGGGCGACGTAGAACAGCCAGCCAGCCGCGCGGTCGGCCAGCACCTGGGTCTTCGACTTGCTCTGCTGGGCTTCTTCGACGAGCCGCATGATGCCCGCGAGCGTCGTCTCCTCGCCCGTCGCGCCGACGCGGACACGGAGACTGCCGTCGCCGTTGATGGTGCCGCCGATGACCTCGTTGCCGGGCTCCTTCGAGACGGGCTTGGACTCACCCGTGATCATCGCCTCGTTGACATCCGAATCGCCCTTCTCGACGACGCCGTCAGCGGGCACGCTTGCGCCCGGTCGGACGAGTACGAGATCGCCCTCGGAGAGCTCACTAACAGGGACCTCCTCGGTCTCTCCATCGTCAGTGATTCGCTCGGCAGTATCCGGCATCAGTTTCGCCAGTTCGTCGACCGCGCTCGAGGCACGGCGCACGGACCGCATCTCGATCCAGTGGCCGAGCAGCATGATGTCGATCAGCGTGACGAGCTCCCAGAAGAACGCCGACTGCGTGGGGAAGACCACGCTCGCGAGGCTGTAGACGAATGCGACGCTGATCGCCATCGAGATCAGCGTCATCATCCCCGGCGCCCGGTCTTTCAGTTCCGGCACCGCCATCTGGAAGAACGGGATTCCACCATACGCGAACACGACGACTGCGAAGACGGGGTTTATCCACTCGCTTCCCGGGAACGCGGGGACGGAGAATCCGAGCCACTCCTGCAGCATTTCGCTGTACAGGAGGACGGGAATCGATAGGAGCGTGGAGACGAAGAAGCGCCGGCGGAACATCTGCTCGTGGCCTTCGTGCATGCCACCGTGGCCGTCGTGCTGGTGGGAGTCGTGGTCACCAGCGCTCTCCCCGTCAGCGGAATCGGTCTCAGTACTGTGGTCGTAGGGATCGTGTGTGTCCGCCGAGTGGTTTGGAGAGGTATCGGAATCCATCGTGGGCACCTCGGAGCAACTTATTCTCTCTACCTACTCGGTCGAGCGTGAAATATCCCGTCGCCACCCCGGGGCAGGCCGAGACGCTCGATTAACAGCACTCGCTGTCTCCGGGGGTCAATTCACACGCGTCGCCCGCCGTAAGGCTGCTTTCGTCGATGTACACCGAATGACAGGCGTAGTTGCAGAAGTACACGGGCGAGCCACAGTCCGCCTCACAGTCGCGGACACAGATGGGGTCGTGAGCGAAGATACGTGACCACGATATTCGCACTCCAGCGAACACGGACGCGTGGGTACGCACTCCTCGGATTCGGGCTCCTTGCGCTTCCCCCTCGGATCACCAGCAGCGTACGAGGGCTCCCGCCGGATAGCATGAACTTGGGCAGGAAAATCCCGGTCGACGACACCTTCGGAGTAATGTAGCTGAGCCCTGCCTCATCTAGCCGCGGAATCCGAGCAATCGGAGTCCGTTCAGTGAAACGAGGACCGTCGATCCTTCGTGGCCGACCACGGCAAGGGGGAGCGGGATCCCTCTGAGCAGGATCGTGCCGACCATGAGCGCGATCGCACCGAACGCGATGGCGAGATTGACGGTGAGCGTCCGGCGGGTCTTGCGTCCGAGACCGAAGACGTAGGGAATCTTGCTGAGATCGTCACCCATCAATACCACGTCGGCAGTATCGAGCGCGACGTCGGTCCCGGCGCCGCCCATCGCAATCCCGAGCGTCGCGGTCGCCAGCGCCGGCGCGTCGTTGACGCCGTCACCCACCATCGCCACGTTCTCGTATCGATCGACCAGCGCTTCGATGGTCGCCACCTTCTCCTCCGGCAGCAGTTCCGCCTGCACCTCGTCGATACCGACCTCGTCGGCGATCTGCTGGGCGACGCGTTCGTTGTCGCCGGTCAGCATGACGATGTGCTCCACGCCGAGCGAGCGGAGGTCCTCGATCATCTCGGCAGCGCCGGGGCGGATCGTGTCTGTGAACGCAAGCCACCCCAACACGGTGACTCCGTCGCGCTCCTCCCGGGCGACGAGGACGCTCGTTTTTCCCTCCGCCTCTAGCGTTTGAAGCCGATCGAGGCCAGGTTCGAGCCCCTCGATCGCTGCCTCTTCGAGGACAGTCCCGAAGTAACTTCGATTCCCGATGTGGATAGTTCTGTCTTCGACATCAGCCCGGACTCCTTTCCCAGCGACTGACTGAAATCGCTGTGCGTCGGGGACATCAAGTGATCGTTCTTTCGCTGCCGCCACAATTGCACGAGCTAGGTGATGCTCTGATCGGGCCTGTACAGCGGCCGCGAGCGAGAGCAGTCCATCGTCGGTCAATGACCTGTCTGCCGTGCCGTCACGGACGTACACGTCCGTCAACTGCGTATCGCCCTGCGTGAGTGTGCCCGTCTTGTCGAACGCGACTGCGTCGATGTTCGCGGCCGTCTCGACGTGTTCGCCGCCCTTGAACAGGACGCCCTGCCTCCCCCCAGAGGCGATCGCCGACAGCACCGCCGCCGGCGTCGAGATGATGACGGCGCACGGTGAGGCGGCGACCATCAGGGTCATCGCGCGGTAGAACGTGCGGGTGAACTCGCTCCCGAGCGCGAGCGGAACGGCGATCGCTGCGATCGTGAGCCCGAACACGCCGAGGACGTACGGTTGTTCGAGGCGGTCGATGAGCCGCTGTGTCGGGGCTTTCTCGCTCTGGGCCCGTTCGACCATGTGGATGAGGCGACTGATCGCCGACTCGTGGGCCTGTCGCGTGACCTCGATTTCGAGGCTCCCACTCTCGTTGATCGTCCCGCCGAACACCTCGTCGCCGGGTTCCTTCGGCACGGGGACGGATTCGCCGGTGAGCGAGGCCTGATCGACCGTCCCCTCGCCGGACGCAACGACGCCGTCGAGCGGAATCCTGTCGCCGGGGCGGACGACGAACACGTCACCGACGTCGACGTCGTCGATGGGCACGGTGACCTCCTCACCGTCGCGGAGGACCTGTGCCTCGTCCGGCCGCATTTCGACGAGCGACTTGATTGCCCGGCGTGAGCGCCCGATTGCGTAGTGCTGGAGGGTGTTCGACAGTGAAAACAGGAAGAGGAGCATCGCGCCCTCGAACGGGGCACCGATCGAGAGGGCGCCGACCGCGGCGACGATCATCAACAGGTCGATGTCGACCGCACGGTGCCGGAGCGTCTCGATTGCGCCTTTGAGCCCGTACCACCCGCCAAAGACGTATGCGACGCCGTACCCGGCCCACATGAGAATCTGTGATCCCTCGAGCCACCCCGTCACGAGGCCGGTCACCATCCCAAGGAGCGTCAGACCGACGAACGCGGCCTCCTGCCTGAGTTCCGAGCGGGTGCTCACATCGTCCGTTGTCTTCTCAGATTCTTCCTGAATCGTCACGTTCCGGTCGCGGACAGCGTCTCGAATCGTTTCTTCCGAGGTGACGCTCCCGTCGTAGGTAATCCGGGCGTCCCCTGTTCGAAACGAGATGTCGACATCGTAGACGCCGGAGAGATCCTTGAGATGACGTTCGAGTGCTCGCGCTCCCGCGTCGCCACGACCACCTCGTCGTTCGATGTGGACAGTGCACGTCGAGAGAGACCGAGAGTCAGTAACAGCCACGTTCTCGACACCTATGCTGTGGTTTGATTTCACGTTTTATGTGGCCCCACGAGCATTCATCCGGTCCTGATCCGGGACACGAGTTGAAGATATCATCCAATGATCGTCACCGGGATCCGTGCTCGGCGGGTGACTGTCTCGGCGACACTCCCGAGGAACGCCCGGTCGATTCCTGACCGGCCGTGGCTACCCATAACGATCTGATCGATACCATGGTCTTCAGCGTATTCGAGGATCCCTCGAGCAGGTTTCCCGACTTCTGTGATCGTTTCGAGATCGAGATCGTACTCTATCGCGCGATCCGTGGCCGTCGTGTGAATTTTGGTAGCACGTTCTTGGGCGTTATCGTACCAGTCCTCTGCAACTGGCAGGCCACCGACCTCCACGTCGATTACCGAGTCGACCGGATTGATGACGTAAATCGTGGTGATCGTTGCGTCGGGGAAATTCTCGAGAGCGTACGTGAGCGCGCGCTCGGCAAGCGGAGAGCCGTCGACGGCGACGAGAACGTTGTCGGGCATACGCGTGGATTCGAGACGCGTCGAGAAGAGTGTAGTGCCGACAATTCGGCGGCTGGGAGTACGGTTAACTGCGATGTGCCCACAATCGGTAGTATGTCTAGTCTCCGTACATGGATCGACCAGCATCGCCTCCTGAGCTTCGGTGCAATCGCGTACGCGTTCACCTGGACCATCCAGGGCGCACTCGCGTACTCCGGTATGGAAGCCTCCTGGACGCACTCCATTCTGATCGGTTTCGGCGGATTCGGTCCGCCGATTGGCGCGGCGGTCGTCATCTGGGCCTCAGGTGGGAGCCTCCGTACCTGGGTCGGGCAGATGTTCAAGTGGCGGATCGGTGTGAAGTGGTGGGCGCTCGCAATCGGGCTCCCATTCGTCATCCTCTCGCTTGGCGTCTTGTTGTTCGTCGTAGCTGGGGGTCCGATCGACCTCACGGAGTTCGAGTCGCCGTTCATCTACCTGTTCGCGATGGCGTGGGGGACCGTGTGGGGCGGCGGCCAGGAGGATCTCGGTTGGCGTGGCTTTATGCTTCCCATCCTTCAGGACTCGTACAGCGCGCTGGTGTCGAGTGCCATCGTGGGCGTCACGTGGGCCGCTTGGCACCTCCCGCTGTTCCTGAACGCCACGACCACCCACGGCGGCTGGCCGCTCTCCCAGCAGCTCCTCTGGATGGTCTCCATCCTCGCGGGCTCGATCCTCTGGACGTGGATGTACAACAGCACCGGCGGAAGCGTCCTCGCCGTCGCGGTGTTTCACGCCGGTGTCAACGCGATGGGCATCTTTCACCCCGCCGATCCGGCGGCGCTCGTCCCGAACGGTGTGCCGGACCCCTGGCTGAACCTGCTCGCAGAGGTCACGGGCGCGCTCCCGCTCGTGGTGATCGCACTCCTCCTCGTCGTCGTCTACGGTTCGGATCGCCTCGCAAATCGCGACCCGCCAACCCCCCAGGACGCCGGGCTTCCGCCGGAGACCGAAGCGGAAACGGTCACGTGACCCACTGGGTCGTCGGTTAACACGGGCGGGTGACGGTCGCCAACGTATTTGTCGCGACCACACGACTATCCGCCCGTATGGCAGCATCGCTCCCGACCGAATTGATCGGTCGGGTGTCGAAACGAATCGGGTGGTACGTCAACCACGAGAACCTCCTCGTCCGATTCGTCTCCCTGTGGATTGTCGTCGCGAGCGCGTTCACCGCGGCGTGGCTCCTCAGTTACTTCTTCCTTCCCCAGGGGCTGTTACGCGGCGGGAATCCGGGCGCATCTACGGGGTACGCGGGGAGTATCACACGAGAGTTCTTGTGGCTGTTCGGGTGGAACGTCGGCGTCTCCCTGATCGCTATCGGCGCGAACACGCTTCGGTCGGTGAACACGCCGATGGGGTACGTCATCGAGGTCGTCCAGGCGCCCTGGTACGGGGCCGTTTGGGGGACCGGGTCTCTCGCCATCGGGACGGGAGCGCGCATCGTGCCGTCGCCGACCGTACTCGTCGAGCGGAGCGGGCCGATGGAGATCACCGCCATCGTCGCTATTGTCGTCGCTACCAGAGGCGTCATGATCTGGCGCCAGGAGTCAGGCCCACGGTGGCGGGAGGAGTTCGATCGCGTGCAGTCGCCCAGCGACTGGTCGCTGACACGACGCGAGTGGGCACTACTGATCGGTGGATATCTGCTGTTGGCAGTCGCGTGCTACCGCGAGGCGGTCGCGATAGCACAGATCGCCGGGTGAGCGGAACCGCGATCGTGTGACTCCGGATTCGGATGGGTTGTCCCTAATGAATTACGAGAATAGCGAGATGCTGAGCGTGGTCGATAGTCGTTCACAGCGTGACCTGCGCCTCGATTGAGGCCGTAGCCGCACCACGTGAACGCACGGGTCACTACTGGTTTATCATCTCTCCCTCCGTCCTAGCGGTAGATATGTCCTCAACAGCCATCTCGACAGAGGTACAGCAGTCGCTCGTCGCCACCGTCACCACCGAGACTATCCCTGGCCACGAGATTGTGGAGGTGCTCGGTATCGCCCGCGGCAACACCGTCCGCGCACGGAATGTGGGACGCGACATCACCCAGGGACTCCGAAATCTCGCTGGCGGAGAACTCAAGGCCTACTCGACGCTGCTCGCCGACGCTCGGGATCAGGCGATCGAGCGGATGGAAGCGGACGCACTTGAGATGGGAGCGGACGCTGTCGTGAACGTCCGGATGGAAACGTCCGAGGTTACCCAAGGCGCTTCGGAAGTGATCGCCTATGGGACGGCTGTCAAACTCGCCTGAGGAGACTGTCGTGGCCGGCGTCGAGCAGCCGCGGTCGAGTTTGAACCTGCTCGACACTACTCGCGACTGATCCGGTCGGTACTACACGTCGAGAGAACTGAGAGGATGTGCTTGCGGAGCCGATCGGTCGCAAGCGATCCAGTGACGTGTCCGTTCTCCAGTACGGACAGTGGCAGTCCCGCGTAGCCGGGCGCTGTCGGTTGTACTCGATGATGCGGTCGTATCGGGCAAGCAACGGGGAACAATCATCCGTCCCGACGGTACTGAACTCCTCCTCGAAATCGAGTATCTCACGGAGGTAGTCCGGCCGTCTCCGAGCCGGTTCGGCAGTCATCTTCCGATAGACGGACGTGACGAACATCTCGCCCAGCGCCGCCCCGGCGAAGATCGGGACGTATTGGTCGACGGTGTCGAAGCACGCCCGGTGGAGGTTGACCGCCCAGCCACCGAGGCTGAGACCCGAAGCGAGGACCGGACTGCTGGTACGCTTGCTCGCCTCGGTCGCGAGCGCGTCGATGAGACCGACCGAGGCGGCGAGCATCCCCACGAAGTTCTCGAGGTCACCCATTGCTCGGGCGTACTCCGTGTTCGATCCGCCGTGGAACGGGGCCTTGACGGCGATGACGTTGGCCGGGATCGCTTCGTCGGTCGTGACGAACAACCGCCGAAACGAGTTCGAACTGAACCACCCGAAGTCGAACGGTCGCTCGCCACTCCCGTGGTGATAGATAAGCGTCGGATAGTTCGGGCCACGCCATTGCCAAGGCATATACGCCGTCTCGAACGTCCCGATCGGTGTGTCGACGGTCACAGACTGCTCGCCAGCACGACTGAGGTCGTCGACGGTGGCCTCCGATTCACTCGCCACCTCGATGAGCGGTCGTGAGTCGAGCGACCGACCGAAGAACTTCGCATCACGCAGGAGGAGGACACTGACTTGTATGGTTCCGACATCGAGGAGTTCGTGGATGTTCGTCATCTGATTTGGAAGCTTGGTTCGGATGCTCTGTGCGTTCCGGTCGGTTCCCCGGAGTCACACGCCGCGTGTGGTCGACGAATCACGACGCTCCCGCATTTCACGCCGAGCCACTAACCGCCCCCTAGATCGGCTGATCATCGGGGGTGTCCGGAAACTGTTGAACGACTAAGAGCGCTCACGAACGGGAAGCTGTTAGATGGCCCGGCTGTATTTCGAGTCAACTCTTTGTAATTACATCGTGTCGTATCTTGTATGTCCCAGTTGACGCGCAAGACCATCCAGAACGGAGTCATCGGTGGCGTGGTTGGGTCCGCGCTCGGCTTCGTCCCACTCGTCCTCCTCGTCGCGCCACTGTTGGGTGGCGGCGTCGCGGGGTACCTCGAACGCGACGATGCCAAGGGAGGATTAGTCGCGGGTGCCGTCGCTGGGGTGGTCATGGCAGCTCTCAGTACCGTCGTCACGGGCGTGATTCTGTTCACACGCTTCGGCGAGTTACCGTTCGGCCCGGAAACGCCGCTCGCAGGCCTCGGTATCGCTGCACTGCTGTCGCTTGCAGCCACCCTCGGGCAAATCCTCGTTGCGAGCATCGGCGGTGCGCTCGGCAGTCTCCTCGCAGGCGCCCATCTGTCAGAAGACGCTGCGGGTGGAGGTCACGAGCGTAACTGGAGCGTCGTCGTCGGAAGCTTAGTCGCCGGGATCCTGACGTTTGCCGTCGTCACCGTTGTCGTCGCCGTTGTGCTCGAGGCGTTCATCTGGTTGTCGCTGCTCGTCGCCCTTCCAATCGGGTTCATTGCTGGTGCCGGTGTCGCCATACTCGGGTACCGCTACGTCACGCGCGGCCCCGACAGCAGCGTCAACTGGCGTGGTGTCGGTATCGGCGTCGTCGCCGTCGTCGTCGTCTTCGCGTTACTGCTCGGTGGCGTCTACGCGCTGGGCCAGCAACGCGCCGAGCAATCAGAGCAGAGTACCTACGAGTACCAGGTGACGATCGCCACGAACCAGACGCTGACCAACGCGACGTTTTACGTGCCGGTCCCGGAGACGAACGGCGAATCGGAACTCGGCGAGCAGTTCGTCGAGGACGTCCAGTACAGCCGCGAAACCCCCGCAATTCGTGGGGCCGACGACACCCCGGCGCGTGTGAACTTCACCTACGAACTCGTCGACACGGAGCACGGACGGATGCTTGCCATCAGTGCAGACCGTATCGAAGTTCAGCGCGCCTACTACCGTGAGGTGGAGAACGAAACTATGGGATGGCGCGAACCAATCCCTGAGTCGCAGTACGATCCATCGAACCCATCGATGGGGGTGGTCGACGACGGCACTTTCACGTTCTCCGTGACCGCCACAAGCGAGGAGACTATCGATACGGCAGCGCCGTTCGGAACGGAGCCACTGCTCACGCCGCAGTTCAACCGCACGGGGGTCGAGTGCAGGTATGGTCGACAAGAGCGCCACCGCTGCTTCGAGTACGACACCCGCGTGTACGCCACCTACGGGGCACCAGAGGATACGACGGTGTACGTCTCCGCGCAACTCGACGGTCGCAACGAGTGGGTCGCCGGCGAGTGGACGGGCAACGAATACCGCGAGTGGGCCCACACGGAACTGCTGGGCCCGGGCCAAGGCTGGTACGTCGTGCAAGGCGAACTGGAGGTCGGAAGCGGTCGCTATCGGGATTAGTCCCGCGACTTACGATTTCTAATTGTCGTCAAGTGACCTCTTCCAGTACTGTTTTCGGCGGAAGAGCGCGCCGACCAGTTCGAAGACGGGGCCCTGGAACGTCGACACGGCCTGAACGAGCCACGCGGAGGCACCCTCCGTCTTGGCATCGCAGTTGAGACTCGCCGTCCGACGCTATTTATCCCGATTCCGCGTACTATCCACGCATGGACACCAGACTCGCTCTCGCTGTCGGACTCGTCGTCGGTCTGATCGTCGGTGCGGCGGGGGGCGCAGCGGCCGGTGCCGCGCTCATTCCGACTCAGAGCGTCTCCTCGCCGTCGTTCTCGACCTCGGCTGGGACGGGGTGTGTGAGCAACCCCGCGACCGGCGGCTGGGTCGGACAGGTTCCTAACGGAGAGACGCGGACGGTGGCACTCAATTTCACGTTCACACACGACGTGACCGACGTGAACGTTCGGGCGAATCTCACGGAGCCGAGTCCGGGGCACTACCGCTTCACCGTCGAAGTCGCGCCCGGCGACGGGGCGAAGGGCCAGCCCCCGGCGGATTGTACGCCGCGGACCACATTCGACGCACTCGTCTCGCTTCCCGGCGACTTCCGGACGGTAACAGTCGTCCTCGACGGGGCCGTCGTGACGCAAGTCGAGCACCCAGAGGACTCGTTCGCCACGTTCCGCACGCTCTCGGGGAACTACAGCGTGGCCGTCGACGAAGACGGAGCCAGCCGGCTCGACTCGTCGTGACCGACGAATGCCGAGGCGTCGACACAATCGTGGGCGACGCGCGCCCGACGAGCGGCCGGCCCCGCCGCTCACCCGACGAATCCGTGAGCGATGCCCGCAGGGAGGAGCGTCCCGCGCCTGTCGACGAGCCATCCAGTGACGATGCCGACGAGGAACACGACGAGGAGTAGTGGCCACGCTGAGACGGGGTAATACCCGAAATGAGCGAGCGCGAAGACACCCGCTTGTCCGACGATCGCGACGAGACGCCCGTATCGCTCCTGGAGGAGATTCTGGAGAAACCCACGGAACAGCGTCTCCTCCTGGAAGGCGGCGATGGCGAACCCGAAGAACCACCCGAGCAGCAGGTTCACTGCGAGGCCGCTCGCTGCGTCCGCCGCGACGGTCGGAGAGGGGTCGGCACCGACCTCCCCAACCGGAGCGAGTCCGGGGAAAAGCGCAGTGAGGGCGAGCGTGCCTCCGAGGGTGGCGGCGAGCACGAGGACGATACCGGCGACGCCCCAGAGGAGGTCGCCGCGGAGTCGCTGCCGGTCGAACCACCACCGCCGGAGGTCGACGCCCACCCAGCGCGTGAAGCCGAAGTAGACTAGGCCGACCGAGAGGGTCGCGTTAAGTTAGAGGATGAGGCGTTCGAGTTCTGAGTGTCTATGGCAGAATCCGAACGCCTCAGCAAGTGTATCGAGTGGATCGACTTGTCGTTTGTGGAGCGAGATCGGACTCCCGAGTGGGCGATTCAAGTGGGCATCCGGTGTCATCTCGCAGATATGTCAACTAGGGATGCCAGTCAGTTTCTCGATGAGTTGGGAGTCCAACGCAGTCACGTCGCGGTTCACAACTGGGTTCACAAGGCCGAGCTACAGCCGGTTTCGACGGTGAGTGCGGATCAGCTTGCGGTCGACGAGAAAGTGATCCGCATCAACGGCGACGACTACTGGCTGTACGGTGCCGTCGATCCCCAAACGAACGAAATCCTCCATTTCAGGCTGTTTCCAGCGACAACGAAACAGACGACGCGATGGTTTCTGACCGAACTTCATCGACGATATCGGCTAGATGGCGTCGAATTTCTCGTCGATGACGCCGATTACTTGGTGAACGTCCTCGACGAAGACGGGTACCGATTCCAGATGATTTCACACGGGAATCGGAATGCCATCGAACGTGTCTTTTGGGAGATAGAACGACGAACCTCATCGTTCGCAACTAGTTTCAGCCATGTCGAACCGCAGACAGCAGAATCGTGGCTCAAAGCCCTCGCCGTCCGGCACAACTCACGCCAAAGTTAACGCGACCGGCGAGGCCAGCTTGATAACAAACCAAGCGAAATTCCTCTAACTGTATCTAGGGCTTAACGAACTTGGTTTTGTTCAGTTGTCTAAGCGATAGCCGGTCGCCCCCGTGATTTAATCCGCCACTCCACGTAGTCCTGCGGGATGAGACGACGTGCCATACTTCGAACCGGGCTCGTCGCTGGGTCCGTTGCTGTGGCCGGATGCACGCGAGGCCGCGGTGGCCCTGCATTCCAAGAGGGGTTCGAGAACGGGCTGGGGGACTGGCAGGCCAACGCGGCTATCGGGCCGGAGGTGAACATCGAGGAGTTCGAATGGGAGGTGACGGTGTCCGGTGAACAGGCGATGAGCGGGGAGCGGTCGCTTCGCATCTGGAACGAAGGCGACTACGACGATGGTGTCACATGGGTGACCCATCCGGTGCCAGTTCCGTCGGGGGGTGCCGACGAGGCGACGGTCCGAGCACAGATTTGGAGCGAGTCCGAGTCGTTCAATACGCTCCGGGATGCCGTCATGCGTCTCGGCCCCGAACGCCCGGAGACCGAGGAGGAGTTTCCCCATCCCGGCGTGAACACGACTGCGCTGGGCGAAACACCGTATGGAGGCCTTCGTGAACCGCTCTGGCTGGCCGATGGCTGGCGGGAGTACACCTTCGAGTGGACGATGCCGTCGCTTTCGACGGAGACGCTGTACGTCTCGGTGGGAACCAGTGTCATCTGGGAAGGAGACGCGACCCACTACGTCGATGATATCTCCGTCGAGTTCGACTCCGCATGACGACCGTTCCCAACGGAATTATCGGTGATATTCTCGCAGCAGGACTCCTCCGACTGATTGGGGGCGAACAGTCCGTGGACAATGCGACAGCCTCCGGCACCGGTGACCATCCGCAGTCTCGACGGTGGACGGGCGGTCTGAGTATGATCTATGGGGCTGTCGACGGCGGCGCGCTCCTGCTACTCGAGCGGCACGTACTCGGCGTGCTTGCTGTCCCACCCAGTGTACTCGAGGCGCTCGGTACGACTCTTGTCGGACGTAGCGAGCCCAGAACTAATAGGCATCTACGCCACGACACGTGTGTGGTATGAACGGGACTCGGCGGATGATCCTCGCGGTCATCGACAGTAGCCTGACGGCAGGGTGTCTGACCGACGGAGACGGGAACGGCACCACGCCCTCACCAACGCCGAGCAGCGGCGGACCGACGACGCAGAATGGGGGCACGCCGTCACCGATCCCGAGCAGTTGCGACCCGGCCGACGTGAGCCATCCGCCCGTCGTCGAGGAGTCGAACCACCCGGCGATGGGGTACGGAACGAAGCCCCAGGAACTCACTCAACAGTCCGTGGCCGACTATTTGGCGGACTTCGAAACCGCCTACGCCTGGAACCGCATCCTCGACGATCACAGTCCGGTGGCGAGACTTAACATCGATACGACCACACCGTGGAACCCGGAACCCGCCGGTGCGGGGTTCCTCGCGTCGAGTGGGATCGAAACCAGTTACACCCCCGAGGGGAGTGAAGAATCCTCCGAGCGTGCGTATGTGGCGAGCTACTACGTCTCCCCCGACCCGGTCTACCGAGTCCAGACCGAAGCCGAATCGGTCGATCCGCGCTCTCATCCCGACCGTCAACTGGTCCAGTGCGGCACGGACACGAAGAAATAACGTTCCGTCGGTAGACTCGGCCTTGATGAATACGCGCGCCGTATCTTGTACCGCGAGCGTTGACAGGACCCGAATAGACAGACCGTGGGAAGTTTGCTATGACACGCGTTAACCTAATACTACCCCTGAACTCGACACTCGGGGCGGTGGGTTCCGGCTCCACGATTACGACGTATCCAGCCCACCCATTTCGTCGGAGAAACGCTCATCCCGTTCGGTCATCTTCACTTCCAAAGATACTGTGACAGAGTTGTAACACGTGAGGGACAGACAGGGTACCGCCTCCGGACAACGTCGTCCAGTATCGAATCGCTGCTAACCGCTGTACATCAAGACTTCAACTCGCCCACCGTAACCTACCGCTGTTCGGGGAATTCCACGAGACCGGGCTCGTCGTTCAAGCGGCGAGCGTGGCGAGGACCACGCTTTCGGCGGTGACCACGACAAACAGGAGAAATCCCACGAACTGGACAGCCGGTCCGGCAGCCAACGCAACCGTTGAGCGGCGTCCGTCCCAACGGGCGGCCAAAACGAACGCGCCAGCCAGGCTGAGAATAAACCAAAGGAACACACCGGCATCGAGCAGCAAGAACTCCCAGGCTTCGTACGGGCGAGGGAGGCGGGTCCCGATCGCAACGAGAATCGTGAGTAAGCCCGCCGCTGTCGTGCTTACCAGTCCCCAGACTGCAAGCCCGAGCAGACGGCGCCGTCCCGTCGTCGGCCGCCTTCGAACGTAGAGTGCGAGTGCCACGGGTGTGGGAGTCAGCAGATACGCCACGGGCCCCGGACGGACGTTGCTCGTTGCGTCGAGAACGAACACCCCCAAGCCCAGGGCAAAGACGATCACAGCAGGGACGATCGACTGGCGAGGATCGAGCAGTGCTGGAACGGGCCGACCGAGAGCCGAGCCACTCATTCGAGTGTGTCCCCTCGCCGGTCGGTCGTCGTCTCGTTGACGAAGTAGGTGGCTTCGTACGGCTTTCCGTCTGCAATACCGGTGGGTTGACCAGTCCCGTCGTCGCCGAACGTCCAGTAGAATCCGACGCGCACGACGACTTCGTATCCATCACCGCTCTCGGCCACCGAGACGACGCCTGCACCGACGACGATCTCTTGAATACTCTCGGTTTCTTCTTCGACTATCAGGTTATGCCGGTACACTTCTTCGTAGGCGGCGATATACGGACCGGCAGTCTCACCGTCCACCGTGGGCGGGCGGTCGGGATAATCTCTCTGCTTGACGCCGTCGGTCGGAGCAAGCCCGCCGAGACATCCTGAAAGACAGAACAGTCCGACGACTGCGATGGTGGTCAGTGGTCGCAGAGTCATAGGAACGCTACGGTCGTAGTTGTAAAAACGCTACTCGTGTAGAACGAATGAACGATTCGATGTGGGTAGTTACTCCAACACGATCGAGAACACACACGTTCCGGAGGTCCGAGGCTCGGAGTCGCCCGAAACCACCCGTACCGTCGTCGTGTTAGCTGCACACTCCTGTCGTGAATCGGGGCGCATAATACTGTACGCTGTCCGATGTTTTCCCGAGCATGCTCGCCATGGAAGTGTTCCCACTTGGGTGCCAATGACGTCTTTCGGTTCTGAGCGCTGAGAAGTTGCGTATAGAGGGTTCGTTCAGCAAGACGCCCTCCAGAAGTATCTTGTGAACGCGAGGCGGCACTTGTTCATGAACAGACGGGAAACACTCGGTGTGATGGCTTCGGTTGTGGCCGTGATTAGTGGGTGCTCGCAACCGGAAGTCACGGAACGGCCGACGGGGGAGGTCGACATCGCGTTCAGCACCGAAGCGGACCGGGATTATCTCATCCGAGTCGAAGTCGTCGATGCGGACGGGACTCTGGAAGACGAATTCGAAACCGCGTTCCCGCCAGACCAACAGGGAGCCCCAAGTTATTACTCGTCCGGCCTTGCCAACGGCCCGTACACCATCACCATTCAGACGGAAGCCGAACAGGAAACCCTGGAGTGGTCGATCACCGACTGTCCGAGCCTCGAGGTCTCTGTAACTGTACTCGCGGATGGGCAACTGGAGGTCGATCGTACCTGTGCCAGTTCGTGAAGGTCCGAATGGCGCGATGTCGCGTCGGTGATCCGCAACCACTTGCCGACCCGTCGCTACTGACCGATTTGCGCCCTGTATCCAGCACAGTTGCCGAAACACATCTCTGATCGAGGATTTCAACGAGGTCGACGCTTTGAACGACAGTCGTTTCGTTCCCGGATTCGACTTCCTTCGTCGCACCCGAGAACAGGGCCGTGAGCGAGGGCGTCGCGACCGACTGGAGGGTGGCCACGAACGCGCCCTCGAGGGCGTAGATGGTGCCCGTGACGTTCCAGCCGACGAGCCGCGACACTTCGGGCGAGAGGTCTCTGACGACCTTGTTGAACAGGAGGACGCTCGCGAGGAGCGCGATGGGGGCGAGGGTCTCCCGGGGACGGGTCCGGACCTTGGCCGCGAACTGAGAGAGGCCGCCCCGACCGACGACGGTGTCAGTCGTCGCGGCCGTCGCGATCCCCGCCCCCGCGAGGACGGCGGCGGACACGACGACCGACGACGCGAGACTCGCCATCAGGGCATCACCAGGTGACCGTCGTCCGAGTAGCGATACCCCGTGTCGCGAAACGGTCGCGAGCACGCTCGACGTCGAGCGTGCCGTTCTCCCCGGGGAACGGCGTCGGCGGATCGCGCCCGTCCCACCGCAGGTCGCGTGAGCGGACCGGCCGCCGGGCGAGCGGACTCGTGGCGGGATCGGCGTACCCCCGGAACACGTCGTCGACGATGGTGGCCTTGTCGACCAGGTGGGCGATGGCGCGGGCCAGCACGTCGGTAATCTCGTGTTCGTCGCGCTCGCTCCGGGGTACGTCGAGCCAGTCACACGCCTCGTGGGGGAACACCTACGCTCCCGCGTTGACGAGCGTACTCTCCGGGTCGTCGGGTTTTTCCCGGCTGTCCGTCACGCAGCCGCCGTCGGTCGACAGCACGCCGTAGGACGAGGGGTCCGGCCGGTGGACGGCGGCGACGCTCGGCCCGCGCTCGAAGAGCGTCGCCACGTCCGTCGGATCGTAGAGGTTGTCGCCGTTGAGGACGGCGAAGTCGCTGTCGACGTGGGGCGCAGCAGTTCGGACCGCGTCGGCGACGTGGGCGGCGATGGGCCGGTCGCCGGCCGGCAACATCGGCTTCGGAGCAGACGCCGACAGCGGCTGGATTCGCGTGCCTCGGCCAGCGGCGAGAATGACTGCTTGCATCGGTTGGGCCGACGCGTCGTCAGGCCATTATTATACAGCCGCTAAGGTGCGTCGAACGGCGGAATTCGGGGGGTAACCGCCGACGGGGAACCACGGACGCAGGCGGTCAGGTCTCCGAGACGCCACTCGCGGTGACCAGGTCGTCCGCCCGGTCCAGCAGTTCGTCCGCCCGCTCGGCGCTCCGCGCCTCCGCCGTGAGACGGACGAGCGGCTGAGTGCCGCTCGCACGGACGAGAAACCAGCCGTCGTCGACCGTGACGCGGACGCCGTCGGTGTCGTCGACGTCGTCGAACACCGACTCCGCCCGGCGCTTCACCTCCCGAACGACGCGGTCGTTGTCCTCGCAGACGCGGTTCGCCCGGCGGGTGACGTAGCCACCGACCGATTCGAGCAGGCCGGCGAGCGAGCCGGCGTCGTGGACGAGCGCCGCGAGTCGGCAGGCGGCCAGCGGCCCGTCCGGACAGCGCGTCTCGTCGGGCCAGATCCACGCCCCGCTGGGTTCGCCGCCGAAGACGGCTCCTTCCGACACGATCCGTTCCGCGACGAACACGTCGCCCACTTTCGTCCGCGACACCGACGCGCCGAAATCGTCGAGGGCGTCGTCGACGGCGAGGCTCGTATTGAGGGGCGCACAGACCGTCGCGCCGTCGTCCGCCGCCGCGCGGGCGAAGAGCGCGAGCAAGTGGTCGCCGGGGACGAAATCGCCGTGCTCGTCGACCGCCATCATCCGGTCGGCGTCGCCGTCGTGGGCGATGCCGAGGTCGGCCGCCGTCGCCGCGACGAACCGGCACAGATCGGCACACGTCTCCGCCGTCGGCTCGCTGGGACGGCCCGGAAACGTCCCGTCCGGCTGGGCGTTCAGCGTCGTCACGTCGGCACCGAGTTCGCGCAGTGCGTCGGGCGTGACGCTGCCCGCGCCGTTGCCGAGGTCGACGACGACCTGCAGGCCGTCGACCCGATCACAGGCGTCGCGGACGGCCGCGACGTGTCGGTCGTGGGCCGCGTCCCAGCGGCGTTCGGCGCCGACGCCGGCCGCGGCCGACAGATCGTACACCTCTTCCTCGATGCGGCGCGTAATCTCGTCGCGTCGGGGCGCATCGAAGGCCTGCCCCGAGGGGGCGAGCAGTTTCAGGCCGTTGTCCGCCGGCGGGTTGTGCGAGGCGGTGACCGCGACGCCGGCGTCGGCGTCGCGCCACCCGACGCTGCGGGCGATGGTCGGCGTCGACGCCGTCCCCACGTCGATTACGTCCGCCCCACACTCCCGGAGACCGGCCGAGAGCGCGTCCACGAGCATCGCGCCGCTGTCGCGAACGTCACGGCCGACGACGACCCGGTCGTACGACCCGGAGCCCAGCGCCCGCCCGACGGACAGCGCCAGTTCGGCCGTGACCTCGCTTCCGACTGTGCCGCGAATCCCGCTCGTTCCGAACATAGTCGTCCCACGCAGGGAACCACCCTAACTATCCGGTGCTTAACGTCGCCACCGAGCGGTGACAGGGGACCCGAGAACGCGAATCGAGGCCAGCGGTGGGACCACGATCAAATGTCCGGAGCCCGTAGCCGTTCGTCGAAGAAGTCGTCATCCCCACCGCTGGATGCGTCGATAGAGACCGATAGCGGAGCGGCCGGTGATTCGTTCGCTGACAGTCCACACACGCCGAACAGCGCAACCGCTACGCTCTCCGGGGTCGACGACGACGGCGAGAAGTGATTACGTCAGGACGTACTGACAGGCGTCGTCGCGTCCGTTTTCACAGAGTCGTTCGAGCGTGTGGCACGCCCGATCGTTGCCGTCGCTGCACTCCTCACGGAGCAGTACCATGTCCTCTTGCTTCATAATTTGTGACCTCGTACCATGGTAGTAAGTAGCATAGCACTTATAGATTCGGTATACGGCGACGTTCGTGTCGCGGTTCCCCGATACCAAGAGGCGTTACTGCGGGACGTACCGGCAGGCGTCGTCTCGGCCGTCCGCACAGAGCCGTTCGAGCGTCCGGCACGCGTCGTCGCTTCCTTCACTGCACTTTTCGCGGAGTTTCAGCAGCACCACGTCGTCTTGGTCCATGTGTGTTAACCTCAATCATGGCAAGATGTGCCATGGTATTTACGTTTATCGACGAGGCAACACTAGCCACTATCGAGAGTGCGAGTCCCGTGGCTCGGCGGGTAGAACACGATGAATGTGGACGGCGGGATTGCCCGGCGTTCCGAGCCGGGGAATCCCGGTCGCCTCCTCCACCCCGCGATCCTTCGAGCGACTGGCGTCCGGCGATGGGCTGCTCGCTTCCGCGCCTGACCCGGTGCCGCCGACGAACCGCGGCGGAGCGTCCCTGCGGACGCGCGCCGCGGACCGCTGTCCCCGAAGGACGAGGCTTCCACGTTGGCTCCCGGGGCCCGGACCGGTCTGACCGGACGCCCCCGAGTTCGGTCCCCGCTCAAGACCGTAGTGCGGGTGGAAGAGCAGGGCCTAACTGCCCGACCTAGTCCATCTCATCGTATGCCGGTTCCTCTTAAGGGCCTTTCGACTCGCCCACACGCCGACGTGGAGTCGTCGGCCGACGCGAACGACGGCGACAGCGCCGGTGTCGAGGGGTTCTTGCCTCCGGCTCCCGTCGATCCACCGTGACACTGATCGCCGTCGCCGCGATGACCGAGGACCGGATCGTCGCGGACGCGTCCGGCGTCCCCTGGGATCACCCCGAAGACGTCCGTCAGTACAAACGACGCGTCGCCGACGCGCCAGTCATCGTCGGCCGGACGACGTACGAGGGCATGCGTCCCGACCCGCCCGGCCGACGCCAGATCGTCCTCTCACGGTCGGCACCGACCTACCCCGAGGCGACGGCGACCGTGGTCGACGGCGTCGAGGCGGCGCTGGCGGCCGTGGACGAGGGCGAGACGGTCTACGTCATCGGCGGCGGGCAGGTGTACGAGGCCTTTCTCCCACACTACGACACGATGGTGCTCACCGTCGTCGAGGACGAGATCGAACCCACCGCAGAGATGCGATTCTTCCCCGCGTGGGACCGGTCGGCGTGGACCCTGACCCGCACCGACGACTCCTACGACGGCTTCCGGATCGAGTTCTGGGAACGCGACGAATCGACGGCCGACTAATCGAGAACCGCTCGCGCGTAGAGCGCGGCCGCGGCGGCCGTGAGCCCCGTCGCGGCGACGACACCCCACCGAAGTTCCGTGATCCACGACACCGGGAAGCCAAAGAGCGGGTCGAGCGGCGCCGCGAGCGCCCACGAGAGCGCGATGGCGAACGCGACGACGCCGAGAGGGACGGCGATGCCCGCGGCGGTCGTCGGGTCGGTGCGGCCGCGCGCCCCGGCGAGGAAGACGACGACACCGACGAGCGCGAACGCGAGGACGGCGCCGACGCCGAGCGGACCGCTCGTGTAGTACTGAGCCAGTTCGCTCCCCCAGTCGGGAAAGAGGGCGAAGGGGAGGGCGAGTGCGGCGACGACGGCGAGACAGCCGACGATGCCAAGCACGGGGGCGGCCTGCTCGGTGCGCATATCTCACCCTGTCGCCGCCGGCGGGTTAAATGGCTCGTATCCCCCGCGACGCCCACGATGAGCAAGGAATTTAGTCGCGCGCCGTTCAGTTGGGCCAACGTGACCGACATCCACCCGAACCAGCGCGTCGCGATACTCGCGGACGCGCAGAACCTCTATCACTCCGCTCAGAGCCTCTACTCCCGCAATATCGATTACTCGGCGCTCCTCTCGAAAGGCGTCTCGGAGCGCGAACTCGTCCGCGCCATCGCCTACGTCATCCGCGCGGACTCGCCCGAGGAGGAGCGATTCTTCGAGGCACTGCAAGAGATCGGCTTCGAGACGAAGATCAAGGACATCAAGACCTTCGGCGACGGGTCGAAGAAGGCCGACTGGGACGTTGGCATCAGCTTGGACGCCGTGACGCTCGCGAACCACGTCGACGTGGTCGTCCTCTGTACCGGCGACGGCGACTTCTCCCGCCTCTGCTCGCACCTCCGCCACGAGGGCGTCCGCGTCGAAGTGATGGCCTTCGGCTCCTCGACCGCCGACGAACTCGTCGACGCCGCCGACTCCTTCCTCGACCTCGCGGAACGCGAGGAGACGTTCCTGCTGTAGGCTATCGTCGCCGCACCTCGACCACAGCCACGCATTCGATCCGGAGCGCATCGTCGGCCCGACCGCCGAGGAGAGCGACAGTCCCGAAGGCGTACGTACCGTCGTCGAGCGCCTGCACGATGTACGTCGTGTCGTCGGTCCGGGGCGTGGGATGGGGCTGGAGCGACAGCGACCACGTGTATCGCTGCCCGGGGTCGATGGTGCGCCACGCGTCGCTCGTCGATCCCGAGGCGATTCGATCCCAGCCATCTCCCGTCCGGCGGGCGATCCACCAGTCGTGCGGGTCGACCCCGACGGATCGATCCGGATGCTGATCGTGCAAGACGAACTCGACCGTCTCGGCCGACAAATCGTCGGAGTCGGGTTCGAAAACGGGGGTAGAGGCGTTGAGGAAGACGCGGCTCCGGATTCGATCCTCGGACGGCCAGCAGACCGTCCGATCCGGGTCCGCGGCGAACGACGGACAGTTCGGGTCGGCGTCCGGCCGCTCGCCGTCGGTTCTCGAGGTGCCGGTGCCAGTCGCGCGATCACGTCCGTCGCTGCGCGGTGGGGTGATGCCGACACAGCCGGCAGTGGCGGAGAGCGATCCGAGCGTCGCGAGGACCGTGCGGCGCTGCATATTGGTCGGTGATCGCAGAGCGGTATGGGCTTCGTGGATGGTCAAAGAGCCGTATGCGTCACCTACAACTCGTCATCGAGGACTCGCTCCTCGACCGACCGCCCGTTACGACGGTAGAACGCAGTGGCGTAGGTCTGCCGGAAGGCGAAAAACAGCGCCGTCGTCACCGCGGAGACGAGTGCGAGCGCGATCACTTCGGGCGTCGAGAGGCCGAGGCCTGCCCCGGCGAACATATCGGCCATCTGGGGAGCGCCGGCGCCGGCACCCGATCCGGGGCCGCCGGGGCTCATCCCGCCACCGATCGGGCCCGGCGTGTCGCCCGTTCCCGGCCCGCTCGTGAGGAAGCGATAGGCGGCGAAGCCGGAGACGGGGAGCGCGGCGAGACCGCCAAGGACGACCGTAATGACGCTGTAGCCGAGCGTGCTGACGACGTTCCCGCGGACGAAGTCGACGCTGTCGGTGATGGCGTCGACGGGGCCGGCGTCGTCGACGACGACGATGACCGGGTAGAACTGGATGAGAAAGAGCACGACGAGATACGCGAGCGCCAGCAGGACGCCGAGCGCCGCGCCGACGAGGGCGGCCGGGCCGGCGCCGCCACCCCCGGCCACCAGCGCGACGAGGGCGAGGACGATGAACGCGACGCCGAACGCCAGTTGGATACCGAACTCGACGAGCGTGGCGAGCAGGATGTCGACGTACCGATCCTTGCCGGTCGCGGTGAACGCGTCGAAGGCCGTGTCGCCGTCGAGCGCCTCGCGCGCCATCCCGAGGACGCCCGCGAGGACGAACGGCGTCACGAAGAAGGTGACTAGCTGGAGCAGGGCGGGGGCGAGGGGAATGCCCGCTAGCTGGAGGGCGCGCTGGGGGAGGACGACGAGCGCGTACGCGAGACCACCGAGGAAGAGGACCGGGTTGCGCGAGAGTGCCCCGGTCGCTGTACGGAGGGACTGAACCGCTGACATACCCAAGCACGGGCGTAGCGGCCATATAAAACGTGGTGAGACGGCAACGGGAGCGCCGCCAGTTATTACGCCAGCGTGTCGAGACTCGCCCATGCGCGTCAGCGTCATCGGCGGTGGAACGGTCGACGAGGCGGCAGCCGAGCAGGCCCGAGCGGTCGGGCGGCTGCTCGGGGAGCGCGATCACGTCGTCGTCTGTGGTGGTCTCGGCGGCGTCATGGCGGCGGCCTGCGAGGGGGCGCACGCCGCGGGCGGCGAGACGGTGGGTATCCTCCCGACGGCCGACCGCCGCGACGCCAACGAGTACGTCGACACCGCCATCGCGACGGGACTGGGACACGCCCGCAACGCGCTCGTGGTGATGAACGGCGACGCCGTCGTCGCCGTCGACGGCGGGGCGGGGACGCTCTCGGAACTCGGGTTCGCGGGCGTCTTCGACCGACCGGTGGCGGGTCTCGGCACCCACGACGCGCCCGGCGTCGAGGCCGTCGACTCGCCCGCGGAGGCAGTCGATTACGTGGAGTCCGCGTCGTCGTCCCAGCACTGAACGTCGACCGGGACCTTGAGGTCGATCACCGGACTGCCGTCGGCCATGTCGACACCGCCGAGTCGGAGGCGGCCGGCCTCGTGATCGACCGACAGGACCGAACACTCCGAGATGCAGACCGGGTTGGGCCGGGCGGGCGACCGCGACGTGAACACGCCACGGGCGGGGTCGCGATCCAGCGTCAACACCGACCTATCGGCGCGGTCGGCCCACCAGACGACGACAATCCGGTCGCCGTCGAAGCCGGCCAGTCCCTCGCGGTACTCGGGATTGAGGTCGACGACGCCCTCGGCGTCGTCGTGGAAGCCCTGTCGGGGCGCCTCGCTCGTCGTCTCGTAGGGCGTGTAGACGGTGCCGATGGGGTCACACTCCATGTGACGACCACCCGCCGAGGACGCAAAAGGGCACGGGGCGGTGCGGGACCGACGCGTCAGATGCCGGCCTCGGCAGCACCGGTGTCGGAATCGGTCTCGCGGTCGGTCTCGGAATGGGCGTCGGTGTCGTCCCCGAACGCGTCGTCGATCAGCGTCACGTCCGAGAAGACGATTCTGGCCCCGCCGGTGCTCCCCGCGTGTGCCGCGGTCGTCCAGCCGTGCGCCTGTGCGATGGCGTCGACGATGGCCAGTCCCAGCCCCGTCCCGTCGGCGGTCGTGAACTCGTACTCGAAGACCGATTCGCGGTGTTCCGGCGGGATGCCCGGACCGTCGTCCTCGACGTAGAAGCCGTCCTCGTGACGACCGACCGTGATGGTGACGGCCGGGTCGTCGCTCGTCACTTCGCCGTCCGGAGTGCCGTGTTCCACGCTATCCCCGCGAGTGTTCGAGCGGGGAGTGGTCGAGCCGTGCTCCACACTATTCCGAAACAGATTCTCGAAGACGTTCAACAGCCGCGTCCGATCCGCGGACACCGAGACGTGGTCGTCGATGTCGAGGGTGAGCGTCGCGTCGGCGGTGTCGGTCGTCTGCCACGCGCCTTCCGCCACGTCGACCAGCGAGACGCGCTGGCGGTCGTCGATCGTCCGGCCCTCGCGGGAGAGCGTCAGGAGGTCGTCGATGATCCGGTCGATGCGGTCGAGCGACCCGATCACGTGTTCCAGATGGTTCGGATCGTCGTTCTCCAGCGCCAGTTCGGTCCGCCCCCGGGCGACGTTGAGCGGGTTTCGGATGTCGTGCGAGAGGGTGCTCGCGAACCGTTCGAGCTGTGCCTTCTGCCGTTCGAGGTCGCGAATCCGACGCTGGCGGTCGGTTATGTCTCGGACGACGACGGCGTACCCCCGGAGCCGACCGTCCGTGTTCAGTCGGGTTACCGTGACGGAGTACTCGCGTGGTGTCGACCCGTCGTATCGGGTGAACGTGGACACGAACGGCGACGACGTGGTGGTGCCGGTGGGGACGGGATCCGTTCGTCCGCCGTCGGTGCGCGCCTCGTCGTCGAGGAGAGCCGGGAGTACGGTGTCGATTCGCTGGCCTCGATTCCCGCCCAGTTCGGGGAACGTCACGGCGGCGGCGTCGTTGTAGTCGAGGAGGCGGCGCTCGTCGTCGACGACGAGGACCCGTTCGTCGAGCGCCTCGAACACCGCCTCACGGGCGAGCGGGACCACGTCGAACAGCTGATACCGGTACACTGCCCATCCGGCGAGGGCGGCCGTCCAGGCCGAGCCGACGACGAACCCGCCGTCGAGCGGGCCGACGAGCAGTCCCGTGAACCAGAGGCTCGACACGACGAACGGCGAGACGAAGCCGATGAGCAAGACGAGCGTCTGCATCCACCGCCCTTCACGACGGGCGAGAAAGCGATAGCCCAGCATTCCGACGGCGGCGTAGTAGGCGACGAAGGAGGGGAGCGTCAGGAGACCGAACGCCGTCGTCGGCGTGGCGGTCAGGTGTGGTACCGTCGTCCCGACCATCTGATAGCCGTCGCGGGCGAGATGGTGTATCGGATTCGTCACTTCGAGCCCGACGACGACAGCCGCGTAGATGCCGACGCCAGCCAGCAACTGACGGGGAAGGTGGCGGCGATTGTCCGAGAAGGCGAGCGCGAACAGGAAGAACACGACCGGGACGAGCAGACTCAGCCCCGTATGCAGCGCGTAGAACAGAACCGAGAGCGACCGCGTCGGCGCGAGTAGCTCCGCGACGACGAGCAGTCCGAGCGGTGGATGCAGCGCCAACAGGAGGACGAACAGCTGACCCGACAGGTCGAGGTCGGTCGACCACAGCCACGCGGCGACAGCCGTCACGAAGCCACTGGTCAGGAGAATCGCCCCGATGTAGAGCGTCTCGGCGTTCATCCACCCACCGTCTCATACGCTCCGCAGGAGAGGGGGATAATCTTGGTGGTTAGTAAAATACATCTGACGTTTCTCAGCGACCGTTATCGGCGGTCGGCGAGGCGTGAATCGGACGACGTGGACCGGTGGT
The DNA here is from genome assembly GCF_003856835.1 of Haloplanus aerogenes. Lineage (NCBI taxonomy): Archaea > Methanobacteriati > Methanobacteriota > Halobacteria > Halobacteriales > Haloferacaceae > Haloplanus > Haloplanus aerogenes. Next base: position 2,377,224 of record NZ_CP034145.1, read on the forward strand.
GGCGACGACGTGTTAGAAATCCGTCACCAGGTCCCGTGGAAGGTGTCGAACGAGAGGGAGTCGAGAGGCTCGTCGCCGACGGCGATGCGGTACTCGCCCGGCGTGAGCATCGGCTTGTGGAACTGCGGACCGTCGTCGGTCGTGATCCGTGGACAGCCCGTGTTGACGAAGGCGTCCATGTCGAAGTTGCGGAGGCGGTCCGGGGTCACCTCGTCCATCGTGATGAGGTAGGTGTCGTCGTTGTCGTTAACGATTTCCTCAGCCATATCCCAGCGCCCCTGCCCGATCTTGGTGCAGAAGATGACGCCCCACTTCTCGGCGTCCATCGCCCGGTGAACGGCGCCGTAGCGTTGCTTCATGAACTTCTCCGTGTCCGCGACGGTGACGACGTTGTTGACGGGGTCAGCGATGACCACCTTCTTGTCCGGGTGCTCCATCGCCAGCCCGAGCGGGTGGAACTTGCCGCCGCCGACGTAGAGCACCTGATCGGCGTCGATATCGGCCGAGGCGTAGTTACAGCCGAGCACCTGCCCCTCGTGGGTGAGGCGGTCGTCGCCCTTGCGGGTGTGGACGTTGTAACCCTCGTCTTCGAGCCACTCCTTCATCTCGTCGAAGCGGTTCATGTGCTGAGCCGTCGTGACGAGACCGACGTCGTCCTCGGGGAGTTCGTCGAGGGCGTCCTCCATCATCGGGAAGGGGTCGACGTTCGAGAACAGGGGGACGTAGATGATCTTGTCCGACTCCTTCATCGGCGAGTGACCGAAGTGGACGAACACGTCCGTCCGGCGCATGAGGTAGGTGTCGAGGTCGCAGGCGCCGTAACAGGGCTGACCGGAGAGCATGTAGGTCACGTCGTCGTCGGTCAGCGCTCGGAGGTCGTCGGCGACGGCGGGGCCGCGCCGTTTCAGCCCCTCGGGGAACTGGAGGCCGACCTTCGTGGCGCCGCGTTCCTCGACCGCCTCGACGATGCGGTCGAGTTCGTAATCCCACTCCCGGTCGTGTTTGAGCGACATCCCCGTGTTTCGGAGATCCCCCTCGGAAGATACGTCCTGACTCATTGCCCGTTCGTTGCCGTCGTGGCCGGTTAAGGGCCGCGCTTCGGGGTGGCGGCTACGCCGACACCTCTCGGCCCGTGATCTGTGAGACGCGCTCGATCGCCTGTGGTGCCAACCGCTCGGAGTAGCCCGCCGCGAACGCGACGAGCAACAGCAGCGCCGGAGAGACGTCGGTAGCGGCGGCGGCGGTAACGTTGACCACCTCCGCCGTGAGCCCGAAATACAGGGCGACTGCGGAGAGGCTCCCGATGAACACGCGGGCGAGCACCACGCCGAGCGGCGTGAAGTTCTGGGGCACCTTCATCGACGTGGCGGTTTTCGAGACGGAGCGCACGCCGAACAGTGACGCCCCGAGTGCACCCAGCAAGGGAACGTAGAGGGCGAACGTCGGGATCGTCACGTCCGCCACCGCGAGCGGGTTCGCTCGCGTCACACCGAGCATGAAGACCGTCAGCGCGACGATGCCGATGCCGAGCAGGTATCGCAACTGCCGCTGGAGGTAGCGCCGTTTGGCGTGGTTGCTCTGGTTGGCCTCGTCGACGAGGTGGCGGGCACGCATCACTGCGCTCACCGGGGGGTGTCGCCGCACCTGCCCGCTCCGGTCGAGCAGGAGGTCGGAGACGGCCTCGCGTCGCCATCCACTCAGTCGATCCATCGCCTCGCGGTGAATCTCCACGGTCCGTTCCCGAACCAGATCCGTCTCCCCGTCGGTCAGCCGGTCGTACGCCGCGTAGACGTAGAGATCGACCCGCCGAGCCGCGTGAAAGCAGACCCAGCCCTGATCGATGTGCCCCCGCTGGAGGTGGCTGGCCGCTCGGTCGAGCAAGGTCTCGACGTGGGTGACGACGTCGCGGTCGACCGCTGGCCCATCGCCACGGGCGGCTTCGAGCCGATCCAGTTCGTCTAGCAGCGCGCCGAACTCCGCGCAGTACGCCGTCAGCGTCCCGTCGAGACGGTCGTATGCCGTCCCGCTTCCGCGGTCGTGCCACCAGTTCCGCAGTCGCTCGGCGGGCCCGGGCGTCGCTCGCGGCGCACACCCACGTAACGCCGCGTCCTCCGTCGCTGGCGGTGTCCCCCGTAACGACTCCTCTCCGTCGGTCGCCGGTGGTGTCTCGGTGACCATACTACAATACAATGACAGGAGAGGAGATAGCCGTTCGCCTCATACGGTTTATTGTAAGTCAGTACCGGTGGTTCGCCGGACTGTTTCGGCGAACCACCGGTACACAGTTACAATAATCCGTATCAGAAGAGGGGGTCGAGATCCTCGTCGCCGTCGTCGGCCTCCCCGCTCCACGTCAGGTCACGTAGCGCCTCGGGGGCGTCGGCGTCGGCTTCGAGTTCCCGCACCCGCTGCTGCGTCTCGACGGCCGTCGCTTTCAGTTCCTCGATCCGGGGCACGTCGCTCACGCCCGAGAGGAGTACCACGGCGGCGACGTAGCCGGAGTCGAGGGGGTAGTCGCCGCCGCGGATCTCCATACTTCCCGTGGTCTCTTCGAGCCAGCGGCGTGCGCGTTCGATCCCGCGTCGGTCGAGATACGCGGGTGGCCCGGCGGCGACGAGCAGGCCGCGTTCGACGCCCGCGAGTTCGCAGGGGAGAGTCAACCGGCCGAGCGCCGCCCGGCGAACCGTCGTGAGGATGCGATTCGTCGAATCGCCCACGTCCGGCGCCGGTTGCCGCCGGGCGAAGAGCCGCGGTTTGGGGCGGTCGACCGCCGTCGCCGCGTAGCCGAGGGTCGAGATACCTCCGCTCCCGAGCGTGTTGATGATCTCGCTGGCGTCGACGACCGACTCGCCGACCGCCTGTCCCTCCTTCACCTCGCCGGCCGAGAAGAGCACGCCGAGGCGGCGGGCGATCTCCGCGTTGAGCCGGTCGTAGCTGGTACGGAGGCTCTCGCCACCCTCGCGCCACGCGTCGTTGTCGAAGAGGAGCAGGTTGTCCACCTGATCCACCAGCGTCACGAACGAGCGTGCGGCGTTGAGCGTGTAGATGTTCCCCTCGGTTCGGCTCGGGAGGATGCCGAGGCCGTAGACGGGTTCGGCGTGTCGCCGCCGGAGTTCGCGAGCGATCACGGGCGCGGCGCCGCTCCCCGTGCCACCGCCGAGACCGGCGATCACGAGGAAGGCGTCGATTTCGTGGACCGCCACGTCGTCGACGGCGCGCATCACTTCGGTCAGGTCGTCGCGCGCCACGTCGGCACCGAGTTCGTTGTCCGCGCCCGTGCCGTGCCCCTTCAACCGTGCGCCGCCGATCAACACCCGACGCTCCAGTGGCGTGGCCTCCAGACCGACGAGGTCCGCCCGCGCAGTGTTGACGGCGATGGCGTCCGCGACGAACCCAACCTCCGCCCGCCGGTCGTACATCATGATCGCCTCCATCACCTTCCCACCGGCCTGCCCGGCGCCGACGAGCGCGAGTTTCATCGACGACGTGTACACGAGCCGAGCGTAAGAATCGCGGGGTCGACCTCACGACCGATACCGGTGGATGGCAATCAGAAAGACCAGCAGGAGGGGGAGTACCGGAGCCGCGACGTCCAGCGGAGCGACGAGCAGGAGGAACGACGCCATCACGACGAACTCGACGGCGACGAGGAGGCTCAGGGTGTCGGCAGGGCTGGGCATCGTCCGAACCGGTCGGACAGGAAAAGTGTAACGTGGTACCAATCACCTATTTTGGTCTGGGTGGGATTGTACGCCCGATGCCCTCCACAGTCACCAACGTCGTATTTAGCGAGCCAGCCGGGCGACTCAACGCGGTCGTGATGTTCTCGGGGGCGCTCGTGTTCGCCAGCCTCTACGCCTACAACGTGCTGCGGGGCGATGCCGCCGCAGCCAACTGGTTACTCGTCATGATCGCCGGGTGTGCGCTGTCCGGTATCGCCGAATCCCTACCGAAAGATCGGCGACAGATGGCCGGGACGCTCCGCGTCACCGCGATTCTCGTCTTTGCCAGTCTGATCGCGAGTGTGATCGTCGCCCCCGAGTTCGTCGTCGGATAGCGGTGGCTCGTCGATACAACCGAACGTGAAGTTTTGCGAGGGAAGAGCGCTCCGAGAGCGGTCTTCCGCATCTTCCGGCGTGCGCCGGAGCGATGCGAGGGAAGGGATTTGAACCCTTGGACCTCTACAGGAGCGGATCTTGAGTCCGCCGCCGTTTCCAGGCTTGGCTACCCTCGCACGCACTGCGGCCGTAGACGACCACGTGGGTTCAAGCCACCGATTTTCCCCGACGAGGACTTCACCGGAACAATTGTGTGTATTAGTAACGTATGCCAGCAGACCGGTCGATGCCACGAGAACGTACCGGGCGACCAGCACCGAACCGCTGACGCGAAACGGACCCGGTGCGGGGTACAACCGAAGCTCCCTTGACCTCCTCCCACTCCTAAAGGGGCGGGATTCCCCGAAGGGGATATTCGGGTTGCGCGTTTCCTCGGCCCGTAAGGACGCTTTCGCGTGGGGCGTCAGCGGTCGCCGTCCGGTTACGACCCCGGACGTGCTTTCCAGCGCGTACAGCCGGGTCAACGCGGCCTTCCTCCCCGGTCACGCCGGGCGTCTGCGAAGCAGACGGTGGAGTATTCAGCCCACGAGGCCGCACGGTTCGCCTCAGCCGAACTGTTAGGCCGTGCATGGTTCTTCCTCCCGTTGGCGGATGTTCTCGGCGGCGTTCAGGTCGGCGTGACGACCACGGTCGCACTTGGGACACGAGAAGTGGTCGCCGTCGCGTGTTCCCTCGGCACCACAGGCCGAACAGCGTTGACTCGTCTCGAACGGATCAACTTCTGTGACGCGAATCCCGGCTTGCTCGGCTTTGTAGATGATGAATTCCTGCAACTGATAGAAGTGCCACGAGTGGACGCCACGCCAGTCGCTCCTAGCTCTGATGCCTTCCAAATCCTCGATTTTCAGCACGGGATTCTCGAACTGCTGTGCCCAGTCAATGAGGCGACGGGAGGCGTTGTGGTTCAGGTCACGAATCCGGCGCTCCTCTTTGTTACCCACGCGGTTGCGTGCGCGAAGCGCACCCGCTTGTTGGAGCGACTCGCGTAGGGAACGATATTTGCGCCGGACGTATTTCGCCTCACGACCGGATACCAGCACCGACTCACCACTCTCGGCGGCGCTCGTGGGATGGATTGTGGAACGTCGTGATGACGGTCGTCGTGGCCACGATTACAATCGTAATATATTATCTGAGATCTGTTAAAACGTGGGAATATCGGGCCTGTCGTGGCCGGTAGTTTGCTCCCCAGTTGTCGGTTTCGTTCCACGGCTAAAGCCGTGGGCCTTCGCCTCGCTACCGCTGTAACGTGGAAACGAGGTGCACGCCCCGACGGTAGACCGCCGCGTCCCAGAACCCGTCCGCCATGGCGGATGGGTGTGAAGGCCAAGTACCGGACCCCGTGTGAGTGGGGTTCGGGAACCTGAACATTCAGCACGGCCGTAGGGGGCGCCGAAAACACCACCCGTCCGGGTCCAAATCGGGGCCTCGGCCCCTCGATATTCTACGACTGCAGAGCGAAGCCTATCTGCCGAGCAGACGAAATCCACCCATAGCGTCGCTGAAGCGGCATGAATACGCAGCGTTAATACGATTCGAGCCGATCTATCTGCGGAGAAACGAGGGATGCCGGAAACGCGACGAACACTTCACAACGCTCTAGATGCGCTGGACGATATCTTCTATATCTACGACGAGCACGGTCGACTGGTGTTCTGGAACGACCACCTCAACGAACTGTTCGATCTGACGGACGAGCAGATAGAGGGAATGATGCCCGCCGAATTCTTTCTCGACGCCGATCAGCCGGCCGTCGAGCGGGCCGTCGAGCGCATCTTCGACGACGGCGAGACGGTCGTCGAGGCCCGCGCCGACACGACGAACGGGCGGATTCGATTCGAACTCACGGGGCGGAAACTGACCGACGACGACGGCAGCGTCCTCGGCTTCTGTGGCATCGGTCGGAACGTAACCGAGCGACGAGAGTGGGAACGCCAACTCGCGGCGCAGAACGACCGGCTCACCGAGTTCGCGACGATCCTCGCTCACGACCTTCGGAACCCGCTGGCCGTCGCCAAGGGGTATCTCGACCGCTATCTGGCGGAGGGCGAAACCGTCGACATCGACCGCGTAACCGACTCGCTCGACCGGATCGAGCGGATCGTCGAGGACGTACTCACCGTCGCCATCGAGGGGCAAGCTGTGACGGACGTACAGCCGGTGGCGCTCGACGCGGTCGCCCGGGACGCGTGGGAGATGGTCGCCATCAACGGCGCCACCCTCGACGTGCGAACGTCGCTCGTCGTCGACGCCGACGCGACACGGGTGCGTCGGTTCTTCGAGAACCTGTTTCGAAACAGTGTGGAACACGGTTCCACAGGCAGTCGGACGGAGTCCGACGATGCGATCGAACACGGCGGTGCCGACGTGACCGTCACTGTCCGCGAGACGGACACTGGCTTCGCCGTCGTCGACGACGGCCCCGGCATCCCCGTCGCGGAGCGCGACCACGTGTTCGACCCCGGTTTCAGCCGCACCACGAACGGGACGGGGTTCGGACTGTACATCGTCCAGACTATCGCGGAAGCACACGGGTGGGCCGTCGCCGTGACCGAGGGTGACGCCGGCGGCGCGCAGTTCGAATTCGCGACGATGCCGGTGATGTCGCTCGACGCCGACGAGACATCGTAGCGCCGACGACGCGGACAGAGCCGAGGGCTTAAACCACTCGTCTCCTAAGGTCGGCCGGAATGTTCGACGACACGGGCCGACGCCGATTTCTCCAGCTCGCCGGCACGGGAGGCGCCCTCTCGATAGCCGGCTGTAGCGCGCTCTCGGAGCACAACGGGAGCGGTGCCGACAGCGGGGCGGGCGGTGGTGGCGAGACCGCCACGGTCACGCTCGCAGTCCAACCCGACCAGCAGTCACTCCAGCAACTCCAGTCCGAGATTCAGTCGAAAGTCGAGTCGGGCGAACTCGACCGTATGCAGGCGCAGGCCGAGTTCCGGCAGCGACGGATCGAACTGACGCAGGACGCGGTCGACACGTTCCGGAACCGCAGCAACGTCTCGGTGAGCGTCGACGACACCGTCAGCGACTTCGGCGTGTTGCTCGTCTCCGGCGACCCCGCTGCACTGGTCGAGACGCTCTCGCTCGCGGAGGTCAGCGGCCTCTTCCCCGCGTCGACGTTCGAACAGGCACAGGCGCAGGCCGAGACCACGACGGACACCGGCACGTCGACGGCGTAACTACGCGACCGAGTCCACGTCCGCGACGGCGGCCGCGATTTCCTCGCCCCACGCCAGCAACGCCTCGTCCTCGCCGAAGGGAGCGACCACCTGCAGGCCGAGCGGCAGGTCTCCCACCCGTCCGCAGGGCACCGTGAGCGCCGGGACGCCGGCGTTGGTCCACGGCAGGTTCATGATCGGGTCGCCAGTGTCGTCGATGCCTTCCGGCGCCGGGCCGGGCGCGGCCGGCGACAGGAGGAGGTCGACACCCGCCTCGTCGGCCCGTTCCCCGATTCGCTCGCGCAGGTCGAGTCGGGCGGCCCGAGCGGCCGACAGTTCGTCGACGCCCACGTCCCGCCCGCGTTCGATCAGGTCGACCGTCTCCGGGGCGTACCCCTCGCCGTACTCGGCGTACCACTCCGCGTGCGTGAGGGCGAACTCCGCGGCCGCCAGCGCGTCGTGGCTGTCGTTCACGTCGTCGATGTCGTCGAGCATCGGGACCCGCCGCACCTCGTAGCCCGCGTCTTCGAGGGCGGCGACGCCGGCTTCGACGCCCGCCCGCCCGGCCTCGGTCGCCTGCTCGACGTACGGACCCTCGACGACACCGAGTACCGGCCGGTCGTCGGGGGCGACCGGTTCCCAGCCGTCACAGAGGACGGAAGCAGTGCGAGCCGCGCCGGCCACGTCGGCCGTGAACGTCCCGACGTGATCCACCGAGGGCGCGAACGGAATCACGCCGTCGAGCGGGATCCGGCCGTAGCTGGGCTTGTAGCCGATGATGCCGCAGAAGGCCGCTGGCCGGATCACGGAGCCGATGGTCTGGGAGCCGAGTGCGAGCGGACAGATGCCGGCGGCGACGGCGGCGGCCGACCCGCTGGACGACCCGCCGGGCGTGTGTCCGAGGTCGTTCGGGTTGCGGGTCGGCGGCGGCGCGAAGTACGCGAACTCGGTCGTGTGCGCCTTGCCGAAGTGGAGCGCGCCGGCGTCGCGGAGGCGGCCGACCGCGGTTGATTCGGGCCCGGTGACGACGGAGGGAGGCACCGACGCCCCGGCCTCGGTGACGAAGCCGTCGACGTGGAAGATGTCCTTGACGGCGACGGGGACGCCGAACAGCGGCGGCCGGCTCTCGGAGTCGTCGTGCCGAGCGGCGAGCGCCGACGCCTCGCGCGTCAGGCGGTTCCGTCGTCCCGTCTCGGGGAGTAGCGCGTGAACGTCGTCGACGGCGTCGCGTCGGTCACACAGGTCCGCGACGAGCGCCGTCGGCTGCCGGTCGCCACCCCGGAGCGCGCGAGCGAGCGGTGCGAGTGGCTGTGGGTCGTACATATCCACTCACGGGGTGCGCGCGGCGCATAACCCTTCGGGAGGGGAAGAAGACGCTACTGGGTCTCTGCCGTCGCATCGGCCGTCCGGCGCTCGACGCCGGTTGCCGGGACGGCGACCCGGTAGAGACCCCACAGCCCGAGGACGGCCAGTCCGGCCAGCACGAGGCCGGTGCGGATGGCCGGGTCGATACCGGGCTGGGCGATCACTTCGCCCGCCTCGTTCGTCGTCGGCGCGGCGCCGTACGGCACCCCGTCGAGAATCTCTACCACACCGAGGACGACGATGCCAGCCAGCAGCAACGTGCTGCTCAGTGCCATCGCCGCCTTGTCGATCATGTCGGTCATCGTGGTGTCACCTCGTTAGCCGAGCAGATGTTTGAGCCGCGGATGGTTCTCGACCAGTTCCAGGCGCTCGAAGACGGCGTCGAGGCCGTAGTACCGGCCGGCGCCGAGGACCAGCAGCGTGACGAACAGCAGCAGGCCCATCAGGTCGCCGTTGACGACGCCGTGGCCGAACTCGGCGTTGCCGACCCAGAAGAACGCCATGAAGATGGCGCCCCCGAAGGACGCGAGTCGGACCAGCGCGCCGGCGATCAGCGCGAGGCCGATGAGCGTCTCCGCGAGGGGGACGATGGCCTCGATGACGCCGGGCATCGTCGTCGCCATCCACACGGCTACCGGGCCGAGGACGGTGCCGCTCATCCCCTGCAGATACCCCGGGCCGGCGGTGAAGTTCAGCCCCGACTCGATCAGTTTCGTCACGCCGGCGTGGAAGAACCACCAGCCGACGACCACCCTGAGGGTGGCGATCCAGACGGGGGCGAACGGCCCGGCACGGCCGAGGTCGAACTCGCCGTCGAGCGGGTTCGAAACGTCGTATGCCATCGTGGACACCTCACGTGTAGGCGTTGGGAAGGCCGATCCAAGTACGTCCCCGCCGATTCCCAGTCTCGGGGAATCGGTCGTGTTCGGCGGTGACGCCGGCGTCCGACTCTCCGAGACCGGATATCGAAGTTCGGGGAGACCGAGACGCCCGATTCCAAACTACACGCTCGACTTCGACCGGTGTGTGGCAAGCGCAATCCAGTTGAATCGACGGCTCGTAGATCGAAAACGATGCACCGGAACGCCGTCGACACCGGGAGGTGGTTCGCGTGACCGTCGTCGAGACGCTGGTGGAGGGGCTGACCCTCGCCGCCGAGATGGGCTGGGAGACGTGGTGGGCGCTCGTCCTCGGGTTCACCATCGCCGGCGCGGTGGAGACGTTCGTCAGCGAGGAGAAGATGTCGGCCGTCCTCGGCGGGCACGGGTGGCGCGAACTCGGCCTCGGCACCCTGTTCGGCGCCGCGTCGTCGTCGTGTTCGTTCGGCGCCGTCGCCACCACCAAGTCCCTGTTCAAGAAGGGGGCGTCGCCGGTCGCCAGTCTCGCCGCCTTCCAGTTCGCCTCGACCAACCTCGTGATCGAACTCGGTCTGGTGATGTGGATTCTGCTCGGGTGGCAGTTCGTGATCGCCGACTACGTCGCCGGCCTGTTCCTGATCGGCCTCCTCGCGCTCACCTTCCGCTACGTCGTCCCCGACGGCTGGTTCGAGACGGCACGGGAACACCTGCGGTCCTCGGAGGGCGTGCGCGATCCTTCCTGTGGGATGGAGGTCGACCCCACCGACGACGACGTGGTCGAACTCGACACCGATGGCGGGACCGAATACTTCTGCTCCGAGTCGTGCAAGTCGGCGTACGTCGAGTCCCAGCAACAAGCGGACGCGACGTGGCGTGACCGCCTGCTGACCCGCGACGGCTGGCGACTCGCCTCGAAGAACACGCTCGGGGAGTGGGACATGCTGTGGACGGACATCGTCGCTGGCTTCCTGATCGCCGGCCTCATCGGCGCCTTCGTCCCCCGGTCGTGGTGGACGACGCTGTTCGGTATCGGCGCCGAAGGCACCCTGACGTGGGTCGTCGCCAGCGCGGTCATCGGCGTCGTCGTCGGCGTCGTCACCTTCGTCTGCTCGGTGGGGAACGTGCCCTTCGCCCTGATCCTCTGGTCGAACGGCATCGCCTTCGGCGGCGTCATGAGTTTCATCTTCGCCGACCTGATCGTGCCGACGATCACGGACGCCTACCGCCGCTACTACGGCCTCCGCATGGCTGCGGTGCTGTTCGTGAGCATCTTCGTGACTGCCGTCGTCTCCGGCGTCGCCATCCACTACCTCTGGTCCGGCCTCGGCCTCGTTCCGCCCGCCGGTGAGGCCGGCGGCACCGCCCCTAGCGGCTACACCACCTACCTCAACGTCGCGTTCACGCTCCTCTTTCTCGGACAGGTGTACGTGGGGTACGTGAGCGACGCGGGCGAGGAGGGGACAGCGGAGACCCACGCCCACTAGACGGCGGCGATCCCCACCGGCTAGCGGTTGCGGCTGACGGGGAACGCCACCCGATCCGGGTGATCGTTGAACCGGTCGAGGATCTCGCGGTAGAGCGTGTTCCGGGCGCGCGTCCCACGGCGCGGATGGACGAGATAGCGCAAGCGGAGTTCGACCCACGACTCATCCTGCACGACGTTGACGGTCGGCCGCTCGTTCACGTCGAGGTCGACCGGCGTCTCGGCGAGGCGCTCGCGGTACTGCTCGACGCCCGCTGCCATCTCGTCGCCGAGGTGATCAGCAGCCGCCTCGGTCATCACGTCGACCGCGAAGTCGAGGTCCGTCTCGTAGGCCACCTGCACGGAGAGTTCGTTCCAGACGTAGGGGACGCCCTCGCCGTGGAAGTTGACGACGTGGGAGGAGAGTACCACGCTGTTGGGGACGGTGACGATCCGACCGGAGGGCTGGTTGCTGGAGACGAGTTCGCCGTCTATCTCCCACACCTCCGTCACGAAGAGGTCGATAGTGGTCACGTCGCCGCGAGTGCTCTCGATGGCGATTCGATCCCCGACCGCGTACGGGCGCTTGATGACGATGTAGAGCCACCCGATGAGGGAAGCGAGTGCCCCCTGGAGCGCGAAGGTGATGGCGAAGCCGACGACGCCCAGCGAGAACAGGACGCTCACCCAGTCGCGGGTGACGATACCGAAGCCAGCGATGATGCCGAGCGCGCCGAACGTGAGTCGGAGGACGTTCCGCACGTTGTGCCGGCGACGCTTGCTCGTGGTGTGGTCGAGCAGGAAGCCGCCGACGAGTCGATAGGCGCCGTACGCGGCCAGCGCGACGGCGGCGACGGACAGCACGAGCAAGGTCGGCGGGCCGATTGCCACGCCGAACAGCGTCTCGTCGACGCCGAACCGACGGACGACGCGGGAACCAGCGTAGAGGAGAACGGCGCCAGCGAGAGCCAACGGCCCGGTGTAGCGCATACCAACACACCGTCGCCGGGGGTCGAAAAACCCGGGGGCCGACGGTTACTCGGTCGCGACGGTGTCGGGGGTCCCCGTCCCATCGAGCGAGAGCGGGTCGCCCTGCCAGTCGACGTCGAGACGGTGCCGGGAGAGGTAGGGGGCGATGTCGTCGCGGGTGACGAGTCCGCGGTATCCGTCGTCGGTCGAGGAGCGGCGCTCCCCTCCATCCACGACCGGCAGCCGCGCCACCCCCGCGTCGCGCATCTGGTCGGCGGCGAGACCGACCGGCGTGGTCGGATCGACCGTCACGACCGGCGTCGACATGAACGACTCGACGAGCGGATTCTCGCCGCCTTCGGCCACGACGGCGACGATATCCGATTCGGTCACGATGCCGACGACGGCGCCGCTCGAATCGCGGACGACGAGCGCACACACGTCGGCCCGTCGCAGGCGAGTCGCCGCCTCGACGGCGGTGGTGGTCGGCGGGACGGTCGGGACGCTCTCGGTCGTGACGGCGGACACGGGCACGTCGATCATGGACGAGTTGTCTCACCGGGCACATTAATAATTATGCCATATATCCACTTATCAGGACAAAGATAGAATTTTTCCAGTCTTATTCGCGTTAAAAGTTTGTATGTATATGATCGATTGGAGTTCTAGTTCTAGAATCTCGTATTCTCTGTGTCGTCTGTCGCCGACACCGCGGACCACAACACAGTTGCGCTCGGATCGCCCTCCCACCAGTATGCTCGATATTGGCGACGAGGCACCCGACTTCGCACTCTCCGATCAGCACGGCGAGACGGTGTCACTCGCGGACTTCCGCGGCCAGCGACTCGTCCTGTACTTCTACCCGCGCGCCGACACCCCCGGCTGTACGACCGAGGCGTGTGGCTTCCGCGACCGCCTCGACGACTTCGCCGCCCGCGACATCGCCGTCGTCGGCGTCAGCGACGACCCGGTCGACGACCTCGCGGCGTTCGCCGAGAAACACGACCTCACTTTCCCACTCCTGTCGGACGAGTCGGGCGACGTGGCCGCCGCGTACGACTCCTACGGCGAGAAGCAGATGTTCGGCCGGACGTTCGACGGCGTGTTCCGGAACACGTACGTGATCGGTCCGGACGGCCGGATCGACCGGGTCTACGAGGGCGTCTCGCCGGATGGCCACGCGGCCGAGATTCTCGACGAAACCTGAATCCGGCGATAAATTGCCCGAGGGTGCCGAAATCGGCGTTTCGCGCCCCTAGTTATTAGTGAATTGAAACTAGTTATAGACGGATGTCTGACAAGAAATTCCGGAAGATACCGATCGGCCGGCGCGAGTTCGTGAAGGCATCGGGCGGCGCCGCGGGGTTGGGAATCGTTCGGCAGGCCACCGGTGCGGGGGGCGGCGACGAGCGGGGCGCGAGCGGGAGTTCGGCGACGTACGTCCCGCTCAACTTCCGAACGCCGGGCGCGCTCTACGAACCCGTACAGGGAACGGGCGTCACGGGGCGGGGTCGGGGCGGGCGGAAGAGTCACGTCGGATTCGTGATCATCCACCAGAGTTTCTCGGTGTTGACGGCGGACCAGATACCGTTCACCAGCGTCTCCATCGGCGAGGAGTTCGCGAAGCGGGGGTATCGGGCGCTCGTCGCCGACACCGAGGCGCGGGCGGGGAGCTACCACATCCACGACATCCTCCCCGACGTGGGGGCGGGGGTTCAGTTCTTCCGTGACCACCCCGACGTGGACACGGTCGTGGTCGTCGGCTACAGTCGCGGCGCGTCGCTCATGTCGTTCTATCAGAACGTCGCCGAGAACGGCGCCAGTGTCGCCCAGAGCGACGACCGCCTGTTCCCGGCACCGGACGATCTCGACGAACAGCCCGCCGCCGACGGTGTCCTCATCCTCGACGGCGTGTTGGGTACCGGGCCGGGCGGAGGGTCACAGCCCGAGGGCTTGCTCGAAGTCGACCCGCAGGTCGTGGACAACGACCCGCAGTCGCTGGACCCGTCGCTGAACGTGTACGCGCCCGAGAACGGGTTCGCACCCGACGGCGCAGCGGACTACAGCGACGCCTTCCTCGAGGAGGTCTTCGACGCGCAGGCGGCGCGGATGAACGCGATGATCGAGGAGGCACAGACGGCGGTGGAGGCCATCGACGGCGGAACCGGCGACTTTCCGGACGACGACGAGTTCCTCGCGGTGAGCATCAACACGCCGGTGGCCGATCTGGACTCCGATCTGCTCGCGCACACGAGCGGCGAGTGGCCGCTCCTCAGCACCGACGGATCGGTATCGGTCCAGCAGGTGCCGTACGTCGGGCCGACGCCCGACGCCCACCCGGAGGTGACCTTCGACGAGAGCCTGCTGACCACGGTCAAGCGATTCCTCAGCACGAGTTCGATCCGTCCGACCGACGACTACCGGATCACCGAGGACTCCATCGAAGGCCTCGACTACGATTCGACCAACGCCGAGGCGCCCGGCAACCTCGAAGGTGTCTCTGCCCCGCTCCTGATCCTGGGGTTCACGGGCGACCGGAACTACCTCGTCCACTGCGAGATCATGATGGAACACGCCGGAAGCAGCGACAAATCGCTCATGTACATCGAGGGGGCGGGCCACGGGTTCGAACCGCTCGACCCACAGCAGTACGGCGACACGGCCGAACTGATCTTCGACACGGTGGACGAGTGGGCCGCGGAGCGGTTCGTGTGACGGCAGAAGACACATGACTGACGCCGAACACGTGCCGGCATGGTCCCGCGACCGACCCTCCCCACCGCCCTGATCGGCGTCGGTCTCGCCCTCCTCCTCGTCTCCACCGCCCCCAGTACCGGCACCACCGACACCGACTACGCCCACCACGTCGAACCCGCCGAGAACGGGGCGCTAGCGTACGGCCTCGAATACGACGAGTCCGACGTACTGGCCTACGAGAACCTCTCCGTGCGGGGACAGCAGGTGTTCGACCGCGCCCGCGCCGACTCGCCGTACGTCGTCGAGAACGAGTCCGCCACCGCGCCCGACTTCTCGTACACGAGCGACAACGTCGCCGTCGGTGAGGGACTCTACCCGGTCCGATACGAGGGCGAGGTCTACTCGCTCCGCACCGAGCGAGAGAGCGGGGGCTTCAACGCCGCGGCGTGGCTGGTCGGTCTCGTGACGCGGGGCCTCGGCGTCGTCTGCGTCGTCGCCGGCCTCGTCCTCGCGGGGTGGCGACGGTACCGTTATAGTAGCGATTGAAAGTCGTTGTTCAGCTGATCGCAGTACGGCGTACGATCGGCTGGGCAAACAGTTTCAATCGCTACTATAGTCGTCCGTGCCGGCGAGCGTCGCGCCTGCGGCCGTCCTCGATTCGCGGCGGTGGAGACAGAACGCGGCGACGACGGCGACCACCGCGGCGCCAGTGGCGATACCGAACGCGACGCGGTAGCCGGTGACGGTGTAGACCCGCGCGCCGTTGATGATCTCGCCCGTCCAGTAGGCGTCGAGGACGGCCCCCATGACGGTCGGCAAGATTGCGGCCCCGACGTAGCCGAGGCTGTTGATGACGCCGGTGACCGTGCCGGCGACGGCCGGTTCGTGGCGCTCCTTCCCGACGGTGAAGACGAGGGCGACGCCGCCGTTGGCGAGGAGGGCACAGAACAGCGCCGCGCCGACGACGGGCAGGGGCGGCACGAGAATCAGGGCGCCGTAGGACAGCGAGAACACGACCGTCGTCGCCACGACGAGTTCCGTCCGCCAGCCGGTTCGATCCGAGAGCGCGCCGAAGGCGGGCGACCCGAGGACGAACCCGACGTTTCCGAGGAGGACGTACGTCGACGCCCGCGCCACCGTGACACCGTAGGTGTCGGCGATGAAGGGGACACCCCACAGGCCGAGGACGGTGAAGTTGACACCGAGGACCAGAAAGAGCAGGAGACCCATCAGCCACGTCTCCACCTCGCCGAGGACGGTGCGGGTGTTGGCGACGATATCGGCGAGGGTGGCGGGGGAGTGATCGGTGTCGTCGACGCCGATATCGGCCCGCGACGGCCGGTCACGGACCGCGGTCGCGACGACGACGGCGACGACGGCCGTGATCATCCCCGTGGCGAGGATGGCGAAGCGCCACCCGACGCGGTCGATGGCCAGCGCTAGCGGCGTCGTCGCGAGGATACCCCCCGCGCCCGCCGCGGCGACGGTGTATCCGGTCATGGTCGCGTACTCGTCCGGCCGGAACCAGTTCGCACAGAACCGAAGTGTGGCGATGTAGAGGACGCTCCCGCCGAAACCGACGACGGCGCGCGCGAGGAAGGCGGCCAGCAGCGTCTCGCTCCACGCGAACCAGACGACTCCGGCCGAGAGGACGGCCAGTCCCGTCGCGCCGACCCACCGCGGTCCGTAGCGGTCGACGACGAGGCCGGCCGGGAGTTGCAAGGCGGCGTAGATGTAGAAGAAGGAGGCGTGAAGCAGTCCCAACTGGGACCCGGTCGCGTCGAAGGTGCGTGCGAGGGAGTCGGCGAGGACGGCCGTCGCCGTCCGGTGGAAGTTGACGAAGAGAAAGCCGGCTGCGAGGAGGGACCACAGGGCGGCTCGTCGCTGCCGAACCGAGAGCGAGACCATACGCCAGGGTGGGGGAAGCGGGGTCAATAGCGTGTTGGAACTGATCGCCGGAAGCGGCCGCAACGTGCGGCGTGGAAGGTCGGATAGGGGGTCAAATAAAAACCACGGAGTGGGTGTGGGGAGAGGGAGCGAACCGGGGCAGTTCGCTCCAGGGTAGCTCCGCTTCGAGTACGGCGTGCCGGTCACGAAGGGGCGCCATCTCCGCGACCCGCACGTGGAGTACAGTCGCGTAATGGTCTTAAAACGACGACCTAACCGCTCGCGTACGGGGGTGAGCGAGCCGATCCGCGGCCGCGCTCGTCGGAAGGCCGTTGGCGGACGGATACGGGGACTACCGAGACGCGCCCCCGCCCCGACGTCCCGTGCCAACGTTTAACAAGGACCGTGGCCTCTACTCCATCGACCACCACGAGCGTCGACCGCCGCCACCGATGCCTGCAAACACCACCCAAGACGCCGACGACGCCCAACCACCCCGGGGTGTCGACCGAACGACCGTTCTGCTGGCCGACGACGACGACGCCTTTCGGGAGAGTCTGGTGCTGTGGCTGGCGGCCGACGAGCGGTGGGACGTCCGCGAAGCCACCGACGGCGAGGAGGCGCTGGCGAAACTGGACGGGGCGGTCGACATCCTCGTTCTCGACCGACGGATGCCGATCCTCTCCGGCCCCGAAGTCGTCGACCGCCTCGACGAGACGGGGTTCGAGGGGTCGGTGATCGTCCTCAGCGCCTTCGAACCCGACGGCCATCTGGACGAGAACGACACGACGATGTATCTGACGAAGCCGGTCGACCGGGAGACGTTCGTCGACGCGCTCACCCGCCGTCGGTGAGGGCTACTCGCGAAGGGTCGGTGCCGGCGGCAGCGCTCGCTTGTGCGACGATGACTGCCACATCTCCGTGAGGCGGTGGACCGTCCCGGCGTCGATATCGGTGTCGGCGGCGATCCGTTCGGGCGGGTGCCCCTCGTCGACGAGTCGGCGCAACACCCGGTCGACGGTCGCGTAGTCGGCGCCGATCTCGCCCTCGTCGGTCTGATCCTCCCAGAGCGCCGCCGTGGGCGTCTTCTCGACGAATCGCTCGTCGAGGTCGATCGCTCGGGCCACCTCGGCCACCTCCGTCTTGTAGAGGTCGAGCATCGGCTGGACGTCGACGGCCGCGTCGCCGTACTTCGTGAAGTAGCCGAGCAGTCGCTCGGACCGGTTGCCAGTGCCGAGCACCAGACAGTCGCGTTCGTTCGCAACGGCGTACGCCAGCACCATCCGCGTCCGAGCGCGGACGTTCCCGAGGGTGAGCCGGGACGCGTCGAACGGGAGTTGGTCGCCGACGGCGTCGACGATGGGCCGGATGGACAGTTCCTCGAACGCGATTCCCCGCTCGCGACAGAGCATCCGAGCGTCGGCCATGTTGGCCTCGTCGTTGGGGCGGCCCGGCATGATCAGGCCCGTCACGGCGTCGGCGCCGACGGCGCGGACCGCGAGCGTCGTCGCGACGGCCGAATCGAGGCCACCGCTGACGCCGACGACGTAGCCATCGGCCCCGGCCGTCGCCAGCTGGTCGGACAGAAACGCCTCCATCCGCTCGACTGCCCGCGACGTGTCCATACCGATCAATCCGGTGGCAGCGGCAAAGGCTCTCCGCCGATCCCACGGCGGTTGTCTCACCTCGCAATCGGGAGGTCGAGTTCGAACACCGTGCCGCGTGGTTCGTTGTCTCGAACGCGGACCTCGCCGTCGTAGTTCTCGACGGCGTCTTTGACGAGGTACAAGCCGAAGCCGCTCCCCTGACTCTCGGTCCCGTGACTCCCCTGCTCGAAGATGGTTTCTCGGCGGTCGTCGGGGATGCCGGGGCCGTTGTCGGCGATCCGAACGCGAACGACGTCGTCCAGCCGTTCGGCGTCGACGGTCACCGAGGGTGTCGGCGCGTCGTTGTGTTCGACGGCGTTGCGGAGCAGGTTCGCGAAGACGTGTCCGAGCAGGTCGTCGGCTTCGACCGCCACCTTCGGAATCGACTCGCGAGTGATCGAAACGTCGGGGTGAGCGTCACGCAACGCGTCGAGATGATCGTCGAGGACGGGACACAACGGGACGGCTTCGAGCGGGTGGTCGTCGGTGAGGACCGACTCCATGTACGTCCGCATCGTCCGGATGAATTCGTGCATCTCGTCGGTGCGACCGAGCGCGACATCGAGGTGTTCCGCGTGGGCCCCCTCGTCGAACGTCACGTCCCGGTCCAGCATCCGGAGTCGGGCTTCGAGCAGGGAGAGGTCACCCAGCAGGTCGTGCCGGAGCGTCCGGTTGACGAAATCGAGGATGTCCCGTTCCTCGCGCAGACGCTCCTCGCGTTCGATCCGCTGGATAGCCTCGTCCAGGTGGCTAGCGAACAGTTCCACGGAGAGGATGTCGCGGTGTTCGACCGGCGCGTCCCACAGGTCGATCCGTCCCCGCCCGCCGATGGAAACGCGTTCGACTGGCTGGACGGCGTCGTCGGTCGGCGTCGCGTGGGTCACGACCGTCGATCCGTCGACGACGACGCGAAACGGCGACCCGTCGAGCGCGTCCCGGAGGGCGCCCTCGACGATGTCGTACGCGGCCTCGCGGTCCGAGGTCGCTTCGAGATTGCTGGCGGTGTGGTACAGGAGTTCCAGATCGTCGTTCCGCGCTCGTTCCGCGTCGGCTTCCCGTTTGAACACCGTCGCTCGCGTCGACGCGACACTGATCCCGAACGACGTGACCGCCCCCACCAGCACGCCGTCCAGCGCGAGAACGAGCGGTTTGAGAGTGCCCATCACCTGAATCTGCAGGAACGTGGCCCAGCCGATGAGGCCGCCGAACGCCACGGTGGCGACGACGGTCCGGCGCGCGACCGTCGCGACGCGGTCGACCTCCCAGTCCGTGCGGACGAGCCAGAGTCCACCCCAGACGAGGATGGCGGCCAGAAACAGGAAAAGCGCGTTCTCGGCGAGCGTCACCAGTACAGCCCAGGAAAGATTCGTGGCGTCGTCCCAGATGTCGAACATGGGGATGCCGAGAAGAAACGCCCCGAGGAGGCTGATGCTCCCGCCAGCGAGGAACCGACGGAGTCGAGCATCACGAAACGATTCGATCATCGAAAGTTCGTTCAGAAATCCTTCATATAAATCCCCAGCCTAATCGACAGTCGGCGGCGAGGGTGGTGGGAGCCAATCGACCGATGGCTTCGGGACAGTTCGCATCGATTCCCCGCCACACAGCGAGATCGAGTACGTCGATCACGCGGCCCACTATCCTGTTAGACCTCAAACTATTCTGTCGGCGCCGCGAAGCAATTAGGGCTGGAATTCGAGAGGGAGCGTGTCCAGTATTCGAACTGCGGGTGGGAGGACGGCACCCGTGCGGTTGACCCCGCCGTTGCCACCCGGAACGCGACTCCGCTGACGGCGAGCCCACCCCCCTCGGGCTTCACCTTCCGACGCTCTTCTGTCTTACGTCCCGACAGGGGTATCGAGGGCAATGGCTACGATTCTCGTCGCCGACGACGATCGGGAACTACTCGAGATGTATCGGCTCTGGTTGAGCCGTCACGGGGACTGGTCGATTCGGTCGGCGACGAGCGGAAACGAGGCGGTGTCGCTGGTCGGCGACGAGCGGAAACGAGGCGGTGTCGCTGGTCGACGACGGCGTCGACGCCGCGATTCTGGACCGCCGAATGCCCGGGCGAACCGGCGACGACGTGGCCCGGGAAATCAAGATGTCTCACCCCACGTGTGCCGTCGTTCTGGTGAGCGCGTTGCAGCCCGGTGAGGCGACGTCGACCGATCTCGAGTGCGACCGCTACGTCACGAAACCGGTCCGGCGGGGTGACCTGATCGGCGCTATCGAGGCGGCGGCGTCGCTCTGATCGCGCGGGGTCGGACCGACCGACGTCTGGCGGCAAAGTTTTTATTATTTGAGTGGAGACATATGCCGATCATCGGGTCAAGACTGCCGAACGGGAGCGGGATCGGCAATCAGTGCCACGATCGACCGCTCGCGGTTCGGCGGCGGGGATGCTGAGGGAGGCCACCTATGGCAAACGTCTACGAGACGGGAGAGGAGGTGTTCGAGCGCATAGACGATGCGTTCATCGCACTGGACGCCGAGTGGCGATTCACCTACCTGAACGAGCGAGCGGAGGAGGTACTCGATCTCACGGGAGAGGACGTCGTCGGTGTCAGCGTCTGGGAGGCGTTTCCGGAGGCCGTCGGCACCTCGTTTCAGTACGAGTACGAGCGGGCGATGGAGACACAGGAGTCGGTGTCGTTCGAGGAGTACTACGCCCCGCTCGAGAAGTGGTTCTCGGTCACCGCCTACCCGTCCGAGACGGGACTGTCGGTGTACTTCCGGGACGTGACCGAGCGACGAGAGCGTGATCGCGAACTCGAACGGTACGAGTCCATCGTCGAGACCGTGCAGGACGGCATCTACGTCGTGAACGACGAGGGACGGTTCACGATGGTCAACGACGCCTACGCCGAGATGGTCGGCTACGACCGGGACGAACTCATCGGATCACACGTCTCGCTCGTCGTGGACGAGGCGACGGCACACGACGCCGCCACACTCGAAGCGGAACTCGCAGCGGGCACGCGATCGACGGCGACGATGACGGCGACGCTCGAATGCGCGGATGGGGGATCGATCGAAGCCGAGGCGACCTTCTCGCTCTTGCCAGACGGGGACCGCGTGGGCGTCGTCAGAGACGTGACCAGACGGCGGGCGCGCGAGCGGAAACTCGAACTGTTCGAACGGATCATCGAGACGGTCGAGGACGGGATCTACGCCGTCGACGACGACGCGGAGTTCATCGTCGTCAACGACGCCTTCTGCGAGATGACGGACTACGACCGGGACGAACTGCTCGGTCGACACGTGACGACGGTCAAAGACGCGTGGGTCAGCGAACGAGCCAAACGGCTCACTGCGGACGTGCAGGCCGGCGACCGCGGGGAGGGTGTGATCGAGTTCGAACTGGAGACCAGCGACGGCGAACGCCTCCCCGTCGAGAGCCGACTGGTGCCCTTTACCCTCGACGACGGAATCGGCCGCTGTGGTGTCGTCCGCGACGTGTCCGACCGCAAGGCGCGCGAACAGGAGTTGCGAGACCGGATCCGACAGCAGGAGGTCGTGACCGAACTCGGCAAACACGCGCTGGAGACACAGGACATCGATACGCTGATGGCCGAGGCGGTGCGGCTGGTTTCCGAGACGCTCGGTACCGACTACGGCAAGGTACTCGACCTCGACGCCGAGGCCGGGGAACTCCTCCTCCGGCAAGGTACCGGGTGGGACGAGGGCGTCGTGGGCGAGGCGACCGTCTCCGCGGTCGACCGGAACTCGCAGGCCGCACACACGCTCGAAGCCACCCATCCCATCGTCGTCGAAGATATAGCCGCAGAGACGCGGTTCAACGGCCCCGACCTCCTCACGGACCACGACGTGAAAAGCGGCATCAGCACGATCATCGGCCCCACGGACGACCCGTGGGGCATCCTCGGCACCCACGACACCGAGCGCCGCGACTTCTCGGAACACGACGTGACCTTCGTCCGGTCGGTAGCGAACATCCTCGCGGCGGCCATCGGCCGGCAGCGGAGCGAGGAGGCACTCCGCCGCCAGCACGAACGGCTGTCGGCGCTCAACGACATTAACTCGCTCGTTCACGGCCTCTCGGAGTCGATGTTCGGGCTCTCGACACAGGAAAATATCAAACAACTGATCTGCGACCGCCTCGCCGAATCCGACTCCTACGCGTTCGCGTGGATCGGCATCCTCGACGACGGCGAAATCCTGACCGACGCCGAGGCGGGTATCGACGACTACCTCGACGACCTGACGCTCGAAGTCGGGCAGTCGCCGGACGAACGGGGGCCGACCATCCGAGCCCACCAGACGGGCGAGATACAGGTCGTCCAGAGCGTGGACGACGACCCGCGATACGAACCGTGGCGTGACCGTGCCGAGGAGTACGGCTACCGCGCCTCGGCATCGGTGCCCATCGGCGACGGGGGCGAGTTCTACGGCACGCTCAACCTCTACTCCAACCGGGTGGGCGCGTTCAACGACGAGGAACGTGACGCGCTGCAACGGCTCGGCTCCATCGTCGCGTACGCCCTCTCGTCGGTCGAGCGCGACCGCGAACTCCAGCGCGAACGCAACCGGCTGGAGTTCATGAACCGCCTGCTCCGGCACAACCTGCTCAACAGTCTCAACGTGGTGGACGCACGACTGGAGATGCTCGACGGCCGCGTCGACTTCGAGGTGAGCGACCACCTGCAAACCGCCATCGACCGCACCAACGAGATGAGCGAGTTCGTCGAGATGGTCCGCGAAGTGACGAACGTCATCGGCAGCAGCGACGAACAGGAACTCGGACCGGTCGACATCGAGGACGTGGTCACGAGCCACGTCGAGCGGACGCGAGATAGCTATCCCGCGGCCGAGATTCATCTCGACCCGGTTCCCGAGGTCGACATCGTGGCCGACGACCTGATCGGCGAAGTCCTCGACAACGTCCTCGTCAACGCGGTCCAGCACAACCCGGACCCAGCACCGACGGTCTGGGTGGAGGTGACGACCGACGACGACGAGGTGGTCGTGACGGTGGCGGACGACGGTCCGGGGATTCCCGACGACGAGAAAGCGGATATCTTCGGTCGCGACGCGAAGACCTTCGACGATCCGAGCGCGGGATTCGGGCTCTATCTGGTCAAGGAGATTCTAGATTCGTACGGCGGCCGGATCACGGTCGAGGACAACCAGCCACAGGGTTCGCGCTTCCGACTCGTGTTTCAGCGTGTCTGATCGACTGCGCCGTGGATGGTGTCGACGCGGGACCCAGTCACTCGCCACGAGCGAGTCCGGGGAGTCACTGGTCGCGAAGCCGTTCGCCCTCGTCCAACGTGCCAGTCTCCTCGAAGAAGGCCTCGATGAGTTCGATCTTCGCGCCGCGGAGGTGTTCGTGCAGCGTCGGCGGCGCCAGATCCAGCGAGTCGGCGATTTCCTTGGCCGTCGACTCCCGCGGCCACGCGAAATAGCCCGCGGCGTAGGCGGCCTCGAGGATCGAGTACTGCCGGTCGGTGAGACGGTTCTCCAGCGACTGCCGGAAGCTCTCGGTCGACTGGAAGTCCCGCTCGATTTCGCGTTTCGCCACGAGATCGATATCGTCGAACCGCTCCTGAATCGTATCGGCGACCGTCCGAACGTCCGTATCGGGGGCGACGGTCGCCGCGATGTGCCCCTGTCCCTCGTCGATCCGCATGGATTCCACGTTCGCCCCGGCGTCGATCAGGGAGAGGACGACCGTCGAATCCGAGACGCGACACTCGTAGAGGTTCTGCTCGTTCGACTCGCCGATGCCCCGGACTTTCTCGAATTCCGGAATCCCCGTCGCGGCGTCCAGAAAGGCTTCCGTCGTCGTCCCGGTGACCTCGACGTAGCTCGTGAGTTCGCCGTTGGCCGCGGGGACGAAACTCTTGAGTTCGATACGTGACTCCGTCTCCGCCGACAGCGACACGAAGATGTCCGACCGGTCCTGCACGTCGAATTCCAGTTCGACGACCGTATCGGAGAGCATCAACTTCTTGTGTTCGACGGAGTTGATCGCGTTGGCGACGCTGTCGCCGAGTTCGGAAAGGACGGTTATTTCGCGTTCGTCGAACACGTCAGCCTCGGTCGTGCAGACGTTGAGAACGCCGTAGACGGTGTCGCGGTAGGTGAGCGGGACGACCGCCCCCGCTTCGAATCGGTCGTGACTGTCGGCCGACCCGATCGGGTCGAGCATCTGCCGGCTCCGGTCGGTCGAGAAGTCGTCGACGACCTGCACCTCGCCGGTCGAGACGGCCTCGGCGGCCGGCCCACTGCCGCCGTCGGCGACGGTGTCCTGATTCAGCGTGGCGTCGTCCCTGCACGCCATCACGCTCGGCGTCACCTGATCGAAACTGACCGTGTAGTCGCCGATCCACGCCAGTTCGTACGGATCCGAATCGACGAGACGCTCACAGACCGTGCGTTCGATCTCCTGCCGACTGGTCGCGACCACGAGCTGTTTGTCGATATCGCGGATGACGGAGGAGATCCGCTGGAGTCGCTGGAGCCGTTCGCGCATATCCCGAATCCGCTCGGACTCTCGGGCCTGTTCGGCGTCGGCTTCGAGGTCCGCGGCCGCGTCCGGATTGCGGAGGTTCTCCTCGTCTCGCGTCTCCAGCGCGTCTGCTTTCGACTCCATCGCGAAGAACTCCTGTGCGTCGGCGTCGAACCCCTGCCGCAGGAGTAGGTCGTCGACGGTCTCGCGGAGTTCCGACTGGGTGACCGGCTTGACCAGATACTCGTCGAACGGTAGTTCGATGATGTCCGTGTCCGGTTCGACGGCAGTGAGCATGGCGACCTGACAGTCGATTCCCCGGTCGCGGATATCCTCCAGCACACGGTCGCCCGGAATCCCGGGCATTCGCCGATCGAGAAGAACGAGATCGAGACCGTCGTGAATCTGCTCGCGTGCCTGCACGCCACCGTACGCGGTTTCGACGTCGAAATCCCCCGAGAGCCACAGGCTGTACGTGTCGGCGAGATCCTTGTCGTCGTCGACGATCAGGATCGTGGGTGAGTCCGATGTGTCCGTGAGTGACTCCGAGACGGTCGTCTTACTCACTGGCCCCCTCCCCCTGCGAAATCGGGCGGCTACTCTCGACAAACGCCCCGGCGGCAACGGTCGTTCGGACCGAACGGATGCACATTTGGAACGGACCCCCTCACCGTGGATAAACTGTATCTATCCTAATAAGACCCCGCCTAATCGGGGGTGCTATCTGGCGGGTCGGCGAGCGGGAACTCCAAGACGATTTCGGCGCCGCCGCAGTCGCTCTCTCCCGCGCGGACGGTGCCGCCGTAGCCGTCTTCGACGACCTTCCGGGTGAGAAAGAGACCGAGACCGTGCCCCTCGCCGTCGAACCTGGAGACGCCTTCGTCGAAGATGGACCGATCGATATCGTCCGGGAATCCGGAGCCGTTGTCCGCGATCCGCACCGTCGCTACGTCGGCGGTTTCGTCGATCGTGACGCGGACCCGGACCTCGGGCGAGCCGAGATCGGCGTGCTGGACCGCGTTTCGCAACACGTTCCGGAGACAGACGTGGACGAGGTCGCCGACCTCGATGGTTGCCTCGGGGATCGATCCGACGACCGAGAACGAGGCGTCCGGATACTTTTCACTGGCGCGGGTGAGCCGCTCGTCGAGCAGGACTTCGAGCCGGTAGGGGCCGACCTCGGCGGTCCCGTCCTCGACCTGTATCTCACGGATCGCTTCGATTCGGTCGAGCAGGTCGTCGATCCGAGCGTTCGCCGTCTCGTAGTGCTCCCGGCTGGTCTCGGAGCCGTCCGTCTCGACGAGCTCCAGCCGCGCCCGAATCAGGTTGAGGCCGTTCAGCACCGAGTGCCGGAGGATGCGGTTGAACATCGTCAGCTCCTGCTGCTCGGCGCGCAGCGAGCGCGTCCGCTCGATACCGTCGAGGACGAGGTCGAGATACCGGCAGAGCGATTCGAGACGCTCGATGGCCGCCGAATCGAGTGCGTGGCTGGTACAGGTCGCTGCCACTACGACCCCGCGGTCACCCACGGGAGCCTGCACCACGGTCCCCCAGGTCTCGTCGTTCCGTGGGTCGTGTACCTCGTGTCGGATCGAGAGCGTCGGCTCCGCCGAATCGAACGTGATGGATTCGTCGACGTTCGTCAGGTGGACGCCCTCGTCGACGTGGATCACGACCGCGTCGAAGCCGAAGTCGTCGAGCAGTAGCGCGGCCACGCCGACACAGACCGCCGACGCGTCGTCGGCGCCAGCCACCTCCGCGAGTGTGTGGATCAGCTCGTTACCAGCCGTCGCAGAGGCGCCCACGGTGGAGGCGTCCGAGACGACGACGAGCGCGTGCGCCGAGTCGATCGGCTGGTCGAACGGCCGCACCCGGACGAGATACTCGTCGCCGGTCACGCCGAGTTCGGCGCGCGTTTCCCGCTCGCGGCGGGGGTGGGCACCGACCCGTTCGACCGGGTCGAATCCGAGTACGGCCCCCAGTGGCTCGTCGTGGACGGCGGATGCCGGGCAGTCGAACGCGTCCGTGAACGCGCCGTTGACGGTCCGAATCCGCCAGTCGTCGCTCGATACGTCGACGATCGCCATCGCGTCCGTCGCGGCTTCGAACGGGACACGGTGATCGAATTGGTTCTCGAAGTCGGGCATCGTGAATCGCGACAGCCTGCTCGGTCGAACGAAGCGAGACGTGTAACTGACTTCCCGGGTCGGCGGTCGAACGGTCCGTGCTTTCGCCGGGATTCCGCTCAGCCACACTTAAACTATCGACCTAAGGTACGGGAGGGTGCGGACGCCGACAGCAACGAAAATCGAGCGAGGGTCGGCGCCTCACGGAGTACGGTACGTCATCCCGGTGTGCCGCCGGACGGGTGGCGACCCACCGGACACGGGTGCCGCAGACCCGCTCATACGGACCGTTGTAAGTCATCACCGGTGGTTCGCCAGGACAGGTCGGCGAACCACCGGCAAACAGTTACAACGATCTGTATCAGTGGAACGTCCGACTCGTTTCGGTCTCGCCGCCGATTTCGGGTTCCTCGTTCGTGAAGCGCTTCTCGATCTCGCGGTAGCGCTCGCGGGTGTCCTCGGTGACGCTCGCGGTCACTTCCTCCAGAGCCTGCTCGAAGTGGTCCATCGTGATGCGAACGTTCCCCACGGACTCGTCGATTTCCTCGGGCGAGACGCTGTGGATGAACTCGCGGCTGGCGGCCATGGAGGCCTCGCGGCAGACGGCCTCGATGTCGGCGCCGACGTAGTTCTCGGTCCGGTGAGCGAGGCTGTCCAGATCCACGTCGTCCGCGAGCGGCTTGTCCCGGGTGTGGACCTCGAAGATGGCGCGCCGCGCCTCCTCGTCGGGGACGGGCACGTGGACGTGCCGGTCGAGTCGACCGGGGCGCAGGAGTGCCGAGTCGATGAGGTCGGGCCGGTTCGACGTGGCGATGACGACCACGTCCTCCAGCGTCTCGAGCCCATCGAGTTCCGTCAGCAGTTGCGAGACGACGCGCTCCGAGACGCCGGAGTCGCCGGTGTTGCGGCCGCGCTCGGTCGCGATGGCGTCGATCTCGTCGAAGAAGATGACGGTCGGCGCGTTCTCGCGGGCCTTGCTGAAGATTTCGCGGACCCCCTTCTCCGATTCCCCGACGTACTTGTCGAGGAGTTCGGGGCCTTTCACCGAGATGAAGTTGGACTCGGCCTCGTTGGCGACCGCTTTCGCGAGCAAGGTCTTCCCGGTCCCGGGCGGGCCGTACATGAGGACGCCCTTCGCGGACTCCATGTCCATGGCCTCGAACACCTCGGGATAGTCGAGCGGCCACTGGATCGTCTCGCGGAGGCGCTCTTTCGTGTCCTCGAGGCCGCCCACGTCCGTCCACGTCACGTCGGGGACTTCGACGAACACCTCGCGGAGCGCCGACGGCTCGATCCCCTTGATCGCCTCCTGGAAGTCGTCCTGGTCGACTTCGAGGGATTCGAGGATCTCGGCGTCGATCTCCTCGGCGTCGAGGTCGATCTCGGGACGGATACGCCGGAGCGCGTTCATCGCAGCCTCTTTGGCGAGGCTCTCGATGTCGGCGCCGACGAACCCGTGCGTGGACTCGGCGAACTGCTCGATGTCCACGTCCTCGGCCAGCGGCATGTTGCGGGTGTGGACCTGCAGGATTTCGCGGCGACCGTCGCGGTCGGGGACGCCGATTTCGATCTCGCGATCGAACCGGCCGCCCCGCCGCAGGGCAGGGTCGATGGCGTCGACACGGTTGGTCGCGCCGATGACCACGACCTCGCCCCGTTCCTCCAGACCGTCCATCAGCGAGAGCAACTGTGCGACGACGCGGCGTTCCACGTCACCGCCGGCCTCGCTGCGCTTGGGCGCGATGGAGTCGAGTTCGTCGATGAAGACGATGGCGGGGGCGTTCTCCTCGGCCTCCTCGAAGGCATCGCGGAGTTGCTCCTCGCTCTCGCCGTAGTATTTCGACATGATCTCCGGGCCGGAGATGGTGTGGAAGTGCGCGTCGATCTCGTTCGCCACCGCCTTGGCGATCAGCGTCTTCCCGGTCCCGGGCGGGCCGTGAAGCAGGACGCCCTTGGGCGGGTCGATACCGAGGCGCCGGAACAGTTCGGGGTGGCGCATCGGCAGTTCGATCATCTCGCGAACCTGTTCGAGTTCGCGGTCGAGGCCGCCGATGTCTTCGTAGGTCACGTCCGGCGTGT
This sequence comes from Haloplanus aerogenes, assembly GCF_003856835.1. NCBI lineage: Archaea > Methanobacteriati > Methanobacteriota > Halobacteria > Halobacteriales > Haloferacaceae > Haloplanus > Haloplanus aerogenes. The sequence goes on from NZ_CP034145.1 coordinate 2,406,072, forward strand.
CGGCGCGGCCCTCGGCGCCGCCGGTCTCACGGATCTGCTCGGCGGGCTTCTCGCTAATCTGGATCTCGGTCGAGTCGGTGACGACGACCGTCCCCGAGGGATCGGTGTCGGCGACCCGCAGCGGGAGCGCCTGACTCTGGCGGCCGCTCATGAAGCCGAAGCCGAAGGGCACGCGGAGGGTCTGGCCCTTCGTGATCGGTTTGTCGGTCAGCTTGTCACGGAGGTAGTGGCCGATGTCGCCGCGAATCCCGATCTGCTGGGGGAGCGCGACCGTCACCCGCTCGGCCTGTTTCACGTCGGCTTTCTCGACCTCGACGCGGTCGTCGATGCCGACGTTCGCCTGCTGGCGGAGCTGGCCGTCGATGCGGATGACGCCGGTCCCCTGATCCTCGGGGTGGCCGGGCCAGACGCGCGCGATGGCAGTACCGTCCTTGCCTTCGATACGGATGTAGTCGCCGACTTCGAGACCCATCTCGGCGACCGCCGCGCGGTCGATGGCCGCGAGTCCACGGCCGGCGTCTTTCTGCTTGAGTGGTTTGACGACGAGTTTCATTGGGTTCCCCTCACAACGAGTACGCCGTTGTTCGTGTCAACACTTTCGACTGAACCGGGAACTTCGAACTCCAGTTCGGTCTCCTCGTCAACGAGCACGATGGCCGTCTCGCCGACGACGTCGACGTCCAGGTGATCGTCGCCGACGCCGAGGTCCGCGGCGATCACCCACTCGTCCTCGTAGTCGTACCGGCGGACGAACCGCTCGTCTTCACCGGCGTATTGTTGTCTCACCATGTTAATTCCTAACCCCAAGTTAGCTATCTAAGTATATAAATCTTCTGCCGATGAATCGGGAGACGGGGGCCGTATGGCGAAATTCGGTCACATTGCGGTTCACATATCGACGCCCCGTCGGGCGGGTTTATACCCCTCCCGACGCTACCGACCGTATGGAGACGGTCACGCACCACGGACGGGAGACGGCGTACCGCCGGCACGACCGCGGCGGCGACGGGGAGCCGATCCTGTTCGTCCACGGGAGCGGGGGATCGCACGCAGTCTGGAAGGCACAGGCCCGCCTCGCGGACGCCCGGCCCGTGATCACGCTCGATCTGAGCGGCCACGGAGCGAGCGAAGACGTGACGGCCGACCCCGGCTACGAGGCGCTCTCGGCGTACGTCGACGACACGCTCGCCGTCGCCGAGGCGACGAACGCGGGAGTCCTCTGTGGCAACTCGCTCGGCGGCGCCGTCGTTCTGACGCTCCTTCTCGAACGCGACATCGACCCCGAGGCGGTCGTCCTCGCGGGCACAGGCGCGAAACTAGCCGTCCTCGACGACTTGCTCCGGTGGCTCCGGACCGATTTCGAGCGGGCCATCGAGTTTCTCCACGGCCCGGATCGGCTGTTTCACGACCCCGACGACCGACTGCTCGAAACCTCGCGGGCGGCGTTCGACGACGCGGGGCAGGCCGTGACCCACCGCGACTTCCGAACCTGCCACACCTTCGACGTGCGGGGGCGGCTGGACGAGATTACGACGCCCACGCTCGCCGTCGTGGGCGAGTACGACGCGCTCACGCCGCCGTGGTACCACGAGGCGCTCGCGGCGCGGATGCCGGACTGCGAGTGGACGACCCTCGACGACGCGGCCCACCTCGCCATGCTGGAGCGGCCCGAGGCGTTCAACGACGCGCTCACGAACTTCCTGGAGGAGTGACGCCGTCGTCGAAACCGCCACACATTACCCCTTCGACCCCGAACCGACGGGCGTGCCACACCGCGTCGAACGAACCGACCCCGACGGCGTCGACTTCGGGTGGGTGATGCAGGTGACGTTCGTCGCGACCATCGTCGCCGGCGCGCCGCTCGTGGCCCTCCTCTCGACGACGACGACGCTCCCGACGTGGGGCGCCCGCGCCGCCTTCGCCATCCGCGTTGGAGCGCTCGTCTGGTTCGTCACCGCACTGCTCGCGTATGCCTACGCCCGTCGGACGGCGGACGAGTAGCCGGAACCTCTTTGCCGCCGACACGACACCTCTCGGTATGATCGACGAGACGATCGAGGAGATTAGCCGGATGCAGACCCACAGTTCGTCGGTGGTGGCGGTCAAAGCCACGACTGCGCTGGGCGAACTCCTCGACCGGGACTACCGGAACGTCGAGGAGTACGAGCGTGACCTCGAACGCAACGCGGGGGCGCTCCGGCGGGCCAACCCCTCCCACGCCTCCCTCCACAAGGCGATGCGCGAAGTCGTCGATGGGGTCCTCGGCGAGGCCGACACGATCGAGGACGCGAAATCACGGACCCGCGAGGAGATCGACCGGATCGTCGAAGCCATCGAGACGGGCAAACACCGGGCGGCCGCCCGCGCCGCCACCACGTTCGAGGACGGCGAGACGTTCCTCACCCACGACTTCTCCTCGACCGCCCTCGAAGCCATCGAGGTGGCCGCGTCCGAAGGGTGTCACCTCACCGGCTACGTCACCGAGGCCCGCCCCCGTTACCTCGGCCGGAAGACCGCCCGCCGCCTCGCGGAGATGGACCGCGTCGACCCGCATCTCCTCGTGGACAGCGCCGTCGGCCACATCCTCGAACGCTGTGACCGCGTCGTCGTCGGCATGACCTGTATCGTCGGCGACACCCTCTACAACCGCGTCGGCACCTTCCCCCTCGCCGCCGCCGCGAACGTCGTCGGCGTCCCCGTCGTCGTCGTCGGCTCCGAGTCGAAGATCATCGAGAGCGACTTCGTCTTCGAGAACGAGGAGCGCGAACCCGCGGAGGTGATCCGCGAACCCGTCGAAGGCGTCGCAATCGAGAACCCCGCGTACGACGCGACGCCGATGGATCTGGTCTCCGAGGTTATCACCGATCAGGACCACTACCAGGACGGACTGTAGCTTAGGGCCGGATCAACTCGGAGAGCCGATCCCGGAGTCGCTCGTCCGGCCCGAGACGGAGATAGTACGCGTCGCCGTTGTCCTCGTAGTACCCCTCGATCCGCCGTTTGATCTCGAAGCCGACGGATTCGTAGAAGTCGAGGGCGCGTTCGTTGGTCGTCCGGGCGTGACAGGTGACGGTGCGGTGGTCCTCCGCGACTTCCGCGACGAGGCGGCGGCCGAACCCTTCACCACGCCGTTCGGGGGCGACGGCGAGAAAGAGGATGTACCCGTCGCGTCGCACGGTGGCGAAGCCGACGAGGTCGTCGTCGAGATAGAGCAGGTAGGTCGTCGCCCGCCGGTAGGCATCCATGAAGAAGCGCTTGCGCTGTTTGAGGACGCCCTCTTGCCGGCGAATACGCTCTTTGAGATCCCAAGCCTCGCCGGCGTGGTCGGTCGCGCCGGGACCATCGACGCGTTTCTCGACAGTGACGCTCACTACCGCAACTCTAGCGAGGGTGGCTAATATAACTTCATCGCCGTCGACCATCGTCGCCGGCTTCTGGTAGTCGTACGGATCGTCGTAATGGACGCTGTTTTCCCGCGAGCAATCGCTGCCGATTCTCGCCCGGCGTCGGGAACCGTTTTCACCGTTCCCCGCCACGGTCCACCCATGAGCTACGAACTCCGCCCCCACACGGCCGACGTGGCCGTCGCGGCGACCGGCGCGGACCTCGGGGAGACGTTCGCCGCCGCCGCCGACGGCCTCGCCGCCGCGATGTGTGACCACGTCCCCGAGACGGGCGACCGCTTCTCCTTCACCGTCCGGGCCGAAGGGCTCGAAGCCCTCCTGTTCGACTATCTCGACCAGCTCATCTACGAACGCGACGTGCGGGGCGTTCTCCCCGTCGACAACGAGGCGACGGTGCGCGAGGCGGGCGAGGAGTGGGTGATCGAGGCGAGCACCCGCGGCGTCCCACTCGCGGACGTGACCGCTCGGGACGTGAAGGCCGTGACGTACTCGGAGATGCGGGTGGAGGAGAGCGAAGACGGCTGGGAGGCCTACGTCGTCCTCGACGTGTAGTAACGTATTCCCGCGTCGGTCACGTCGGTTCGAGCATGACCACACGCGAGTTCGACGGCATCCAGCTCGAACGAGTTCGGGAGTTCGTCTGGGAGATTCAACGGGAGGGCGACATGCGCGTCCCCGCGCGAGTGCTGGCGAGCGAGGCGCTGCTGGAGGAGATTGGCGAGGACAAGACGCTCCAGCAGTTGAAGAACGCGACGCACCTCCCCGGGATCACCGGCCACGCCATCTGCATGCCGGACGGGCATCAGGGGTACGGCTTCCCCGTCGGCGGCGTGGGAGCGACGGATACGGAGAACGGCTGTATATCGCCCGGTTCTGTGGGTTACGACATTAATTGCGGAGTTAGAATGATGAAAACAAATCTGGCCTACGACGACGTGCAGGGCCACGAGGAGGAACTCGTGAACGCCCTCTTCGCCAACGTCCCGTCGGGCCTCGGCGGCGGCGGCGTCGTCGAGAGCGACATCGACACCGTCGAGGCCGTCCTCTCCCGCGGCGTCGACTGGGCGCTCGAGGAGGGGTGGGCCGTCGAGGAGGATCTGACCCACTGCGAGGACGAGGGCGTCCGCCCGGACGCCGACCCGAGCGCCGTCTCCCAGAAGGCGAAGGATCGAGGAAAGAATCAGCTCGGGAGTCTGGGCAGCGGCAACCACTTCCTCGAAGTCCAGCGCGTGACCGACGTGTACCGCGACGACGTGGCCGACGCGTACGGTCTCGAACCGAATCAGATCGTCGTCCTGATCCACTGCGGGAGCCGGGGGCTGGGGCACCAGACCTGCACCGACTACCTGCGAAAGATCGAGAAGCGCCACGGCGACCTCCTGGCCGAACTGCCGGACAAGGAACTCGCGGCCGCGCCCGCGGGCTCCGAACTCGCGGAGGAGTACTACGGCGCGATGTGTGCCTGCATCAACTTCGCGTGGGTGAACCGCCAGTTGATCATGCACCGCGTCCGGCAGGTGTTCGAGCGCGTCTTCGACCGTTCGTGGGAGTCGATGGACATGCACCTGCTGTACGACGTGGCGCACAACATCGCGAAGAAGGAGATTCATACGGTCGACGGCGAGGAGCGCGAACTCTACGTCCACCGCAAGGGGGCGACGCGGGCGTTCCCGGCGGGCCACCCCGAAGTCCCGTCCGCCTACCGCGACGTGGGCCAGCCGATCATCATCCCCGGGAGCATGGGCGCGGGGAGCTACGTCCTTCGGGGTGGCGAGTCGTCGATGGACCTCACGTTCGGCTCCACCGCCCACGGCGCCGGCCGGCTCATGAGCCGGACGCAGGCCAAACAGGAGTTCTGGGGCGAGACGGTACAGGACGAACTCCGCGAGCAGAATCAGGTGTACGTCAAGGCCCAGAGCGGCGCGACGGTGGCCGAGGAAGCCCCCGGCGTCTACAAGGACGTGGACGAGGTGGTGCGCGTCTCTGACGCCCTCGGCATCGGTGACAAGGTGGCGCGGACGTATCCGGTCTGTAACATCAAGGGCTAGCGCTCGTTCGGCGACGTATCGGTGTTGGCGTCGCGGTCCGCCGCCCGCCGCGCTTCGCGCCGGTGAAAGGCGAAATACACGAGCGCGGCGACGCCGAGCAACGTGAGCGTGAGGCCCTCCTCCGGGACGGCGCCCGCCCAGGCCGCCCGGAGCAAGTCCGCGAGGCCGAGCGCGAGCAACAGGAGGCCGGCGGCCAGCATCCACGTGCCCGACTCCTGCTGTTCGGCGTACTGTCCCGTCTCGATGAGCTTCATCTCCTTGCGGTGTTCGGTGTAGAGGATCGCGGCGAAGAAGGCGAGGCCGGTGAGAAAGACCAGACCGATCACGACGAGGCCGAAGACGCCGTCTGGAGACTGCTGGAGTGGGACCATACGGTATCGACGATGTGTCAACAAATAAAGACGGTGCCAGTCGGCGTCTACAACCCCAGCCGCACGTACTCGCTCTCGGGGACCGGGTCGACCTCCTCGCCGTTCTCGTAGCGGACGTAGCTGAGGTAGAAGGGCTCGCCACAGCCGGTGGCGTCGTCGTCGCGGAGGGTGCCGTCCTCGCCACAGACGAAGCGGACGCCGTCGGCGGCCTCCACGTCCTCGTCGGCGTCGACGTACGTCCATCCCTCGAGCGGGTAGGGCGTCACCGAGCGGTCGGCGAGGTAGCCCTCGCGTTCGAGTTCGACGATAGCCTCACACCGCGGGCAGTAGTAGGTGACGGGGTAGCTCACGGATGTGGTAGGGGCGAGACGGACTTATATGGTCGCGTTCGGACCGGGGTGGTGACTTATACGGTTTATTGTAAGTCAGTACCGGTGGTTCGTCGAGACGGTCCGGCGAACCACCGGTACACAGTTACAATAATCCGTATTACACTGTCGGCCGTAGTACGACGACGCCGTCGGCCACCCGCTATACCACGGTGACGGGGACGGGCGATTCGCGGACGACCTTCTCGGCGACGTTACCGACGAACAGCCGATCCATCAGCCCTCCGCTGTGGCTCCCGATCACGACGGCGTCGAAATCGCCGGCGCGATCGAGTATCGTCCGGGCGGGGTGGCCCACTTGAACCTCGGTTTGGATGTCTGCGCCGTACTCCGCGGCGATGTCGCGGGCCCGATCGAGTGCTTCCTCGGCGTACGCGTCCGCCACGCTGTCGGGGTCGTCCGAGAGGGCGATTTCGGTCGCCTCCCCCATCATCGGCGACGGTCCACCGCTGACATGGAGGACCGTGATCGTCGCGTCGGGGAAGGTCTCGAGTGCGTATCGAAGCGCTCCGGCCGCCATATCGGAGTCGTCGACCGGCACCAAGATACGAGAAACCATATCTAGGCTACGGCTGTCGGACGAATAAAGACTCGGGCGGGACGCCGATGTCGGAAGCGGCAGGCGTGACCTTCGGTACGTTTATTATTCCGACCCTCCGCTTTTGTTGGCATGGGCGGACGACCCCTCGACGTGCTGGAGGCCTCGCTAGACGAGGACGTGACGGTACATCTCAAGGACGGCCGGGCGTTTCATGGCCTCCTTGGTGGCTACGACCAGCACATGAACGTCGTGCTCGAACCGGCCGAGGAAGTCGGCGAGGGCATCCTCGGCGAGCCGGAGATCGAGTCGGTCGACAACACAACCATTATACGCGGCGACAACGTCGTGACGATAAGTACATGACCGGAGCAGGAACGCCGTCTCAGGGCAAGAAGAACAAGACGACACACGTCAAGTGCCGACGCTGTGGCGAGAAGTCCTACCACGTCCGGAAGAAAGTCTGCTCGTCGTGCGGCTTCGGCAAGTCGGCCAAGCGCCGCGACTACGAGTGGCAGAGCAAGGCCGGCGAGTAACGAATCGGTCCGGTTCTTTCTCACACCTTTCCTCCCGTTCGTCGTCGTTTCCGACGTTGAGCCGCGTGGTTACGATTGTGGCAACGCGTGCGTGGCGCGCGCCAATAGCGTGGCTTTTTACCCCGCGGTACAGTACGAACGCCCATGGCACACGGGCGGGATCACCGTACCACCGGGATGACCGAGAAGTGTGGCGTCGTCGGGGTTTCGCTTTCGGACCGCGACGCCGCACGTCCCCTGTATTACTCCCTGTACGCACTCCAGCATCGGGGGCAGGAGTCGGCAGGTATCGTGACACACGACGGCTTCCAGCAACACAGCCACGTCGAGATGGGACTGGTCGGCGACGCGTTCGACGCCGCCGACCTCGACCAGTTGAACGGGCAGACGGGCATCGGGCACGTGCGCTACCCCACGTCGGGTGGCGTCAACGCCTCTTGCGCCCAGCCGTTCTCCGTCTCGTTCAAATCGGGCTCGCTCGGTCTCGCACACAACGGTAACCTCGTCAACGCCGGGGAGATTCGCTCCGAACTGGAAGCGCTCGGTCACGCCTTTACCTCCAACGGCGACACCGAAGTCATCGCTCACGACCTCGCACGCAACCTGTTGGAGGAGGACCTCGTCCGCGCAGTCAAGCGAACCATGAGCCGCATCCACGGCTCCTACGCGCTGACGATCATGCACGACGAGGCCGTCCTTGGGGTGCGCGACCCCGAAGGCAATCGGCCGCTCTGTATCGGAAAGCTCGACGACGGCTACGTACTGGCCTCGGAGTCGGCCGCCATCGACACGCTGGACGGCGAACTCGTCCGCGACGTGGCGCCGGGCGAACTGATCGTTCTCGAATCCGACGGATCGGGATTCGACTCCTATCAACTCGTCGACCGCGACGCCACCGCCCACTGCTTTTTCGAACACGTCTACTTCGCTCGCCCCGATTCGATCATCGACGACGAACTCGTCTACGAGGCACGCCGCGACTTGGGTCGGGAACTCTGGGCCGAGAGCGGTATCGAGACGGACGTGGTGATGCCCGTCCCCGACTCCGGGCGCTCGTTCGCGTCCGGGTACGCCGAGGCCGCCAACGACGACGGCGCCGACGTGGAGTTCGCGGAGGGCCTGATGAAGAACCGCTACGTCGGCCGCACGTTCATCATGCCGACCCAGGACGAACGCGAACGCGCCGTCCGCCTGAAACTCAACCCGATCCGGAGCACGGTCGAGGGCCGGACGGTCACCATCATCGACGACAGCATCGTCCGTGGCACCACCTCGACGCAACTGGTCGACCTGATCCGCGACGCTGGCGCGGAGGAGGTCCACGTCCGCATCGGCGCGCCGCCCATCGTCGCCCCGTGTTACATGGGTATCGACATGGCGAGTCGCGACGAACTCATCGCCGCGGACAAGAGCGTCGACGACATCCGCGAGATCATCGGCGCCGACAGCCTCTCCTATCTCTCCATCGACGCCATTGCGGACGTACTCGGCCGCGCGAAAGGTGACCTCTGTCTCGGCTGTGTGACCGGCGAGTACCCCTACGACATCGACGGCGAGTCGACCGACCGTGACGTGTCGCGACCGGTCGTCGGAAGCGAGTCGGCGCCGGCGGGCGACTGATCGGCCGCACCAACTCCTGTCAATCGTCTTGAAGGCCAATATATATACCGGCAAGTGAGCGTGAAACCGGCAATATTTTTGAGGGGGTCGCGTCTACGGTGAAGCGACAATGAGTGACGAACGCGACGTTCGGCTAGGACGGCGACGGCTGATGCGGGCAGGCGCGGGTGCCGTCGGAGCCGGACTCGTCGGTGCGGGGGCGACCGGAACAGCAGCCGCACAGTCCGGGCCGTTCGGTGGGTGGATGAGTGACGTGAGCAACTACGACGGCGTCCACGACCAGACGGGATCGGGCAACGTGACCGTCCAGGTCGGCACCGAGGCGAACCAGGGCGCGTACGGGTTCGGGCCGGCCGCGATCCAAGTCGACACCGGGACGACGGTCACCTGGGAGTGGACGGGCAACGGCGGGATGCACAACGTCGCCGCCGACTCCGGCGACTTCTCCAGCGAACTGAAGCAGGAAGCCGGCTTCACGTTCGAACACACGTTCGAATCCAGCGGCGTCGTCAAGTACTTCTGCCAGCCTCACAAGGCGCTGGGGATGAAAGGCGTCGTCGTCGTCGGTGATGCCGTCCCCGACGGTGCCGAAGTCGTCGCCGGCAGTAGCGGCAGTGGCGGTGGCGGCGGTGGCAGTGGCGGGAGCGGCGGCAGTGGAAGTGGCGGCAGCGGTGGAGAAGGCAGTGGCAGCGGCAGCGGAAGTGGTGGCGGCGACAGTCAGAGCAGCACCGTGATGTCGCTGATGGTCGGCGGTTCGCTCGTCGCGGCGTTCCTGTCACCCATCGTCTTCGGCCTCGTGTTGATGCTGCGGAACAAGACGGGTGGCCCGCCGGACGAAGTGGGTGTGGGTGCGGAGCACGGCGAACCGAGCCACGAGGACTAGTTTTCGCTGCTGACGGCGGCCTCGTCGGCGACGAACGCGCGAATGATCGCGCTCTCGGCCCGGTGGAGACGTTCGCTGGCCGTCGATTTGGCGATTCCGAGGTGGTCGGCGAGTTCCGTCAGTGTACAGGTCCGGGGCGTGTCGTAGTAGCCTTGCTCCACCGCCGTCTCGATCAGCCGTCGCTGGCCGTCGGTGACGACCGACTCCGAGTCGATGGAGGTGCGGACGGACCGCACGTCGAACTGGAGGCCGAAGGTCCGAAACTGATCGGCGAGGGAGGACAGACGGTCCCGCGGCGCGGTGATCTCCAGGTCGGCGATGCCGTCGACGATGGTCACGGGGGGTTCGAACGGTGCCCGCGAGTTCCGGATGGAGAGGAGGAGGAGCGGGTCGTCGGTTTCGAACTGCACGAGCGCCCGGTCGTCGCCCCGGTAGAGAGTTTCGAACACGCGGACGCCCTCGGACTCGTCCAGTCCGGCGAGGACGCCGCCCACGTCGGCCGCGGTGATTTCGACCAGACCGACGCCCGTGTTTTCGTCGGGGAGCGCCGCCAGCACGCGGAACGTCGCGTCGGGGAACCGTGTCGAGAGGTCAGCGATCCAGATATCGTCGGGGAGCGTGACGGCCAGCTTCGCCGTGGGCATGAAGGCACGGTAGGCGCCCGCGCATATAAGACCGCGAAAACGGAGTGGCATGTCACAGGTCGCCCGAGGCGGGCGAACCGGCGCGCGTGGTATCAGCCGTACAGCGCCCCCTCGTGGCTGGTGCCGTGGGCGTCGGGGTCGTAAATCTCCTCGCGTTCCTCCCCGAGCACGTCGACTTCCGCGAGCATCCCCTTCCGAGCGACGCGGCTGAGGGCGTGGTCGACGAGTTTGATCCGTTCGGGGACCGGCGTCTCCATCTCGCCGATCATACAGCTCCCCGGCGGCACCTTCATCGTCTGGATGTTCTTGTCGGCGTAGGCCTCGAAGTTCCCGTCCTCGGGGAGACCGCCGTCGCGGTAGGCTCGCGACCAGACGTTGCCGATGGGGTGGAAGTTACTGGAGAGGTTGGGTCCGCCGTCGACCATGAACACGCGGACGCGTTCGCCCTGATTGACCTCGACCGGGCCGCGGTTGGCAGCCGCCCACGCGTACTTCTCGCCGTTCAGCAGGACGTACGTCGGGGCCTCGTTTTTCATCGCGTTCATGTCGAAGCTGTGCTTGCCCTCCTGCCCCACATCGCCGTCCGTGTACACCTCGTGCTGGCCGAAGTAGAGTTCGCGGTCGACTTCGGGGAGGCCACCTTTCGGTTCGACCAGGATCATGCCGAACATACCCGCGCTGATGTGCATGTCGAGGTTCGGCACGGCACAGTGGTAGATGAACGCGCCGGGGTAGGAGGCCTTGAACGTCATGGCGTTCTCCTGTCCCGGAGCGGCCGTCGTCGCCACCGCCCCGCCACCGGTGCCGTAGACGGCGTGGAGGTCCACGTTGTGCGGAAGGGCGTTCCCCGACGGGCTCTCGAGGGTCAGATCGACCGTGTCACCCTGTCGGACACGGATCATCGGCCCGGGGATCTGCCCGTCGAAGGTCATGTAGTCGAAGGTGACGCCGGGTTCGATTTCGGCGGTGACTTCCTCCACCGTCAGCGTCACTTCGTGCGTTTTCGGCTGGTTCCGGTCGATGGGACCGGGGATGTCCGTCGGATCCGCGGCCACCTGACTGACCGTCGGGGTCGACGTCTGCTCGACCTGTTGGCGCTGAGCCTCCGTCTCAGCGGCCGTCGGCGCTTTCGAACTGCACCCTGCCACCGTCGCCGCACCACCGATGCCGAGCGCCTGAAGCGCCCGACGCCGGGTCGTTTCGAACATTGGGTGTCACCTCTGTTTGGATCATTGGGGGCATCACGTATCAACCGGCGAGCCAATTCTTGCGGGGTGGCACCCGAGGCGAACTGATTCGCGTCGAGCTTATAAATGGGGGGAGAGACGGCCCGCTGGCTGCCGCACTGTTGGGTCAGCGCCGACGGACGAAGGGCCGAGACGGTCCCGTCAGCAACAGAAGATGAACGGGTAGACGAAGCTCACGCGGTCGCCGTCCTCGATTTTCGTGTCGAAGCCGTCGAGGACCTCGTTGAACTTCCCGTTGACGAGCACCCGTGCGTAGGGTTTGGTCTGTTCGCCCTCCGGATTCTTGTGCCACGTGCCGGGCAGGTTCTTGGGCGGTTTCGCCCAGCCGTCGGTCGTCGCCTCGGCTTCCGTTTCAGCGATCAGCATCTCGGCGAGGTCCGGCCGCTCCTCGAAGAACGCCTCCAGCAGATCACGCAGAGTGTCGCCCTCGAACGTGAACTCCTGGTGGGGCGTCTCCATCGCGTCGCGGACGTGGCCCGTCGCGCGGAGGTGGACGGTCGTCGTCTTCCGCTCGGTCTGGTTCTCCGATGTGGTCGTGCTCATGACAGATATGTATAGGCGATTATCCCCCGAAAAGCTGATTGCGAACATGTTCGAACAGCGGCGAGCGGAGCCGTGCGGCCAGCTTGCGAACGAACGGCGGCTCATTCGCTGCCCGGACGCACAGCAGACAGTATAAGTGACTCCCCCAGTGAGGGGAGGGCATGGTGCGCGATCCGCTGTCGGGCGACGACCCGCCCGACCTGCAGTCGGTCCTCGACGCACTCGACGACCCCGACTGCCGGACCATCATCCAGCACCTCGACGAGCCGATGACGGCGACCGAGGTGTCCGAGGAGTGTGATATCCCTATGTCCACGACCTACCGAAAACTGGACCTACTGACGGAGGCGTCGCTGCTCGCGGAGGGCACGGAGATCCGACCCGACGGCCACCACGCGACGCGATACGAACTCGATTTCGATCGGGTCGAAATCGGGCTGACCGAGGAGCAGAAACTGGAGGTGTCTGTCGGCCGGCCGGCACGGACCGCGGACGAACGCCTCGCGTCGCTGTGGGGGGAGGTTCGCAAGGAGACATGAGCCACCTCGACATCGCTCTCGCGGCCGTCAAAACCGGGACGCTCCTGCTCGGCAGTCTCATCACCTACCTCTCGTTCAAGGCCCACCGGCGGACCGGATCGCCCGCGCTCCGGGCGCTCTCCGTCGGCTTCGGGCTGATCACTATTGGCGCCCTCCTCGCGGGTGTCGGCCACCAGTTCACGTCGATCTCGCTCGCGGAGTCCATCGTCATCGAGAGCGCGCTCACGTTCCTCGGGTTCGCCGTCATCGTCTACTCGCTGTACGCCGAATAGGAGTCAGTACACCACGTACAACAGTGCGTAGACGACGTTGCCGAGGACGAACGAAACGAGCCAGAGGCTCGCCGCCACGCGGCCGGCGCGCGCGTGTGCGGTGTCGCTCAGCGCCGTGATCGGGCGGGTCGTCGCCAGCAAGAGGACGTAGTACAGCAGTGGGATGCAGACGACGGCGAGGAGGATGTGGATCGCGAGGAGGGGGAGATACACCTGCTGGTAGATGGCCTGCGGTCCGGGGAACTCGGCCGGTCCCTCCAGTACGACCTTGTAGAGGTAGAGAACGAGGAAAACGGCGAAGAGGCCGGCGGAGAGCAACATCGATGCACGGTGTTTGTCGAATTCGCGCCGACGGGCGAAGACGACACCCGCGAGGATGGTCACGATAGCGAGGGTGCTGACGACGGCGTTGATATGTGGAATGGCCGCGAGCACCGCGTCCGGCGCGCGCGGGATGGCGCCACGCGGGATCGCACCGAGAACGGCGCCGAACACCAGCGCTAGCGACGCGAGAGAGAGGATCGCGGTGAGTTCCGGAACGCGATCACGGACATCGAGATGCATACCCGTCGTTGGGCAGGCGGACCACAAAACACCGACGGGTTCCGACGGTCGTTTGACGGATTGGTGCCGTGTCAGGTCACGTGATCGACGGCGGGGAAAAGGAAAGCCATTTCAAATACCCCCGTCAACGGTTGAATGCGTACGACAGAACACATGCGAGCGTGGGTAGCCAAGCCAGGCCAACGGCGCAGCGTTGAGGGCGCTGTCCCATAGGGGTCCGCCGGTTCAAATCCGGTCCCACGCATCGCACAAGGCGGGATCGACCCGCCGACCGCGGAGGCAACCGCCGACGCGGCGATGCAGGTGATTCCCATCCGGGACATCACCCACGCACAACTTCTCCCGACACTACCCGATCAGCGGCGGCGACGCCGACGCCGACGAAGCGTTGACGTACGCTCGCCGCGAACGCCGCGTATGGTTCCGTTACACGCCGTCGTCGGCGTGGCGTCGCCGGGGCTGCTCGCCGTCGTGAGTATCGCCGCCCTCGGAACGGCGGTCCTCCTCGGCCTCGCCTTCGCCGCCTTCGTCCGACGGCGCTCGCGTCCGTATCTCCTGATCGTCGCCGCGTTCGCGGCGTTGCTCGGCCGGTCGGCCGTCGTCGTCGTCAGCGCACTCGGCTGGCTCTCGCCGACCAACCACCACTTCTTCGAACACGGTCTCGACGTGGTGCTGGTCGCGCTCGTCGTCGGCGCAGTGTACTACGCCCGGACCGTCCAGCGGGAGGTGTCGGCGTCGTGACGGCCCAGCGCGACCGTATCCACCAGTACGTCGCCGGCCACCCGGGAGTCCACTTCAACAAACTCGCGCGGGAACTCGACCTCGCGACGGGACAGCTCCAGTACCACCTCAAGAAACTCCGGCGGACCGACGACGTCGTCGCCGAGTCGCTGTACGGCCGGACCCACTACTACACGCCGGAGTACGACGACTGGGAGCGTGGCGCCGTCGCCGTGTTGCACCGCGAGACGGCGCGGGACGTGTTGCTCTACCTGATCGAGGCGGGACCGAGCGCGCCAGCCCCGGTCGCGTCGGACCTCGACATCGCCCGGAGTACGCTGGAGTGGCACCTCGATCACCTGATCGAGCAGAACCTCGTCGAGAAGCGGCGCGACGACCGGGGACACGTGACGCTCGCGCTGTCCCGCCCCGTCGAGACGGCGGAGCTACTCCGGCTGATCGAACCCACGGTCCCCGAACGGCTGGTCGACCGATTCACGCGACTGGTCGACAATCTCGTCGGCGAATAGTGTTCGCGTTCGAGAGCCGAACCACAATCCGCTTTGGCGGGAGTCCCTAACTACCGTAGAATGCCTCTCGACGGCAACGCAGACGGCCGCTCGCGCCGCGGGGTCCTGAAGGCCGCCGTCGCGCTCGGCAGCGCGAGCGCGCTCAGCGCGTGTCTCGACCGCACGAGCAACGATCCCGTGCCGACGGGCGATCCCGCGGCCAAACCCGCCCGACAGCACGCCTGGCGCGAGTACGTGCGCCACGACGACCACGGCAACACGCAGTTACCGAGCCACCAGATCCTCCTCTATCTGAGCCTCGATTCCGACGGCCCTCCTTCGGCCGACGACCGCGACGCCCTCGCCGCGACGCTCGACGCCCTCGACCGTGCGTACGCGTGGAGTCACGAGGGACTGCTCCACTCCATCGCCTACTCGCCGGCCTACTTCGACCGCTTCGACACGCCGTTGCCCGACGGAATCGACCTCCCCGAGCCGACGGCCCTCTCCCCGTTCGAATCGCCAACTCTCGACCGACAGGACGCAGTCCTCCACCTCGCCAGCGACCGCGCCGACGCCTTGCTGGAGGCAGACCGCGCTCTGCGGGGCGAGCGCGAGGCCGCGAACGGCGTCTCGGTGCCGACCCTGCCGCTGACCGTCGACTCCCGACGCACGGGCTTCGTCGGCGCCGGCCTGCCCGCGAACCATCAGGACGCGGCAGGGATTCCCGACTCCGAACCCGTCCCCGAGGCATCGCCACTGTTCATGGGTTTCAAGGCCGGCTTCCGCGGGAATCAGGCGACCGAGGACTACGTCACCATCGAATCCGGTCCCTTCGCCGGCGGCACGACGAAAGCCATCGCCAACCTCCGCCAGCGACTCGACGACTGGTACGAGGAGCAGTCCCACGAGGAGCGGGTGATGGAGATGTTCAGCCCCGGCTACGCCGAACAGGGGTTGGTCGAGGGCATCGGCGACAACCTCGGCGCCGACAGCAAGATCGATCAGTTCGTCGACGACCTCGAATCGGACGCCCGGGCGTACGGTCGGGTCGGCCACGCCCAGAAGGCTGCACGGGCGAACCGCGACGACGACGGCAACGTGCGACTGCTCCGGCGCCACTTCGAATCGACCGACGATATCGGCTCCGAGCAGAAGGTGGCGAGCCTTCACTTCCCCTCGCTCCAGCGTCGGATCACGGCCTTCGAGGAGGTTCGCCGAGCGATGAACGGCACCGATCTGACCGAGGTGACCCCCGCGATTCGCCAGCGGGTCAACAACGGCATTCTGGAGTACATCTTCGTGCGGCGCCGGGGCTACTTCCTCGTGCCGCCGCGCCGGCATCGTGCGTTCCCGACGCCCCGACCGGCGTGAACGGTTCGAGAACCGGACCAGAACCGGTTTGGACGGTGACCCCCGAACGAGGAACATGAAACGCCGCGGACTGCTTCGATCCCTTGCGCTCGCCGGTACGCTCCCCCTCGCCGGCTGTTCGACGCTCGTCGAGACGCGTGCGGCAGGCGTGCCGCCGGTGCCGGAGAACCGCCCCGACGGCATCTACCACCCGAGTCACGTCGAGGGAATGAAGATGGCTGGCACGGCGTCCAGCGGCGACTACGCGTTCGGCCTGTTCTACAGCTATCCGCACCGCTTCTGGAACGTCAACGGCGACAGCGTCTCGCTGACCGAAATCGAGGAAGACGACGCCGTTCACCTGATGGCGAGCGTCTGGGACCCCGAGACGGGGACGGTCCTGCCGGACACCGGCCTGTCGCTGGAAATCTACCGTGACGGCTCGCTGGTCTCACAGGAAGCCATCTACCCCATGCTCTCCCAGCCGATGGGCTTTCACTACGGCGCGAACTTCGGGCTGGAGGGCGAGGGCACCTACGACGTTCGACTGAGCGTCGGTGCGATGTCGACCCGGCGGACCGGTGCGTTCGCGGGTCGGTTCGGCGACCCGACGACCGCCGAGATACCCTTCGAGTACAGCGAGGCGGCGAAAAACGAGATTTCGTTCGAGGTGTTCGACGAGGAGGCGGCGACGCCGGGTGCCGTCGATCCCATGTCGATGGACGCGCTTCCGAACGCCTTCGCGCCGCTCGAATCCGATCTGCCGGGGCGTGTCCTCGGGTCGGCGATGAGCAACGACGCCAAACTCGTCGCTACCGCGTTGGAGACGCCGCCGGAGGGCGTCGAGGGCGACGGCCCCTATCTGGCCGTCTCGGCACGCACCCGGTACAACCGGATGGTGATTCCGGCGATGGCCCTCTCCGGGACGCTCACCCGCGACGGGGAGACGGTGTACGACGGCGAACTGGCGCGAACGCTCGACCCCGACCTCGGCTACCACTACGGCGCCGTCGTCGACGGGGTCGAGTCGGGCGACGAACTCACGCTGTCGGTGACCGTTCAGCCCCAGACCGCCCGGCACGAGGGGTACGAGACGGCCTTCGGCGGCCTCATGGACGGGATGCCCGACGTGACGATCTCAGTCGCCTGATACTGCCGACTGTACGTCAATTGCGATATGTCCCACCACGGGGTGACGATTATCGTGAAGCGGGTACAGCCGACAGTATGAACGACAAGGGATTTATCGGTCGACATCGTTACATCGTCTATGGCTGGTCCTCTCACCGACGCCCTCGCGTGGGCCGTCGTCGCCTCCTTTCTCGCCGGGACGGTCCTCCGGTGGCGAGGCAACGAGCACGCGCGCACGGTGATGATCGCAGCGTGGGGCGTCTTCGCAGTCTTCTGGGCGGCGCTCGTCCCGCACTTCGCGTTCGTCCAGAAGAGTTTCGTCGAGGGCTTCCTCTCGCTCGCCGCCGTCCCCGCCTCGCTGTACGTCGGCTACCTGCTCCATCAGGGCCGTGACTCGCTGTTCGTCCTCTCGCGGGCCATCGCCGTCATGGGCGTCGTCTACCTCCCCTTCGAGACGATTCCGGCGCTCACCATCGGTGGCCTCTCCCTGCCCTCTCCCCGCCACGTCCTCATCTCGCATACGACGGGCCAGACCGAGTGGGCGATGGAGTTGCTCGGGTACAATCCGACGCTCGTCGAGGGCGATCAGGGCTATCTCAACACGTTCAAGTTCGTCACCGACGGCGGGCACGTCATCCTGTTCTCCATCATCCTCGCGTGTACGGGACTGGGGAGCATCGCCATCTTCGTCGGCCTCATCGCCGCCGTCAAGGCACCGCTCGGCCGTAAACTCCGCGCGCTCGCCATCGCCGTCCCCGTCATCTACGTCCTCAACATCCTGCGGACGACGTTCATCGGCCTGATGTTCGGCAAGCAGTACATGCAGTGGTTCGTCGACGAGGTGCTGTTCCTGTTCGGCGGCACCGACCCCTACAAGGTGTCCTTCTACCTCTCCGACCGCGTGATCAGTCAGGTGCTCGCCGTCGTCGCCCTCGTCGGCGTCACGTATCTCGTGGTCCGGGAACTCCCCGAACTGCTGACCATCGTCGAGGACGTGCTCTACATCGTCACGCGCGAGGAGTACGACCTGCGTGAAGCGCTCGACCTGCCCGAACGGGGCGACGTTGGGCCGGGCGCCGACTAGCGAGTCCCGGTCGCCGTTTTCGGTCGCTGATAATCGTAGCACACCACTTTTATTCATCTGCTAAAAATCGGCCAGCTAACGCTCGGCGGAGCGGGAACAGACCATGTACGAGGAGACAGTGTCGACAGATGGACTAGTCGGAACGATCCGCACCCTCGTCGTCGACGACGAACCCGGGTTGGCGGACGTGGTCGCGACCCATCTCGAACGGGCGGACGAGCGCATCGAGGCCAAAACGGCAACCAGCGTGGACGAGGCGCTCGCGACGATTGCCGACACCGAGCTCGACTGCATCGTCAGCGACTACGAGATGCCCGGCCGCGACGGACTGGAACTACTCGACGCCGTCCGGACCGATCACCCCGATATCCCCTTCATCCTCTTTACCGGGAAAGGGTCAGAGAGCGTCGCCAGTCGAGCGTTCTCCGCCAGTGCGACGGATTACCTGCAGAAAGGCGGGACGAGCGATCAGTACGTGATGCTGGCCGACCGGGTGAGACAGTACGCCGAACGAGCGTGGGCCGACCGCCAGCGACGCCGTCACCTCGCGGCCATCGAGAGCGCCCACGAGGGGATCGCCATTCTCGACTCACACGAGCGGTTCCGCTACGTCAACGACGCGTACGCCGACCTCTACGGCTACACACCCGCGGAGATGGTCGGCGAGAAGTGTGACCTGACCTATCCCGACGAGGAGGAAGCGTTCGTCCGGGAGGAGATCCTCCCCACGGTCGAGGAGACGGGCGACTGGAGCGGCGAGACGACCGGCCGCCGCGCCGACGGGAGCACGTTCATCGCGGAACAGACCGTCTCCCGAACGGCCGGGGGCGACTTCGTCTGTACCGTCGTCGATATCACTGACTGGAAGCAACGGACGGAGGAACGGGACCGCTACCGGGCGCTCGTCGAGTCGCTGGACGACGCGGTCTACGTACTGGGGCCGGCGGGTCGGTTCCTCTACGTCAACGACGCGTTCGTCGACCTCGTGGACTACGACTACGAGACGATTCTCGGATCGACGCCCGACCTGATCAAAGACGAGGCGACCGTCGAACGGACGGAACGGCATCTGGGTCGTCTCCTCGCCGACGACGGCCCCGACAGCGTCACCTTCGAGATGGAGATCGAACCCAAAGAGGGTGAGCCGATCCCCTGTGAGGATCACATGGGCGTGTTGCCGTACGAGGGCGACCAGTTCCGGGGCTCGGTCGGCGTCCTCCGCGACGTGAGTGCCCGCGAGGAGCGCGACCGGGAACTCCGGGAACACCGCGCGCTCCTCGAACAGAGCCTCGACGCCCTCGACGACGTGTTCTTCGTCTTCGGGCGAGACGGCGAACTCGCCCGGTGGAACGACCGGCTCCCGGAGGTGACGGGGTACACCGACGTGGAACTAGACGGGATGTCTCCGGCCGAGTTCTTCCCCGACGATCATCGCGAGCGGATCGAGCGTGCCGTCGAGACGGTGTTCGAGACCGGACACACCGAGGTGCGTGCGGACTACCTGCTCAAAGACGGGACGCGCGTCCCCTACGAGTTCAAAGCGACGCGACTCGACGGGCCGGCCGGCGACGTGCTCGGTTTCGCGGGCATCGGACGCGACATCACCGAAACGCTGGAGTACGAACGCAGGCTGGAGCGGCAGAACGAGCGCCTCGAAGAGTTCGCGAGCGTTCTCAGCCACGACCTGCGCAATCCGCTCAACGTGGCCGAAGGACGGCTCGAAATCGCCCGCGAGGAGCGGGGGAGCGTCCACCTCGACGCCGTCTCGGAGGCTCACGATCGGATGGAGACGCTGATCGGCGAGCTGTTGACGCTCGCCCGCGAGGGCGACGAGGCGACCGATCTGCAGGCGGTGTCGGTCGGCGAGCAGGCGACGCGAAGCTGGGAGACGATGACGACGGACGAGGCGTCGCTCGTCGTCGAGGACGAACACACGGTCGAGGCGGACGAGAGCCGCCTCCAGCAGTTGTTCGAGAATTTATTTCGCAATAGCGTGGAGCATGGCTCCACGGACAGCGAGGGACACGGTCCCTCGGGCAGTCGGCCTCCGGCCGACGACAGCCGGGCGCAGTCCGGCGATTCGATCGAACACGGCTCCGAAGGCGTACAGGTCCGCGTCGGCACCCTCCCGGCGGAACGTGGGTTCTACGTCGCCGACGACGGCCCCGGCATTCCCGAGTCGGAGCGTGACCGGGTGTTCGAGAGCGGCTACTCGACCGGCGGCGACGGAATCGGTGCGGGACTGAGTATCGTGAAGCAGGTCGTCGACGCTCACGGCTGGACCGTGCGCGTGACCGAGAGCCGGGACGGCGGTGCGCGGATCGAAATCGTCGTCGATGGGACGTAACAGAGGGACGTCGAAACGGCAGATAGATGCGTCCTCTCAGACCGGGTCCACGAGGTCGGCCGGCGCGCCCGCGAGCGTCCGGAGCGCGTCGGCTTCGACGTGGTGGAGGTCGCCGGGGAGGACGAGGAGGTGCAACGGATCGCCGAACTCGTGGGTCGCGAGCGCGGAGAGACGGTCGGCGACGACGACGGGGTCGGGACTGCCCGCGCGGGCGACGGCGACGGCGAGACGGTCGGGCCACGCCGTCGCCAGCAGCCCAGCGGCCACGTCGGCGGTCATGTACGTCTCGCCCGCGTCGTCGCCGCGGCCGTCGTCGACCTTGATGTCGAGGTAGACGAGCGTGTGGAGACCGCGGTCGCGGTTCGCCTCGACGCTCTCGACGACCGACGCCGGCACGTCGCCACCGCCGTGCGCGCGAGGGAAGGGAAGCGTGACGGCCTTGCCGAAGCGGTAGTTCTGGAGGCCGGTGAGGCCGCTGGCGGCCTGTGCGGCCGAGACGCCGTGGACGACGCGGGTGTCGATGCCGCGCTCCACGGCCCGCAGGCGGAGGTCGACGTGTGTCGTCGAGATCATGGTGTCGCCGGCGGTGAGGAAGACGACGTCCTCGCTCTCGGCGGCGTCGAGGATCGGGTCGGGGTGTTGCTCGACGCCCGCGCGGTCGCGGACCTCGATGTCGATGCCGTGGTGGCGTTCGAGATTCTCGACCGTGGTGCCGACGAGACGGCTGGTGTAGAACTCCGCGAAGACGCGGTCGGCCGCGCGGAGGGCGTCCTGCCCCTCGACCGTGATCGACCGCTCGTCGTAGAGACCGAGACCGACGAAGGTGAGCATGGACGGGATACCGGGGCGACGAGTAAAAGCGAGGTGGTCGTGGACGGCGGCCGCACCAGTCGTCACTCGTCGGTGAGAGGCGAGGCGGGGACCCGTGCGCCGGGCCGGACGCACGGGTCGCGAGAGAATCGGGGGTGGGAGTCAGGTGCGTCTCGCGCGTGCCTGCCGCACGTCCGCGCCGTCGCGGACCAGATCCTCGCAGTTCGGACAGACGCGCGGTTCGGTCATGCCGGTCGGGGCGAACACTCGGACGTAGTCGTCAGTGACGAACGAACCACAGTTCTGGCAGCTCGGCATACGTTCGCATGAGTGACGTGAATTGATATGTACGTTACGGCCACCCACACTGCGGATCGTTGTAACTGGTCACCGGCAGCCGCAGACCACGGGGGCGGCGACTGCCGGTGATGACTTACAACGGTCCGTAACGCGGCGCCGGATGTGGCGTTTGAAGTGACCCGGGAGCCAACGCTCGCCCATGTACGACGCGATACTCGTCCCCACGGACGGCAGCGAGGGAGTCGACCGAACGCTCGAACACGCCCTCGAGATGGCGCGCAACCACGATGCGACGATTCACGCCCTCTACGTCGTCGACCGCCGGTTCGAACTCGCGGCCGACGAGGACCGCGAGGACCTGATCGAACAGTTGACCGAACGGGGCGAGGAGGCGGTTGCATCCATCGCCGACGCGGCCGGGGACGCCGGCGTCGACGTAGTGACGAGCGTCCGCGAGGGCATCCCGTACAAGACGATTCTCGGCTACGCCGAGGAGGCCGATATCGATGTGATCACGATGGGCACCCACGGCCGCACGGGGCGTGACCGCCTCGCCCACCTCGGGAGCGTCACCGACCGCGTCGTCGAGAACGCGACGGTGCCGGTGTTCGTCGTCAACATCGGCACCGACGAGTGACGGTCTACGCCCCGTCGCCGCGTTCCTGCGCGTCCACGACGGCCACGCCCGCGAGGTTGACGATGTCTTTCACCTCGTCGCCGCGCTGGAGGACGTGAACCGGCTTGTCCATCCCGACCAGCATCGGGCCGATGGCGTCCGCGCCGCCGAGCCGTTGCAAGAGTTTGTAGCCGATGTTGCCAGCTTCGAGGTTCGGGAAGATCAGCACGTTCGCCGGCTCCTCTAGCTCCGCGAAGTCGTAGGTCCCCTCCAGAATATCTTCCACTACTGCGGTGTCGGCCTGCATCTCGCCGTCGACCGGGAAGTCCGCCGCGGGGTCGTCGCGGAGCATCTCGGCCGCGCGCCGGGGTTTGCGCGTGCCCCGATTGTCGACGCTCCCGAAGTTGGAGTACGAGAGGAAGGCCGCGCGTGGATCGACGTTGAACCGACGGGCGAGTTCACCTGTATGCCGGCCGATTTCTGCCAACTCGGCCGCACCGGGGTCCTGATTCACCGTCGTGTCCGCGACGAAGATCACCCGATTCCGGAAGGTGAGCATGTAGACGCCAGCGGCGTAGTCGGCGTCCTCGGCCGTCCCGATCACCTGCAGCGGCGGACGAAGGGCGGACGGGTAGTGGTGGGTCAACCCCGTCAGGAGGGCGTCGGCGTCGCCCATCTCCACCATCACGCTCCCGAAGTAGTCCGTATCCGTGCGGACCAGATCCTCGGCCTCGACGCGGGTGATCCCCTTCCGCCGGCGCGCCTCGTAGAGGCGGTCCGCGTAGGCGTCGAGGCGGTCGGCTTCGGCGGGGTCGACGATGTCGGGGTCGAAGTCGAGGCCGAGATCAGCCACCCGACGCCGGATGGTGTCACGGTCGCCGAGGAGGACGGGCCTGGCGATTCCCTCCTCGACCATCTGCGAGGCGGCGCGGATGGTCTTTTCGTTCGTCCCTTCCGCGAGCGCGACCCGCTTGGGGTCCGTTTTGGCCTTGTTGAGGACGATCCGCATCATCTCGCGGTCCTTCCCCAGTCGCGCCTCCAGTTCCTCGACGTAGGCGTCGAGGTCGCGGTCGAGGCGGGCGACACCGGTGTCGACGGCCGCCCGGGCGACGGCGGGCGCCACCTGGAACAGCACGCGCGGGTCGAGCGCCTTGGGGATCAGGTACTCGGGGCCGTACTGGAGCGGTTCGTCGCCGTAGGCCTTCGCCACCGCGTCGGGCACGTCCTGACGGGCGAGATCCGCGAGCGCCCGGGCCGCCGCGACCTTCATCTCCTGGTTAATCTCCGTCGCCCGAACGTCGAGTGCCCCCCGGAAGATGAAGGGGAAACAGAGGACGTTGTTCACCTGATTCGGGAAATCCGAGCGGCCGGTGGCGGCGATGACGGTGTCGTCGCGGGCCGCCCGCGCCTCGTGGTAGCCGATTTCGGGTTCGGGGTTGGCCATCGCGAAGACGACGGGATCGCGGGCCATCGACCGCACCATCTCCCCATCGACGAGGCCGCCGACGGCGAGGCCGACGAACACGTCGGTGCCGGCCATCGCGTCGGCCAGGTCGCCATCCGGGCAGTCCTGCGCGAACGCCGCCTTGTAGTCGTTGACCTCGCCAGCGTCCGCGCGGGCCGTCGTGACGATACCCTCGCTATCGACCAGCGTGATGTTCTCGCGCGGGACGCCGAGCGAGACGTAGAAGTCGGCGGTGGCGATGGCGCTCGCGCCGGCGCCGGCGAAGGCCACTTCTAGGTCCGACAGCTCCTTGTCCACGATGTCGACGGCGTTGAGCAGGGCCGCCCCGGAGACGATGGCGGTACCGTGTTGGTCGTCGTGGTAGACGGGGATGTCCATCCGCTCGCGCAAGCGCTCCTCGATTTCGAAACACTCGGGCGCCTTGATGTCCTCGACGTGGATGCCGCCGAAGGAGGGTTCGGTCAGGGAGACGGCTTCCACGATGGCGTCCGGGTCGTCGGTGTCGAGTTCGAAGTCGAAGACGTCGATGTCGGCGAACCGCTTGAGCAGGACGCCCTTCCCCTCGATGACGGGTTTGGAGGCCTGCGCGCCGATGTCGCCGAGGCCGAGAACGGCCGACCCGTTCGACACCATGCCGACGAGGTTACCCTTCGAGGTGTAGGTGTAGGCGTCGGTGGAGTCCTCCGCGATGGCGCGACAGGGGGCCGCGACGCCCGGCGAGTAGGCGAGGCTCAGGTCGCGTTGCGTGCTGGTCGGTTTCGTCGTCTCGATGGCGACTTTCCCCGGCGGGTCGCGCCGGTGGTAGTCGAGTGCATCGTCGTCGAGTCCCATGCCGGCGTCTCGGCGTGTCGCCTGATAAAAGGTGACAGCGCATGCAGTAATTCGTGATAGATCAGCGTCACTCCGCCGCGAGCCACGTGCCCGCGAGGCCGGCCGCCCACTCGGGGCGACGCTCCCACGGGATATCCAGCGGGAGCGCGGTGACGACGGCCGTCCCGGCCCGGAGCCGGTAGGCGTAGATGGTGGTGCCGCTCGCGTCGTAGAAGACGCGCTCCCAGTCGCGGCCCGCGAGCGACGTGACGCCCTCGGAGCCGACGGCGTCGGTCGACTCGGTCGCCGCCTGCGCCGCGTCGACGGAGTCGAACTGCTCGACGTACACCGGCGAGGAGTCCCACCCCGCGCTGGCGGTGCCGACGAAGAGGGTCACGCCGGCCGTCCGGCCCTCGGATTTGATCGGGCCGAACAGGTTCGTCAGCGCCGGCTCGAAGTCGTCCAGTCGTTCCCGGTACGACGCCCCGTCGACGAGGAGGCCCACCCCGTCGGCGCCGTAGGCGTAGAGTTCGTTCAGTTCGGGTTCGTTCGTGTGATCACGGATCGGATGCGACGTGGGGTGTTCGTGGGCGTGCGTGAACACCCGGTGACCGCTCGGGAACTCGTGGGTGTGCTGGTCGACGCCATCGTTCGCCGTCGAGTCGTCGAGGTCGGGGTGGGCCCACGTCACGAAGTCGTCGTCCTCGCTCACGAGCGCGACGATGCGGTCGGTCGCACCGCTCGGGATCAGCATGTCGTAGAGAGGGCCGTAGATCGGACGGCGCGACAGTTCGTTCGAGATGAACTGGTTGGAGCGGACGCGCTGGTAGAACGACCGGGCTCGGGAGAGGGCGCTGTCCTGCAACTGGCGGTCGTCGCGGGCGACTCCGCGCTCGAAGTCACGGACGTAGACGTTGTTTCCGACGCGGAGCGCCGGCGCGACCTGAAAGTGGGGAGAGAGATTCGACTGGACGAAACTGGCGAGGTCGGTCGACGCCGAGCGGAAGGCCTGCACGTCCGCCTCGGTCCGGTCGTCGGCCGCCTGAATCTCCGTGATCGTGTCGTACACGTCGCCGACGGTGACCCGAAACTGGGTCATCGTCGGGCCGTACTGGGTGCGGAACCACTCGAACTCCGAGAAGATGTCCGCCGTCGCGGCGGCGAGGTCGGCGTTGGCGACGGGCGTCGGCGTCGGTGTCGCCGTCGGCGTCTCGGTCGCCGTCGGTTCCCCCGTGGTGGGCTCGGATGTCTGGGTCGCCGTCGCCGTCGCGCCCGATCCGCCGCTTTCAGGGTTCGCCTGTGTGCTGTCGGTGTCGCCGCCGAAACAGCCGCCGAGCAGGTTCGACTGGGCGAGCGCGACTGCCGCGAGGATGCCCCGCCGTGTGAAAGACATTCAGTGGAGAGGTGGAGGGGGGCACAATTAGCGCTTGTGGCCGTACTCTCGAGACTGATAACCACGGATGGTCGGAGTTGATCGACCGTCAACATCTTGAACCACGGTAC
The DNA here is from genome assembly GCF_003856835.1 of Haloplanus aerogenes. Classification (NCBI taxonomy): domain Archaea; kingdom Methanobacteriati; phylum Methanobacteriota; class Halobacteria; order Halobacteriales; family Haloferacaceae; genus Haloplanus; species Haloplanus aerogenes. The sequence goes on from NZ_CP034145.1 coordinate 2,432,318, forward strand.
CGTATCTCACGGCATGAACCTGCCATCGATGACGACACCGGAAGGACTGTTCGACTACCTGATGGCGTTCCTCCTGCTTGCCGCCGTCCTCGCGTACGCCATCCTGTACTTCGGCGGCGCGTGATAGGGTCGGGGAGGGCCAAATTCCGGGCAACGTTCATGACAGTGTACGCGAAACGGGGTGGTGGTGTCACACCAATGTCGACCGAAGACGTACTAGACCACCACCTCGACGCGTTCACTGCACAGGATCTCGACGAGTGTCTCGCCGACTACACCGACGACTCGATCGTCATCACCAACATGGGTGTGTTCCGAGGGCTCGACGAGATCGAGGGGCTGTTCGCCGGGCTGTTCGAGGAGTTCTCACAGGCGGGATCGACGATCGAACTCGACGAGAAGGTCATCGAGGACGAGTACGCCTACATCGTCTGGCACGGCGAGACGCCCGACAACGACTACGAGTTCTGTACTGACACGTTCGTCGTCGAGGACGGGACGATCCACCGGCAGACGTTCGGTGGCAAGATCGAGCCCAAGTAATCACACGCGGACGAACACGCGACCGTCGCTGTGGACGGTGACGGTGGCCTCCTCGACGTCGAACGTCACCTTCACCGCCACCGACGGATCGGAGACGAGGTTGTCGAGGGCGTCGGGATCGACGTAGTCGAACAGGGGTTCGATCTGCTCGTCGAGTGTCGCCTCCAGCGTCTCGGCGACGACGACGCTGGGGACGACTCCGTCGTCGTCGAAGCGCGCCACGTAGGCGTCGTGATCGTCGCTCCAAGAGACGCTGGACGCGCCCGCATCCGTATCGATCATCGGGCGATCACGCTCCGCGTCCGCTCACCCGGTCGGGCCAGCCGATCGGGAGGTACTGACACACCGGCATCTCGTGCAACTCGTGGCATAATACATACGAACATGGGGATAGGGACCAGTTCGTCGCGTCAATCGGACCTAGCCGTGGCGACAAAATAGACCTTTTGGCCCGGAGTCACTGGCGTATTCGAACTGGATCCGGAGTCTCAGGCCTCCAGTACCTCGATCAGGTTCCCTTCCGGGTCGCGGACGAAGCAGATACGCGTGCCGCTCTCGGTCGTTCGCGGCTCGCTCAGCGTCTCGACGCTCGAATCGAGGTCGGCGTAGAACGCGTCCAGGTCGTCGACGGCGAGGCCCAGATGTTTCGCGCCGGGCTGGTTCACGGCCGCGCCGGTCGCGTCGTCGCCTTCGGGGTCGTACTCGACGAGTTCGATCCGGGCACCGTCGAGGACGAAGTGGGCGAACCGGCCGGTCGCACCCTCGACGCCGACGCCGTCGGCGAACGCCTCGCCGGAGACGGTGAATCGATCTGGCGGGTCGAAATCGAAGGTGTCCCGGTAGAACTCGACCGCGCGGTCGAGGTCGGTCACGGTCACGCCGAAGTGGTGTGGAGCGAGTCGAGTCACGTGACTCCGGCGGACGGCCGTCGACAAAGCCACTTCGATCCGACACGCGGCCGTAGGCTTACTACCCCGCACCGTCACGTACGCGATATGACTTTCGTCGTGCCGTTTGACGGATCGGCGCTGGCCGAGACCGCACTGGTTCGGGCCGTCGAGTTCGGAACCGTTCTCGACGAACTGATCGTCGCAGTCAGCGTGATCCCGGAGGGCAACGCGTCGTACGCGCGGGACCACGGCTGGTTGGACGCGGGTGAGCCGTTCGACCGACAGACGGTGGTGGGGCGGCTCCACGAGGCCGTAACGGCCCACGCACCGAACGCGGAGTTCCGGTACGATACCGTCGGCCGGCGAGCCACGCCGGGGACGATAGCCAGTCGACTCCGGGAGCAGGCGAGGGACGTGGACGCGTCGATGGTGTTCGTCGGCAGCGAGAACGCCGGCCGCCTCGTCTCGTCGCTGAGTAGCGTCGGCAAAACCGTCGCCGCCGACGACGAGTACGACGTGGTCATCGTCCGCCACCGGCATCCCTCGAAGATCAGGCAGGTACACGACGCCTCGCCGTTCCGCGAGTCGAAATCCGATTTCTATCGGTGAGAAGGGCCGTCGTAACGGCCTTGTTGAAACCCTTGCTGAGAAACATAACGAGCGAGAGGCGCGAGGATGATGGATACCCCCGAAATCACAAGTGCTGGCTCGCCGTGCAGTAGCTCTCTCTCGAGACTACGGTCATCGCGAGATCCCATTCGCAGAAGGGACGGCAATTCATTTCTTAAGTAAAGGGAATTACTTGCAACGGTCCACATTCACCACGTCCATGTGTTCATCGAACGTGAGCCGGAGTATTTCGTCCTCCGAAGGAACCGAGATGCGGATACGAAGGGGGTCCTCCGAGAGCAATTCCTCCTCGAAATCGAGGAGGCGAGCACGTTGTTCGTACGTCGCCAGGTCGAACTCGATGCCGTGGTCGTAGAAGAACGCAACCACCGCCGGGTGCCGTGACGGGTAGAACAACGTCGGCATCCGCCATCGGTATTTACACCCCTCGCAGACGTGTGAGACGAGCATCCAGAAGATTGAACCACAGTTCTCGCAGAACTGGTACTCATCCCAATCCGGCTGGTGATCCCCGCAGATATCGACCGAGGTGACAGGCATCTCACCCGCACACTCGGGGCAAACCCCGTCTATTATCGAGGCTCGTCGATGAGCGCCCCAAATTCGGTCCGCCTCGTTGATCTCATTCGGCGTCCGATCCCGTAGTCCGGACGGCGGGAATTCGGACTTGCTGATCACGCCAGGTGGGAAAGACTCGACGCATCTCGCTTCGCAGTTGGTACATTCCAAGTAGCGCCACCCCTCCCGATAGCTCCACTCGGGTTGGCTCCCACAGTACCAACACGAGATATCTACCGCCACGGGTTCGACCTGTGGGTCGTCGATCGCCGTGCCGGAAAGTAGCATCCTGACCATTCGCTTGCCAGACTCCATCAGCTCGTAGCCGTCCTCTGTCCGCCGGACGAAGTTGTCCGCAAGCTTGTTCAAGTGGTAGTTGAGGCGACCCGGATCGTCGGCACCGAGGCGCTCGCGGAGTTCGGCGAACCGAATCGGTGTTTCGTCCGCCGGATCGTGTGCTTCCCAGAGGGTCTGTAATATCGCGACTCGGGTTTCGTCAGAGAGCAGCTGGAACGCCTTGTTTCCGGTGGCTGGGTCCGACAGCTCCGTCTCGCTCGGAGGTGGTGGGCTCATACTCGAAAGAGGGGAACGCCGGTAATGACCCTTCCCCACGATACCACACCTCAAGGACGAGTCCTCGGCGGGTAGCCGAGACGGACTCGCCCCACGAGGTAGCGAACGGGGCATCATACCTCACTCCACTTATAGAAACTCGGTTCGATCGACTTTCCTATAGAAATGTTGTTCTAATTATATTTATCCCGATGGCAGTGGATGGTGAAGCTGGAGGCCGACACCAGTGGCACAAGCACACAAACTCGATTGCGAAGCGGCGGCGGCCGAGTGCCGGTTCATCATCCAATCGGAAGACGAGGCCGAGGTGATCGAACTGGCCAAGCGACACATGTGGGACGTCCACGGCCAAGACTACACGGACGAAGAACTCCGCAGTAAACACCTGAAAATCGTATGAGGAAACGAAACAATGGCAACAGACACCCAAGCGGATCGAATTAACGAAGAGAAACTGAGCGAACTCGTGGAGACATCGCTCGTCGATCTCGGTGCGACGGTTCACGCGGCGCTCGCTGTCATCGGTGACGAACTCGGGCTGTACGTGGCACTCGATGACGCGGGACCGCTCACGTCCGCTGAGCTTGCCGAAACAACCGACACCGTCGAGCGGTACGTTCGCGAATGGCTGCGCTCACAGGCCGCCGGCGGGTACGTGACCTACGACCCCGAGACCGACCGCTACTCCCTCACCCCCGAACAGGCGCACATTCTGGCCAACGAGGAGAGCCCCGTGTTCATGCCGGGCGCATTCCAGCTGGTGGGGTCAGTGGCGAAGATCAGCCCGGAACTCAAGGAGGCCTTCCGAACGGGCGATGGCATCGGCTGGCATGAACACGACGACGACGTGTTCCACGGCACAGAACGCTTCTTCGGACCGTCCTACGGAGCCTTCCTCCTCGACTGGATCGCCGCGCTCGATGGCATCGATGCCAAGCTGAAAGCAGGCGGTAAGATTGTTGACGTGGGGTGTGGTCACGGCGCGCCGACGATCCGCATGGCCGAAGCATACCCCAACTCGACGGTCGTCGGCATCGACTACCACGAGGAATCAATCGAAGTGGCGCGTAAGCGGGCGGAAACAGCAGGCGTGTCCGACCGCGTCACCTTCGAAGTGGCAACCGCGAGGGAGTACTCCGGGACCGACTACGAACTCGTGACAATGTTCAATTGCTACCACGACATGGGCGATCCTGTCGGTGTGGCGGACCACGTCCGGGAAACGATCGGAGAGGATGGATCGTGGATGATCGTCGAACCGTATGCCGACGACCGGGTCGAAAACAACCTCACCCCGTTTGGCCGCCTTGGATACTCTATCTCGACGCTGGCCTGTACGCCAAATTCGCTCAGTCAGGATGTCGGGTACGGGCTTGGCGCCCAAGCGGGCGAGGACCAGACTCGTGAGGTCGTCACCGAAGGTGGGTTCACACGCTTCCGCCGAGCGGCCGAGACGCCTACCAGTCTCGTCTTCGAAGCGAAGCCGTAACCATCTCATTGGGAGTACCGTTCGACGATCGGTGGTCGGTCGGCCACCGGCCGTCGGTTACGACATGGCTTCGACGATGTCGCGAAATTCGTCAAGTGTGAACGCTCGGAGCGTCTCGGTAGTCACGTTGCCACTTTCAGCGAGGGTGAGCGCGGCTTGGGCCGCCGTCTCGTCGTCTGGAAAGTCGGCGATGACGACCCCATCGTACCGGCCCATCGTTATGAAAAAGTCCCGCCACGTCCCGCCAAGCGACTTGACCATCTCTCTTGCGTGTTCCGTTCGTTCGGGACTGGCTTGTACGTTTTCGACGCCCTGCTGGGTGAAGGTGGTTAAGAGCACGTATGTCGGCATCTCGGCAGTCATTACGGCGAACGAGGCAATAACCATACCCTCGGAATCCGAGGTCTCCGATCGGTGCCTACGTGAGTCTATTTACCGCCGGTTCGCCGGAATCGGACGACGAACCGGCGGACACGATTTCCAACAGGCCGTCCGGGCCGGGGAGTCACACGCGCGCCGGACGGTCGTCTGACGGAGCTATTTGTAGACCTCGTGCGTGACATCAATCCCATGGACGAGGGAGACGGACTCGCAGAGATGGAGACAGTCACCGTCGAATTGGACGCGGAGACGCTAGACGAAGTCGACGACATCGCCTTCTCCAATCATCGGGACAATCGAGCGGCGGCGATCCGGACACTGCTAGACGAGTGGCTGAAGTCGCGGGACGAGTGATCAGTCGTCGACGAACGTGACGTTGCGAAATTCGAACCGAGCGCCGCCAGCGCCGCTCTCGGTCAGCGTGTGTGACCAGCCGTGGGCGTCCGCGGCCGCGCGGACGATCGACAGCCCGAGGCCACTCCCAGCACCCGTCGTGAACGCGGCCTCGAAGACGCGCTCGCGGATCTCGGGCGGGATACCGGGTCCGGTGTCCTCGACGTAGAAGCCGGATTCGTCGTCGAGACAGCCGACCGTGACATCGACGGGCGCCGGACCGGTTGCCGACGATTCACTCGTCGAATCGGTCGCATGGCCACTCGCGTCGCCGCCGGCCGGATCGTCGCCTGCACGCGACACCGTCGATATCGGCACCTCGCCGTCCCCGCGAGTATCCGAGCGGGGAGTGGTCGAGCCGTGCTCGACCGAATCGCCGGACTGCGTCTGGCTGTCGTCGGCCGGAGGCCGACTGCCCGAGGGACCGTGTCCCTCGCTGTCAGTGGAGCCGTGCTCCACACTATTCCGAAACAGATTCTCGAACAGCGTCTTGAGTCGGTCCCGATCGGCGTAGAACGTCACGTCGCCGGTGACGGTCAAGGTCGCGTCGCCGGTCGCGACCATCGCCCACGCTTCCTCCGCGACGGCGTCGAGATTCACGGCGGTCGGGGTGACGGTCTGCTCGCCGCTCTGTGCGAGGGCGAGCATGTCCGCGAGGATGGCGTCCATCCGGTCGTGGGCGTCGAGGACAATGTCGAGTTCGGATACGTCGCCCGTCTTCCGTGTCAGGTCGACGTAGCCCTGCGCGACGTTGAGCGGGTTGCGGAGGTCGTGGCTGACGATGCTGGCGAACTCGTCCAGTCGGCGCGTCTTCTCCGCGAGTTTCGCTCGCGCCTCCTGAATCCGCACGTCGTAGACGCCGACCACGAGACCGATAGCCGAACCGTAGGTGACGAACATCAGGCTGACGAAGCCTCGATGCTCCGGGACGACGCCCTCGGCGAGTTGGTACTGGATGTGTAGCAGCGCCAGCAAGAGCGTGACGAGCGCGCCGGCGCCACACCAGCCGACGAGCCGCCACGGCGACACGTGCCTCCACTCGCAGCGCTCGATCCAGAGGCCGACGGTCAGCACACTGATGGCAACGAGAAAGGGGATGACTGAGCCGTAAAACACGGCAGGGAGGTTGGTGCCGAACTCCTCGGCGGCGTGGATGGCGTGGACACTCGCCAGCACGACGCCGAGCCCCCCGACGACGGCGCCGGCGCCGCGAGCCGACGACTCTCTCACTGACGAGCGCATACCCACCACCTACACGACCGACGGGGAATATACCCTTCCCTCAAAAGGAGACGTCAGGACCGGTGTGCTGCCGAACGGGTATGGCACACCGGGACGCGGGTACAGCGGCGCCTTACTCCTCCTCGCCTTCGGTCTCGACAACTTCGATCACCGACAGCGGCACGTCACGGAGGGCGCCCCCGACCTCGCTTTTCGCGATGCGGGTGGCGTGGTTCTCACCGTCGGCGTTGAACACCTCGATTTCGAGCAGAAGACCGACCAGCGCGGTGTTGGCGGCGATGAACGCGGAGTCGAAGGGCTCGCCACAGGCCGGGCAGGGCGTGACGCCCACCTCGACCTCGACGTACTCCTTGTCCTGTTCGTTGAGTCGCTTGCCTGCCTCGCTGACGGCGACGCCGATGGCGTCATCGACATCTTCGACATCACGGACCAGCCAAGCCGCCTCCATGGCGACGAGATAGTTGCTCATACGCTCCGCACGCCGCCGAGTGCCTCGTGTCTTGTGGTTCCCGGCCGGCGCTGTATCAGATCAGATAATTCGGCCACGAACTTTAAGACCTTAGTCGTGGGCGTATCTGTATCGACTGAGCGATGAGTACACAGAGGGGGACCGTATCACCGGGCGACGACGATACGTCAAACGAGCCGACAGAACGACGGCACGAGCCAACGGAACAGGAAGTGTTCGACATTCTCTCGAACCGTCGCCGCCGGTACGCGCTGTACGCCCTGGCGGACGACGACACCGCGACCATCGGGTCGCTGGCCGAACAGATCGCCGCCTGGGAGAACGACTGCACCGTCGACGATATCACGCCGACCGAACGCAAGCGCGTCTACACCGCGCTCCAGCAGTCGCATCTGCCGAAACTGGAGCGGACAGGGCTGATCAGCTTCGATCAGGAGACCGGTCGCGTCCGGCCCACCGAGACCGTCGAGGAGATGGACATCTACCTCGAAGTCGTCGGTGAGGAGCAGTTGTCGTGGGATCAGTACTATCTCGGACTGTCGGCGGTGTCGGTCGGCATCGTCGTCGCCATCTGGCTCGAACTCCCCTTCTTCCGCGCCATCCCGCCCCTGCTCTGGATGACGGTCATCGTCGGCCTCTTTACCGCCTCAGCGGCCGTCCACAACTACCGGTCCGCGGGCCTCAACGCCGCCAGCGAACCGCCGGAAGTCAGCCGTCAGTCCTGACCGCGGCGGTGCCCCGAGTGACGAGAATCAGGCTCCCGACCAGCAGGAGCGCCGTCACCGGCGTCGCGTAGCCGACGGCGGTGAGGAGGACGCCGGTCCCCGCACCCGCCGTCCCGACGCCGACGACGAACAGGATGGCGGGACCGCAGCAGGTCGCCCCCGTGAGCAGCGCCGGCACGCTCGCCAGCAGGCCGGCCGAGCGCTCCACGCCACAGGCGGCGGGCGAGCGCCAAACCACGACGGCGACGGCGAGGTTGGCACCGACCAAGGCGGCGAGTACGAGCGCCACGCCGATATCGAGCGGCGACACGAGGAGCGCGACGGGATCGACGGCGACGCGGGCGACGGGTTCGAACGAGAACGGCCGCGTCTGGCGGAGCATACGCGAGAGGGGATCGTCGACGACCTGCACCGACTGGCCACGTGCGCCGAGGGCGAGGTGGCCGATCGAGGCGAGATAGAGGAGCGGGTAGCCGAGCGCGCCGAACAGGAAGGTCGCCTGTCCGTCCCGTCGCCGGAGCGCGGCCTTCACGGTGCGGGCTGGCCGCCGAAGACGATCAGGGGTAGGCATGGAGGTCAGTCTCCGGATAGAAGCCCGCCCACGCGAACCACATCGCTTCGATGCCGTGCGCGCGTTCGAACGGGAGGGCGTCGGGCGCGTGGGGGTCGCCGTCGACGCGGATGCGGTCGTCCTCGCCGTCGGCGGCGACGGGCACGTCGGCCGGGACGCGGTAGGCGAACCCCGAATCGAGCGCCGGGTCGTGGACGAAGGCGAAGCGTTCGTCGCCGACGGCGGCGTCGACGACCCCCTCGCGCGCGAGCCACGACGACTGGACGGCCGTCGCGCCCGCGCCGGTTCGGACGCCGAGGACGGTGGTTTTGGGCTGGAGGCGGTCGTCGGTCGTGAGCGGTTCGAACATGGTGGACTGTCTGGCGTAGTAGCCACGCTTCGGGCCGTAGGAGCCGTACGGGTCGACGCCGTAGTTGCGGACGTACCCGGTGTCCTCCGACAGCACTTCGGTCTCCGGGTAGCGTGCCCGCCACTGCCGCCAAGTCGTCCAGACCACGTCGAACTCCCGGAGCGACCGTCCCGTCAGCGGCCCGTCGATGGCCGTCGCGAGCACCTGCGGCCACCGGCTGTCCGTCGCCCGGTCGTACATCACGAGGTTGCTGTTGACGAGGTTGCCCGAGACGCCGAACGTCGTCGCCCCACGTTCGAACCCGAGGACCGTCCCCGTCAACGGACAGTAAGTGACGCTCACCGGGACGCCGTCGAGGCGGTCGTTGACGATCTCGTGGTGGACGAGGATCTTTCGGGGGTAGGCACGGACGGCCTCGCCACGAGCGACGCCGACGACGATCTCCTCGTCCCGGAGGAACGCCGCCGCCGAAGCGTCGACGACGGATGGCTCGTCGACGGACGGAATGCCGTCTTTCGGCGGGCCGCCGGAGACCGTCGCCGCACGGAGGCGGCTCGCGTCGTAGGCGACGAGTGGGGACCGATCGGCAGGCGGCGGCCCGTCGGCACTCGGCGTCTCGGTACCGTCGTCGTGGCCATCGTCGCCGCCGCCAGCATCAACGACCGAGTTCCCCCCGAGACAGCCGGCCAGCGCCCCGACGGCCCCGACACCGAGTGCCACCGCCGCTCGTCTCGTGTGACGGGTGCGCATACCACATGCTGGGGCTCCGGATCGAAAAAGGTACCACGGCGGTGCGCGGCGCGCACACAGCGCCCTACCGGTCCAGGCCCCGGAGTGCGTCGCGGAGGTCGTCGGCTGCGAGACGGATCGTGTAGCCGGCGACAGCCTCGGCGGCCGCCCAGTCGTCGCCCTCGGCGCGGTCGTCGAGGGTCGCGAGGCCGTCGTCGAGACACGCCGCCGTCTCCGAACGCAGGTCACGAAAGAGCGCGGCGCAGTCACGGTCGTCGGCCGCGTCGAAAAAGTCGATCAGACGGCCGTGAGTCCGCAGGCTGACGAGCGTTCGGCCGACCATCCCGGCGGCGACCTGCTGGATCGGGTCCTCGCGGCCGCGGAGGTAGGCGTGCATCGGACCGGAGCGCGCCGGATCGTGACCGGTGTCGTCGGCCATCGCGGCCCGAACCCGCCGGAAGTGATCGGCCTCCTGCTCGGCCACCGCGTCGAACGTCTCCCGGAGCGTCGGATCGGCGGTGTGCTCGGCCCACTCCCGGAACGTCTCGCGGGCGGCGTACTCGCTATCCGCGGCCGCCGCCAGGAGTGCCGCGGGGTCGGGGTCGCCGCCGGAGAGCGCGACCAACAGATCCCGGGAGCCGAGTACGTCGAGGTCGTCGGCGTGTTCCGCCTCGACCGCCGCTCGAAGGCCATCGGCATCCATGGCGGCGGGTACGGTGGGCGGTGATTTCAAAGCGAGGGGTCGGGTCGCTTCCCCGGACGGATCGCTGGAGTCGCCGTGGCGGGTCGGCGAATCGCCGGGGAACAGTTACGACGACCCGTCTCAGTCGTCGTCCGCCGCGGCCGTCTCGCCGGTCGCCGCGGCGTCCTCGATGCTCGGCGGGTACTTCCCGCGGTGGAGTTTGAGGTCGCTTTGCGGACGAGCCATACACGTCAGGGCGTACGATTCGGCCTCCTCCTCGGTCAGTGCGCGAGCGGCAGGCTGGGCGACGTCGCCCTCGATAATCTCGGCCGAACAGGCCAGACACATGCCGACGCGACAGGAGTACTCCTGCGCGATGCCGGCGTCGAGACAGGCCGACAGGATGGTCCGGGTGTCGGACACCTGAATCGTCTCGCCGGTGCCGACGAACTCGACGGTGTAGTCGGTCATAGGGCGGCGTACGCGCGACCCCGGCAAAACTCTTTACGACGATGTCTTATTGGTTGTATTTCCGACATTAGCAGTTCGTCCGTACGAGAGCAGTTCACCCGGTCTAACCGGTACGTCTGACTTACGTCTGACACAAGATATATACCGATACGGGTCCGGCTACGTAACGAGACGCAGGAATTCGGGGGCAGTTGGTAGGGGTACTTTCGGTCCCCGGATGCCTGCGGGTGACCTTTTATCGGCGTCACGTCGTGAGCCGTGCGCGTAGCGTCGAATACGGGACGGGGCTAGGGCTCACCGGGACAGCGTGGCGGTAAAACGGCGGGTCGCATAGAGAGTATCGGATGTCGTGATAGACGGTCGTCGCACCGCGGCGACGAGCATCTACCGACGGGTACGCTACTCCCTATTACTCGCCCCAGTCCTCTTCGAGTTCCGGGGCGGCGTCCAGTTCCACGGGGTCGATGCCGACGACTTCGAGTTCGGCACCGCAGGTCCCACAGTCGACGATCTCTCCGACTTCCAGATCCTCGTGCAGGGTCACCTCGGCCCCACATTCGACGCACTCGGGCATATTCGGCCGGACGTTGGTGGTGGGGGGACTTGAAGGATGCCTTTCGGCGGCGTTAGTCTTCGCCGGCGAGGGGTTCGCCCTGTCGGTCGATCCGCGTGGCAGGGAGGCCGGCGCGTTCGGCGTGTTCGCGCACCGCATCCTCGCTCTCGGCCTTGTAGTGACAGAACGTGCCCGTCACCTCGCCGTCGTCGTTCGTCAGCACCTCGGAGTCGACCCAGCGGATGTCGACGTCCTCGTCGCGGAGTTCCTCGAGCGTCTCGCCGGATTTCTCGGCGGCTGCGTGAAGGTCGTCGCGGCTGATCGGTTCGGGCAGGTCACGGAGGATGAGGTAGTCCTTCATGCTCGATGCCAACAAACGACCGGCCGAGGTTAAAACCCGGGGACTCGGCAGGGAAGGCTACAGTCGGACGTACTGCGTGAGGCCCCACGCCATGACGACGATGCCGACGATGAAGGCACCGAGCGTCGCGAGGAGTGGTCGCGGCGCCAGCAGCGACCCGCCGAGGAAGGGACCGCGGACGATCAGATATCCCGAGCCGAGCGCGACGACGAGGCCGACAACGCCGGTCGCACCAGCGACGAGTCTGACGAGCGACGTCACCGCTGACCGCCTCGCCCCGTCTTCATCGGCGGATACCGAATCCCGATTCGTCCTGTGGCTCCTCGTACGTCACGTCCACGTCGTCGACAGTCGCGGCGGGACTGCCGGTGTGACACCACTCGATCATCGCCTCGACGGCGTCCTCGTCGCCCTCGAAGACGGCTTCGACGCGGCCATCGTCGAGGTTACGAACCCAGCCGTCGACGTTTCTGGTCCGTGCAGCGTCGCGGGTGTTCGCCCGGTAGTAGACGCCCTGTACCCGACCGGAGACGAAGACTCGGGCCCGGATTCGGTCGCTCATGAGCGTTCATCGATTTCCATCGGTAAAAATCCGAAGCCGTCGCGGGGCCTACAGCCACGGCGCCCGCGACTCCTCCTCGATGGGGAACGGGGAGGGGCGCGCGTCGTCGGACTGCTGGTCGTCCTGATCGTCGTCGTTCGCGTCGCCGCCGTCGGCGGCCGCGACTTCGCCGTCGTCATCGGTATCGCCATCGGCCACGCTCGCCCCGTCGGGGTCGAACGAGAACACCGCGGTCACACAGAGGACGCCGAGCGCGACGGGCGCCTCGGTGGGCATCAGGCCGAGCACCGAGAGCGCGAGCATTCCGAGGGCGACGGCGCTCCCGAACCGGAACAGGTCGAGGTCGACCGACTCCTGGAGCACCGGGCCGAGCGCCGCGACCAGCATGGCGAACCCGACGCCGACGCCCGCGGCGGCGGCGCCGCGGAGGACGAGGCCGGGGTCGGCGACGAACGTCACCGCCGCGCCCGCGGGCTGGAGGCTGGCGACGAGGCCGAGGCCGATGATGACCGCTGGCCGGGGGAGATATTCACCGACGCGGGCGCTCGCCGTCTTCGCCGCGACAGTTAGGATGACCAGTCCGGCGAACCGCTGGAAGACGGCCATGTCGAGGACGGTCTGAATCGTCGGCGCCAGCGCCGCCTCGACGGCGGCGGCGGGAAGCAGGACGACGCCCAACAGGGCGATGGCCCGCATCCGCTCGCGGGGCGAGCCGTCCATCTCCGCGAGGACGACGGCGACGGTGGCCGAGCCACCGAAGATGAGCAACCCGGTTTCGAGGATGCCGAACGGGTAGGTGAGCGCACCCGCGAGGATCAGCGCGGGGAAAATCCCGTCGATCAGCGGGAGGGCCATCACCGTGGCGAGGAGCTTGGTCGCACCGCCCACCTGTCGCTCGAGGCGGAGTGCAACCGGATGCTGCGAGACGCTCATGCCACGCTAACGGCCGTAACCATCGGCCGACCGGTGGTGTAACGCCCTCGATCTGCCCGCGTCGACGACGTTTCGTCCGGTTCCGAAGCGTTTGAAGTTGGCCACGCGTGTAAAGGAGATGCCGGAGTCCTCGGTGGAACTCGTCCGAGCGGCAATGCACGTGGCGGTGGAACGCTTCGAAGCCATACCCCTAGATTGGGCCAGTGACGGGTTAAACGTTGCGTGGGAAATGGACACACAGCCACTGTGTGCCGGTGCCATCCCTCGAAACCGGCGTCGAGACGGCGTTACTCGTCGAGTTGGCGCGCGAGTTCGACGGCGCGGTCCTCGCTCCCGTCGACGACGACGGCGGTCCACACGCCGTCGGTCCGCCAGTAGACGACGGCGCGGTCACGCGTCGTCGTGACGTTCGCGGTATGGCCGTTCACCGTCACCGCCGTGGCGTTCGCCGACTCGAACTCGCGGTCGCTCGTCGACGAGACGACGGTCACGTTGTCGCCGTCGGCGCGGTACTGCTGGGCCACGGTCGTCGACGACGACCGGCGGATCACGCTGGCCTCGCGGAAGGTGGCGTCGAGGCTCGGGAGGTCGAGACTGGTGTTCGCCTGCACCGCGTCGAAGGTGTCGTACCGCTCGACCGACGTGACCGCGAGGCGGTCGGCCGGCGGGTCGAACGTGCTCTCGTGGACACTGACGTTGAACTGGGTGTCGCCGTAGTCGACCACCGTCCGGTTCGTCCCGTCGGTGGTCTCGACGCGGAGCAACCGCGAGTCGGACTGGGCGATCCAGAGCGTCGACGTGGCCGTCCGGTCGCCATCGTGGGTCACCTCGACGACGTGGGCGTCGGTGCCGTCGTCGCTTCCCTCGCGCAGATACGCGACACTGATGTTCTCGTCGTCGACGGAGAGGGCGTCGAGACTGGCCGAGCCGTTTCGGCCGGGACGGACAGCCGACTCGCGGTCCCACGCTGCGGTCCGGTTGGGGCCGACGTACCACGCGACAGTTTCGTTCACGCCGGCGCGGTAGGTCGCGTTGTCGGTCGTGGCCACCGTCCGGGACTGGTTGCCGGCGGCGGCGAACTCGACGGTCGTCGTCTCGTTCGCGGTGCCGTTGCTGACGGTGATCTCCGCGCTCGTCACGACGCTCTCGGCGTTCGCGTAGCGGTCGCGGGTGTCGTTGAGGACCGCCTCGCCGGAGGGCTGGCCGGACTGACCGCCGGTGATCGCGGCGCCGGTCAGGGCCGCGAGCGTCGCCATCACGACGACGAAGAGGGCGATTCGACGCCGCCCGCCGAGTGTCGGTCGCATGCTTCACGTTACGGTTGGGATTCTAAGAAGCTTTGGCGCGGTGCCGGCGCACCACTCATAAGCGTCCCGCCCGAACGGGGGGCGATGAGTGGCGCCGAGACGAACCCCGTCGTCGATCTGACGGGCGTCCGCAAGACCTACCACGTGGGTGGCATCGTCGAGGCGCTAGCTGGCGTCTCGCTGACGCTCCCACGGGGGTCGTACACCGCCGTCATGGGACCGAGTGGCTCCGGGAAGTCGACGCTCCTGAACCTGATCGGCGCGCTCGACACGCCGACCGAGGGCCGGGTCGTCGTCGCCGGTCACGACGTGGGAACGGCCTCCGAGGCGGAGCGTGCGGGGCTGCGCGGGACGGAAATCGGCTTCGTCTTCCAGACGTTCAACCTCCTCTCGCGACTGACGGCGGTGGAGAACGTCGCCCTCCCTCTCGTCTTCGCGGGCGTCCCCCGCGCCGAACGGACGGCCCGGGCGCGCGAGTTGCTGGCGGACGTGGGGCTGGCCGACCGGACCGATCACCTCCCGACGGAGCTGTCCGGCGGTCAGCGCCAGCGCGTCGCCATCGCGCGAGCGCTCGTCGCCGACCCCGCACTCGTCCTCGCCGACGAACCGACCGGGAACGTCGACACCGAGACTGGCGGCCGTGTGCTCGACATCTTCGACGACTTGCACGCGCGAGGAAACACGCTATTGCTCGTGACCCACGAGCGTCACGTGGCCGAGCGAGCCGAGCGGATCGTCCACGTCAGAGACGGCGAACTGGTGCGAGTAGAGTCGCTCGACGGTGGGGAGGGAAGCGACTGATGGACGCCGTCGAATCGGTGCGGATCGCCCTCCGGTCCATCCGGAGTCACAAACTCCGGTCGACGCTGACGGTCGTCGGCCTCGTCATCGGCATCGCGTCGGTCATCGTCTTCGCGACCTTCGGTGCGAGCGTGAAGGCGGAGGTAATAAACGACATCGAGGGATCGAGCGCGAACAACGTCTACGTCTTCGCCACGCCGGAGGACGACGAGGGGTTCGATCAGGTGATCCAGCCGGTCTTTACCGAACACGACGTGTCGTCGCTGGCGTCGCTTCCGGGGGTGACGAACGTCATCCCTCGGGGCACGGTCGACGCCAACTCGCTGACCCACGGATCGGACACCATCGCCCGCCAGCGGGTGACGGCGACGACGCCAGAGACGTTCGACGAGGAGAAAATCGTCGCCGGCCGCGGGTTCCGGTCGGGGACGAACGAGGTCGTCCTCAACGAGCGAGCGGCCCGATCGTTCGACGAGAACGTCACCGTCGGCGACCGCCTCACGCTCTCGCTGGCGGGCAATCGGACGCGCGAGTTGACCGTCGTCGGTATCGTCAACGGCACCGAGGGGCAGTTACCGGTGAGCGGATTCGCCGAACAGGCCCGCGTCTACGTCCCCGTCGATCCCTTCTACCGGACGGTGGTCGAGAGCCCGAGCGTCGGCGTCCGTCAGCGGGCGTATCCGCAGGTGACGGTCGTGACCGATCCGACGACGACGGCGGCGACGAAGGCGGCCGTCGAGTCGTACCTGCAGGAGCGCTCGGACGCCCGCCAGTTGGCGCCGGCAGGGACGACACTGACGGCGCGGACGAGTGGCGACTTCGTGGCGGAGGTGGCGTCGGTCATCGAGCGCATCACGCGATTCGTGACGGGGGTCGCGGTGATCGGCCTGGTGGTCGGCGCCATCGGCATCGCCAACATCATGCTCGTGAGCGTCACGGAGCGGACGCGGGAGATCGGCGTGATGAAGGCCGTGGGGGCGCGCAACCGGGACGTACTCGTCCTCTTTCTCGTCGAGGCGGGACTGCTCGGGGCTATCGGCGCCGTCCTCGCCCTCCCCATCGGACTCGTGGTCGGGTACGCCGCGACCCGGTACGCCGAGGTGACGTTCGCGCTCGCGCCGGCGTGGATGGTGACGGCGGTGGTCGTCGGCGTCGTCGTGGGCGTCCTCGCCGGCCTGTATCCGGCGTGGCGAGCGGCGCGGGTCGATCCGATCGACGCGCTCCGGTACGAGTAGTCGTCGGTGTGGGAGGCGGACACACCCGCACACGCCGTCTCGCAACGTTTTTCAGAGCGGCGAGACGACGGTTTACATGGCGAACGACGTTCCCGATGCGGGACCCTTCTCGGAGAAACTGCGAGTACCGGAGTCGCTGACGTTCGACGACGTTCTCCTTCGCCCCATGGAGAGCCACGTCGAACCGGACGAGGCCGACGTGTCGACGCAGGTGTCGACGAACGTCACGCTCAACATCCCCATCCTCTCGGCGGCGATGGACACGGTGACCGAAAGCGGCCTCGCCGTCGCGATGGCACGCAACGGCGGTATCGGCGTCCTCCACCGCAACATGACCGTCGACGAGATGATCGTCGAGATCGAGCGTGTCAAGCGAGCGGACGAACTCGTGATCCGGCGGGAAGACGTGGTGACGGCCCGACCGGACCAGACGGTCCGCGAGGTGGACGAGATGATGGAACGCGAGGGCGTCAGCGGCGCGCCCGTCGTCGACGAGGACGACACGGTCCTCGGGATCATCTCCGGGACGGACATCCGCCCCTACCTCGAAGTCGGGGAGTCCGACGAGGTGCGGATGGCGATGACCGACGAGGTCATCACCGCCGGCGAGGGTGTCACGGCGCGTGACGCACTCGAACTCATGTACGACCACAAGATCGAACGGGTGCCCATCGTCGACGACAAGGACCACCTCGTCGGCCTCGTCACGATGCAGGGCATCCTCCACCGGCGCGAACACGAGAACGCGGCGCGTGACGAGGACGGCGCCCTTCGGATCGGCGTCGCCGTCGGGCCGTTCGAGGACGACCGCGCCCGCACGGCCGACGAGGCCGGTGCGGACGTACTCTTCATCGACTGCGCCCACGCCCACAACCGGAACGTGATCGACAGCGCCCGCGAGATCAAAGAGAGCGTCGACGCGGACGTGGTCGTCGGCAACATCGGCACGCGCGAGGCGGCCGAGGCGGTCGTCGACTTCGCGGACGGCGTCAAGGTCGGTATCGGACCGGGGTCGATCTGCACGACCCGCGTCGTCACGGGCGCGGGGATGCCCCAGATCACCGCCGTCTCCGAGGTGGCGGACGTGGCCAGCCGACACGACGTGCCGGTGATCGCCGACGGCGGGATCCGCTACTCCGGCGACGCGATCAAGGCTATCGCCGCCGGCGCCGACGCCGTCATGCTCGGCTCCTACTTCGCGGGCACCGACGAGGCGCCGGGGCGCGTCATCACGATGAACGGCAAGAAGTACAAGCAGTACCGGGGCATGGGCTCGGTCGGCGCGATGCGCTCGGGTGGCGGCGACCGCTACCTGAAAGAGGAAGACGAGGAGGAGGGCTTCGTCCCGGAGGGTGTCGAGGCCGCGACGCCGTACAAGGGGACGCTCGCCTCCGAACTCCACCAACTCGTCGGCGGCATGAAGTCGGGGATGGGCTACGTCGGCGCGGCGACGATTCCGGAGTTCAAGGAACGCTCCCGGTTCGTCCGCGTATCGGCCGCAGGGCAGACGGAGGGCCACCCCCACGACGTGATGATCACGGACGAGGCGCCGAACTACAGCCCGCAGGAGTGAGCGGGACTCCCGGTGCGCCGCTGGAACGGAGCGGCGAAGGGCGATACTGGCGGACCACAAGCCCGATGAAAACGGCCGATTCGTCGGCCTGTACCGGTTCCGCAAGGGGTATTTTGATATACACCCATGATACATTGGCTACTGTGAGTGGGCGTACTCCTCCTCGGAAGC
This sequence comes from Haloplanus aerogenes, assembly GCF_003856835.1. Taxonomy (NCBI): domain Archaea; kingdom Methanobacteriati; phylum Methanobacteriota; class Halobacteria; order Halobacteriales; family Haloferacaceae; genus Haloplanus; species Haloplanus aerogenes. The sequence goes on from NZ_CP034145.1 coordinate 2,450,509, forward strand.
ACACATGAGCGACGATTCCCCCCTCGTCCTCGTCGTCGAGGACGAACGTGACCTGTCCGAACTCTACCGGATGTGGCTCGCCGACTCGTATCGGGTTTGGACGGCCGAGGACGGGCGAGCGGCGCTCGCCAAACTCGACGAAGATGTCGATATCGTGTTACTCGACCGACGGATGCCCGACCTCTCGGGCGACGAGGTGCTCGATCGCATCCGCAATCAGGGCTTCGACTGCCGGGTCGCGATGGTGACCGCGGTCGAACCCGACACCGACATCGTCGACATGGAGTTCGACGACTACCTCGTCAAACCGGTCTCCGAGGCGGATCTCGTACGAATGGTCGAGAGCCTCCGGGTACGCGACGAGTACGATGACGGCGTCAAACAGCTCTTTTCCCTCGCCTCGAAGAAGGCACTTCTCGAATCGGAGAAAGATCGAACCGAACTCGAAACCAGCGAAGAGTACCATCAACTCGTCGACGAACTCACCGCCCTGCGCACCGACCTCGACGACAAACTCGCTCGCCTCAGCGACAGCGATGATCTCACGCTGATCTACCAGGATCTCGCGAAAGACGACGATCGCAACGAGTAACGCGGCGGGTCGCCGCGGCCGTCCGCCGCACCGATCCCGTCCGCCGGTTTCTTTTTCCTTTCTATTTTATGTCAGTGATCAACTGCATTAATTGATTATATTAACTATCAGATATTCTCGAAAAATTATAATTCGTAGTCACCCGACGGGTAGAGTGCAATGTCCGAACGTGACAGCAGTACGGTGAAAACGGCCCCGGCAGACAACCAGTTGACGGCGGACGGCAACGGCGGGGGAATTTCCGGCCCGATGAATGCCGACGGCAACGGCGGGGGAATTTCCGGTCCGATGAATGCCGACGGTAACGGTGGCGGTATCTCCGGTCCGATGAACGCCGACGGTAACGGTGGCGGTATCTCGGGACCGATGAACGCCGACGGCAACGGCGGCGGTATCTCGGGACCGATGAACGCCGACGGTAACGGTGGCGGTATCTCCGGTCCGATGAACGCCGACGGTAACGGTGGCGGTATCTCCGGTCCGATGAACGCCGACGGTAACGGTGGCGGTATCTCCGGTCCGATGAACGCCGACGGCAACGGCGGCGGTATCTCGGGACCGATGAACGCCGACGGCAACGGCGGCGGTATCTCCGGTCCCTAAAGTTTCGAGAATTCGAGTTCGTCGCTCCAGACGAGCGAGCCGTCGATTTTCACTGGTACCGTCTCGAGCGAGAGGAACTGCTGTAACTCGTCGAGCGTCAGGTCGAAGGTCCGAGAGTCACCCGACCAGAGGTGGTACTCGTCCACGTCGTTGAGCCACGGGATTACGAGACTTCCCATGCCGAACGACGTCGAGGGGTGTGTCTGCCAGTCGAGTTCGAAGTGGTCGTCGCCGCGGCGGCGAACGACGCAGACGTTCGGCGGCCCACCGTCCGTCCGGGCCAGCGACAGACTACTGTCCCCGATGATCGTGTACTGGTCGCCGATGATGGAGTCGTCGCGGGCGACTTCGAGGGCGCTTCCGACGGTGAAGCCCTGATTCAGGAGTCGGGCCAGCATCCGCCCCATCCGGACGGCACCGCTGTTGATCACGTCCGACAGCGTGACGATACCGGCGATGGCGCCCGCTTCGATCAGGGCCGAACCCTGTTCGTATGACTGGCAGGCGTTGAGCAGGAAGGCGTCGGGACCGGCCCTTCGGAGCGTCGTCGCGTCGAGTTTGCCGTCGGAACACTCGAACCCCTCGCCGTCGATGTGGCCGATGTAGTGGAGGAGGTCGGCCTCGACGGAGAGCACCTCCCGGAGTTCTGCCCGCGTCAGGTCGTGGTGGACCCGTACGTCGAACGGGAGTTCGTCGCGGGAGGCGTACACTTCGTCGACCACGTCGCGTTCGTCCGCCATCCGGGGGTCGTTGCAGACGACCGTGATGCCGATGTCGCCGTCGGCTGGCGTCCGGTCGAGACGGTTGTAGAAGGCGTTCGTCGTCGCCTTGCTGGCGCCGATGGGCGCCCCCTCGCCCACCCAGGACTGTTCGAGCGAGTCCGTCGCCTCCGGCTGGACGTACGACCGGGCCGCCCCGTCGGCCGACGCGCTCCGGGTGAACGACGCATCGCGGAAGAACTCGTTCGCGGCCGTCGTCTGTACCTCGGAACTCGGTTCCGGCTGATCCTGCGGCGTCCGCACGACGGCGAGGTCGTTGGTGACGAAGGGCAGGAGTTCGACGTTCTCGGGCGTGGGGGCGACGTGGGACGTCATCCGCCACTCCGGAAGTTCGTCCTCGACGGCGCCGAAGGGAACGGAGAGATACTCCTCCAGTTGCGTCCGAAGCGGCTGGTCGTACAGCCACCCGAAGTCGAGGTCGAGACTGGTCTCGATGGCCTCGCGTTCGTGGAGGTCGACCGAGTAGTATCCCTCCGTTCGCGTCACGCAGTCGAGGAAGAACGTCTGTTTGAGGACGCGCTCGACCTCGGTTTCGAACCCACGAACCGTGTCCAGGTCGTGGACGAAGCCGTCGTCGGTCACGAGTCGGGGACTGTCACCGGGAACGATGTCGGCCGCGATGTAGTACGCGAGCGGTGCGGCGACGTAAATCGACTCGTACTCCCGTGGGAGTTCGAGTCTGACGCCCGTGTCGGGCGAGACGACGCCGTCGGGAACGTCGAACTGCTCACCGAGTTCGACGAGCGGCGGGTGCCCCCGAAGCGTCGGATACGACCGCTCCGGCGACGTGGTCTTCAGGGCCGAGGAGAACTCGGACACGGCCATCATCACGTCGGTCGGGTCGTCGGTCGTCGTGATCGTCGCCGCCGGACCTTCGTGGTGGGAGCGGGCCCCGACGCGTACCTCGCGGGTGCCGTCGAAGTCGATCCGCGTGTGGCTCACGTCCGACGCGATGGCGACCGGTCCCTCGACCCGCAGATAGATCTTGATCGGCCCACAGAGTTCGAGGCTGTAGCTCCCGTGCGGGAACTCCTCGTGGGCGGAGTGATCCGTCTCCGCGAGCATGTCGCCCGCCTCGTTCCGGACACAGACCGAGACGACCGTCGGGAGTTCGATCGTCGCGGCGTCGATGGCCACCGCGGCGTCGATGGGGAAGCGGTGGCCCGCGGGGTCGACCGGCGTCGGCGAGACGGGCGTGTCGGTGAACAGGCGGAACTGATTCCGCTCGATCAGATCCGACACCACCAACCCCGGATCGTCCTCCAATGTCGAGAACGACACTTCGAGGTTGTCACTCTCCATCTCGAAGCGGTCCCCGCGCGGCCGCTCGGTCCGACTCATCGTGTGTATAGGTCAGTCGTCGTCCACAAAAGCGTATTGTTGGTTATGATACATTATTGAGAGGATCACGTCCCGCCAAGCGGTAACCAGTCGGACGTGAGGTCGCGGTCGCGGAAGTGCCACCGCTGATTGAGTTCGCCGCCGTCGATCCGAAGTTCGACCGTCGCGTCGAACAGCGGCTGGAACAGCCTGACGAGCTCGGAGTCCATGTCCCGCGGCAGCCGGAAGTGGACGAGGCCGGACACCGCACGGGCCTGTGCGACCATGACGTGCACGAAGCGAAACGCCGTCTCGCGGCCGTACGCCGAGAGCATCGTCGGCAGACAGTCGAAGGCCATGCGGAACTCCGCGGCGTCGAGGCCGCCCGCGAACAGGTCGAACTCCTCGATCACTTCGGCGACCGTCGTGCCGAGGTCACGGATCGAGCCGTCGATCACGTGCGTCCGCGGCGTGATCTGATCGAGTGGCCGGCTGGCCGCTGCGGCGCTCCGTGCTTCCTCGCCGCGCGTGACGAGACGGGCGTACTCCGAGGAGAGTGGCCCCGTCTCGCGGAGGCGACGGATCGCACTCGACCGATTCGGTTCCGGCGCCACGACGAGACGCCGCCGCGGGGGGTCGGCGGACGGATCGCCCAGCATCGTCGCTGACGCGTCTGCAAACATCTCTTCGGGGACTGATCCCACGACGAGAAGGGCGCTCCCTTGCTCTTTCAGCGTCGCCAGGGCGTGGGCGAAGCTGACACCGTCGTCGTCGGGTCCCATCCCACCACCCGCAACCATCAATCGTCCGAACGGAACGCCCCCAAATAATACTTCTTATCGAAGAATCACGGATAATATTCGGCCGGCGATGCAGTCGGGGTCTTCATCGGGTCTGCGGTGGCTGTGTCCCGGTGGACCGCCACCCGCCCGCTACGGACGTCCTCTCAGCGCTCGTCGATGAACGCCTCGATGCGGTTCAGCGCCTCCTTCAGATCCGACATGCCCGTGGCGTACGAGACGCGGAGGTGACCGTGCCCCTCCTCGCCGAAGACTCGACCGGGCACCAGCGCGACGCCCTTCTCGTGGAGGAGATCCTCCGCGAACTGCTCGTCGTCGTACGGCGCTTCGGGGAAGGCGTAGAAGGCGCCGGTCGCCTCGAAGCAGTCGAGGCCCATGTCGCGGAACCGCGAGATGACGAACCGCCGGCGGCGGTCGTACTGCTTGCGCATGTCCTGCACGTCGTCGTCACACGATTGCAGGGCTTCGAGCGCGGCGTACTGCGCCGTCGTCGGCGCCGAGAGCATCGTGTACTGGTGGATGCGGTTCATCGCGTCGATGGCCTCCGCCGGCCCCAGCGCGTACCCCAACCGCAGGCCAGTCATGGCGTAGGCCTTCGAGAAGCCGTTGAACACGATGGTCCGCTCGCGCATCCCGGGGAGCGTCGCGATAGAGGTGTGATCGCCGCGGTAGGTGAGCCCCGCGTAGATCTCGTCGGACAGCACCATCAGGTCGTGTTCTTTGGCGAACTCGGCGATCTCCGCGAGTTCGTCGCGTGTGGCCGTCGCCCCCGTCGGGTTGTTGGGGTAACAGATCATCAGCGCCTCGGCGTCCGCGGCACCGGCACGCTCCAAGTCGTCGTAGGTGAGCACGAAGTCGTTCTCGGCGCGGGTCGAGACCGGGAGCGGGTCGCCGCCCGAGAAGCGCACACCCGGCCCGTAGGAGATGTACGCCGGCGACTGGATGGCGACGGCGTCGCCGGGGTCGACGATGGCCCGGAGCGCCAGGTCGACCGCCTCGCTCGCGCCGGTCGTCACCAGAATCTCCTCCTCCGGCCCGTAGTCGAGGTCGTACCGCGTGACGTGCTCCGAGATAGCCGCTCGGAGGTCGTACATCCCGCGGTTGGTGGTGTAGGAGGTGCGGCCGCGCTCCAGCGAGTGGATGGCGGAAGCGCGCGCCTTCCACGGGGCGCTGAAGTCGGGTTCACCCACCCCGAGCGAGATGACGTCGTCCATCTCCTCCGCGAGCTCGAAGAACCGCCGAATGCCGGACGGTGGCGTGTCTCTGGCGCGTTCCGACAGCTTCATGGCGAAACCGAGAGCCGATCGTCGTCGTCGCGTTCGGTGAACTCGATCCCACGATTCTTGTAGGTCTTCATGACGAAGTGCGTGACCGTCTGGGTGACCTCCGGAATCGGTGCGATCTGTTCCGAGACGAACATGGAGACAGCGCGCATCGACTCCGCCTCGACGGTCACGTCGAAGTCGTAGTCACCCGAGACGAGGTGCAGCGCCGTCACCTCGTCGAACTTCGCGATCCGCTGGGCGACCTGCGCGTACGTCGTGTCGCGGTCGAGTTCGAGATTGAGTTCGACCTCCGCCGTGACGTGGTCCTCGTCGACCTTGCTCCAGTCGACGACGGCCTGATAGCCGGCGATGGAGCCGTTCGACTCGAGTTCGTCGAGCATCTCCTCGACCTCGTCCTGTGATCGGCCGAGCTGTCGCGCCATCGTCTCCGTGTCCTCGCGAGCGTCCTCCAGAAGTAAATCGACCAATTCCCGTTTAGCGTCCATACGGAGGGGTTGGACGCCTCAGTAAAAGGGTTTGCCTACGCGTCAGTATCCGTGTGGAACGATGGTGACACTACGTGTGCGTCGGCGTTCGAAGAGCGCCCGGCGGGGGTTCTCGGCGGCGAAAGACCGATGGTCGACGACGCCGATTTGCGGGCATGGCCCTCTCCGACGTGTTTCTGACACCGCTGGGGCTGGTCGCCCTGCTGGCCGTGGTCCCCATCGTCATCCTCTATCTCGTCCAGCCCGACCCGCGCCGAATAAAGCTCCCCACCCTCCGCCTCCTTCTCGAGGACGACGAGCGCGACGCGTCGAACCCCCTCCTCGAACGGCTTCGGCGCAGTCTCCTGCTCCTGTTGCAACTGCTGGTCATCGTCACCCTCGCCCTCGCCCTCGCCGGCCCCTACGTCACGGTCTCCGAGAGCCAGACGGTCGAGGAGACGGTGATCGTCCTCGACGGGAGCGCGAGCATGGGCGTCCAGACCGACGGCGGCACCCGTTTCTCGGCCGCCGTCGCCGCCGCCCGCGAGTCGACCACCGGCACCAACTCGGTCGTCTTTGCCGGGAGCGAGAGCCGGATCGTCCTCCGCTCCGGCGGCGTCGACGAAGTGGAGCGGACGCTCGACGGCCTCTCGGTCGCCGACACGCCGGCCGACCTCGGCGCCGCCATCTCACAGGCCGCCTCCATCGCCGGCGAAAACGCCCGCGTCGTCGTCTTCAGCGACTTCGCGGACGACACGGGGTGGACCGACGCCGTCCGATCCGCGCGCGCCAGAGACCTCCAAGTCGATCTCCAGCAGTTCGCTGGCGGAGGGGAGTCGAACGTCGGTATCGTCGACCGCGCCTTCTCGGGGCGACAGGTCACGCTCTCCGTGAAGAACTTCGGCACGTCGGAGGTCACCCGCTCGGTCGCGCTCGGCAACCAGCGCCAGTCGGTCACGCTCGGCCCCGGCGACCTCGAACGGGTGACGCTCACCGTCCCCGCCGGTGGCGGCGAGGCGCGACTCACGCCCGGCGACTCCTTCCCCACCGACGATACGGCGTACGTTTCCGCCCCCGCCGATCCGACGGTGGACGTGCTCCTCCTGACCAACGACCAGAACCGATATCTCACCACCGCGCTCTCGGTCATCGACGAGGTGCAGCTCACCGTCGACCAGCCGCCGACGACCGTCGGCGACGACTACGACGTGATCCTCTACAGCAACCTCGACTCCGAACGCCTCCTCCGGGGTAACGTCGAGGCCGGCCGCGACCTGATCGAGGCGGGCGGCGGCGTCGGCGTCCTCGCACAACCGTCGCCCCCGGACCTCCTCGGCGACCTCCTCTTACTCTCGCCGTCGGGGGTCGCCACCAACCCCTCCGTCGGCCGCGTGACGACGGACGAACTCACCCGCGGCATCGACTTCCCGCCGCCCGAGCGCTACCTCCAGGGATCGCTCGATTCCGGCACGCCCCTCGTCCAGACCGGGAACGGCACGGCGCTCGTCGCCACCCAGCAACGCGGCCAGGGGCGCGTCCTCTACTACGGCTACGTCGTGAACGACGACCCCTTCCGGTTCAACTACCAGTACCCCGTCTTCTGGAAGCGGGCGACGTTCTACCTCGCGGGGCGAGAGCCGCTCCCGACGCTGAACCGCGAAACCGGCGGCCGTCTCCAGTTCGCGAACGAGACGACCGTCGGGACGCCCGGCGGGAGCGTCTCGTCACAGGTCGTCCCGCTCGACAACGTTGGCTTTTACACCACCGCGACCCGCCGGATCGGCGTCTCGCTCTACAGCGAGAGCGAGTCCGACGTGGCCGCCGAATCGCTCGACGCTCGCAGCGACGAGACGGGCATCACCACGCGCGAGGAGGAACGGCAGGTGCCCCGGCCGCTGACGCCCATCGTCGCGCTCGCGGCCCTGCTCGTCGCCGTGGGTGAAATCGCCTACCTCCGCCGGCGGGGTGATCTCTGATGACGCCGCTCGCAGTCCGCACGACACTCGGTGACGGCACCGTCATCGGCCTCGAACGGCCGCTCCTGCTCGTGGCCCTGCCCGTCGCCATCGCCCTGTTCGTTCTGCTGATCCGCTACCGAGCGGCGGGGACGGCCTCGACGCGGAGTCGTCGCCTCCTGATCGCCTCGCGGGTCGTCGTCGCGACGCTGATCGTCGTCGCGGCCGCCGGCCCCTTTACCGTCGTCACGATGGAGACGCAGGGCGACCCCACCGTCTCTCTGCTCGTCGACCGCTCGGACAGCACGGCCGTCTCGCCGGACGTGGCCGAGGGCCTCGCGACCCGGATCGAGGAGGAGGGCGTCCCGGTCACCACCTCGACCATCGCTCAGGGGACGAACTCCCGGATCGGCGACGGCATCGCCGCCAACCTCCGCGAGAACGGCTCGGTCGTCGTGGTGTCGGACGGGCAGGTGACGGGCGGCCAGAGCCTGACCGAGACGGCGGAGTTCGCCCGCTCGCTCAACGCCACGATCAGTACCGTCACGCCCGGCCCGGCGGAGACGGAACGCTACATCACGCTCGCCGGGCCGAGCAAGGCCAGCGTCGGCGTCGAGAGTCGCTTCCTCGTGCAGGTGAACGGCGTACAGGCCGACGGCCCGGTCGAGGTAACGGTCGAAATCGACGGCACGCCCATCACGACCGAACGGATCGCGGAGGGAACGGGCAGCGTCTCCGTGAGCCACACCTTCGAGCAGACCGGGAGCCACGAGATCACGGCGGAGATCGACGGCAGCGACACCTACCCCATCAACGATCAGGCGCTGAAGACGGTCCGCGTGGTCGATCAGCCGAAGATTCTCTACGTCTCCCGTGGCAACTACTCCCTGCAGTCCTACCTGAGCGAACTCTACGACGTGGAGACGGCGGAGTCGGTGCCCGCGAACCTCGACCCCTACTACGCGGTCGTGGTCCAGAACGTCGCCGCGGGGGATCTGGGGAACGTCGACGAACTCCAGCGGTTCGTCATCGACGGCGGCGGCCTCCTGACGGTCGGCGGGCCGAACAGCTTCGAGAACGGCAACTACGCCAACTCCTCTATCGCCGCGACGCTCCCGGTCACCTTCGGCGAGTCGACGCCCGGCAGTGCCCGGATCGTCATGCTCATCGACGTCTCCGGGAGCGCGGGCGAGGGGATGCGTATCCAGAAGGCCATCGCGCTCGACGCTCTCTCGCAACTCGACGACGAGAACACGGTCGGCGTCGTCGGCTTCAACTATCAGGCGTACAGCGTCGTCGATCCTGCGCCGCTGAGCCAGAACCGTGGGACGGTACAGGATCGGATCAGGCGCCTGCAGGCCGGCGGGGCGACGAACATCGCCAACGGTCTCCGGGGGGCCGAGGAGATGCTCGGCGGCCAGCGCGGGACGATCATCCTCGTCAGCGACGGCGGCGACACCGAGAGTCGGTCCGCGGTGGTGGCGAACGCCCTCGGCCGGCAGGGCATCCGCGTCATCGCCGTCGGCGCCGGGCGCACCGTCAACGAGGGCGTCCTCCGGCGGATCGCCGAGGAATCGGGGGGGAACTACTTCCGCGCCGACGAAACCGACCGCCTCCGCCTCCTCTTCGGCGGCGGCAGCCGACGGTTCCAGGGCGAGGGGCTCACCATCGTCGATTCCGGCCACTTCATCACCAGCGGCGTGACGCTGGAGTCGAACCCCGGGCAGGTCAACGACGTGTCGATGCGCCCCGGCGCGGACTTCCTCGTCGCCGCGCCGGACGGCACGCCCGCCGTCGCCTCGTGGCGGTACGGACTGGGCCGGGTCGCCACCATCACCACCTACGGACCGGATGGCGGGCTGGACGGCCTCTTGCAACAGCCGGACTCCCTGCTCGTCTCGAAATCGGTCAACTACGCCATCGGCGACCCCGAGCGCAAGGCGTCGGGCGTGACGGACGTGGCCGACACCCGCGTCGGCGAACCGACGACGGTCATCTACCGTGGCGACAGCCCCCCGAGCGGGACGGACGCACCGTTCACCGCCGTCGACGAGGGCGTCTACCGGGCACAGGTGACGCCGACGAGTACCGGGTTCAAGAGCGTCGCCGGAGCGACCTACGCCGCGAACTACCCGGCCGAGTACGCCGCCTTCGGCACGTCGACGGCGCTGACGGAGGCCGTGCGGTCGACCGGCGGTCGGCAGTTCCAGCGCGGACAGGCCGCCGAAATCGCCGCGTTCGCCCGCCAGCAGTCGACGCGCATCCGCGACGTGCGCCAGACGTGGGACTGGGCGTTCCTCGTCGCCGGCCTCCTCCTCTTCTTGGCGGAGGTGGTCGTCCGGCGGCTTCAAGTGTACAACGGACGTACACAAACAGAGAGTGGTCTCCCATGAGCCTGATCGGTCGTTCGATTAATCTCGTCCTCGCCCTCCTCATCTGTGTGTCCGTCGCGGGCACCGCAGGTGCCACCCTGTACTACCAGGAGTCGGTCGAGGAACTCGACGCCGAGAACAGCCAACTCCGACAGCAGAACCAACAGCTCCGGCAGGACCTCCAGTCGACCCGATCCGACCTGCAGGACACCCGCCAGCGCCTCCAGGAGCTGAATCAGAGCCTCAGCACCACCCGGAGCGACGTGAACCAGGTCTCCGAGAACCTCGAAGAGACCGAAGGGGAACTGGAGTCGACGGAGGAGGAACTCGCGTCGACGCGCCAGAACCTGCAGTCCGCCCGGCAACAAGTGCAGGAACTCGAAGGCCGGGTCAGCACGCTCGAAGACCGGAACAGCGACCTCCAGTCCGAGGTCAACAGTCTGGAGTCCACGAACCAGAACCTCCGCCAGCAGCGCAATCAGCTCCAGAACGACGTGGACGACCTGAACGACGAAGTGTCGCAACTCGAAGACGACGTGAGTAGCCTCGAAAATCAGGTGAACGACCTCGAAGACGAGAACGCCAATCTCCGGAATGAGGTGCAGGACCTCCGGCAACAGCGAAACCAGGCGTGTTCCATGATCAACGGCTCCAAGCCGAGTTTCTGCCCATGAGTACGTCGGATACCGCCACCGCCGAAGAGGCGGACGACGCCGACCCGCCGACCGAGGCGCGCCGCATCCGCCGCGCGCTCACCGAGATCAGGCGCGAGGGGTGGAAGGTGGCCGTCATCTACGCCGTCGTCGACGCGACGCTCGCGACGCTGCTGGTGAACCTCGTCGCGACGTTCGTGGGTGGCGTTCCTCGACTCCCGACGCGGCTGCCCATCCCGCCGGCGATTCTCCGTTTCCTCCGGGAGACGGTGGGGGTGACGCTCGCGGAACCGACGGTGTCGAGCGCCGCCGTCGTCGGCGCCGCCGTCGGGCTTCTCGTCTTCGTCGTCGAGGTGGCGTGGCGGGTGCGACGGCCGCTGGTCGAACAGTTCGAGGCCGCCAACCCCGCACTCCGCGAGTCGCTGCGGACCGCGCGGGACGCAGTGGGCGAGGGGCGACGCCCCTCGAAGCGCCGGCCGACGGCCGGCGGCACGGACCGCCACTCGCGGATGGCCCGCCGGCTCTACGAGAGCGTCCTCGACGACCTCAAACGCTCGTCGAGCATCGGTCTCCTCGACCTCCGGCGCGTCGCGGTGACCGTCGTTCTCATCACCGCCGTGAGCGTCGCGACGATTCATCTGGCCGTCGTCGACATCACGCTCGCCGGTCTCGGTGACACGCCGGAGGCGGAGACGCCTGGCGGCGGCACCCAGTCGGACTACACCGGCCTGCAGGACGGGTCGTCCATCCTCGGCGAACCGGAGGACGTGCCGACGGGCGAGGAGAATCTGGACGCCACCGTCGACACCAGCGGGTCGGGGAGCGGCCAAGGGAGCGACGCCGAGTCGGCGGCAGCCTACGAGGACAGCGGCTTCGGCGGAGATGATGCTGTCGAGAGCCAGCGCGCCGGCTTCACGGAGCGCGAACAGCTCGAAGACGCGGAGCTGATCCGGGAGTACAACCTTCGAATACGGCAGGAAAGTCAGGAGACGGAAAACGAATGAGCGAAACGGACATCGACACGCTACAGCAACGACTCGGCCGCGTCCGCGAGGAGGTCGGCAAACGTATCATCGGGCAGCACGAGGTGCTCGAACGCCTGCTCGTCTGCATCATCGCGGACGGCAACGCGCTACTGGAGAGCAATCCCGGCCTCGGGAAGACCACCATGGTCCGGACCGTCGCCGACGTGACCGACCTCGACTTCTCGCGGGTGCAGAACACGCCCGACCTGATGCCCTCGGACATCACGGGAACCGAGATCATCCGCGAATCCGGTGGCAACCGCGAGTTCGTCTTCGAGAAGGGGCCTATCTTCGCGAACGTCGTCCTCGCGGACGAGATCAACCGCGCGACGCCGAAGACACAGGCCGCCCTGCTGGAAGCGATGCAGGAGAAGCAGGTGACGGCGGCGGGCGAGACGTACGACCTCCCGCGGCCCTTCTTCGTCCTCGCGACGCAGAACCCCATCGACCAGGAAGGGACCTACCCGCTCCCCGAGGCGCAGACGGACCGCTTCCTGCTGAAACTCGTCCTCGATTACCCCTCCTACGAGGAGGAACAGGACATCGTGAACCTCTACACCGGCGGCGGGTCGGGTGGGGCGCCCCCGCCGGTCGAGAAGGTGCTCACGCGCGAGGAGATCAAGCAGATCCAGTCGCTCGTCCGCGAGGTGCCCATCGCCGACGACGTGCGCGACCGGGCGATCCAACTGGTGCGAGCGACCCGCGAGGCGGAGACGGTCGACTTCGGTGCGAGTCCGCGCGCGAGCATGGGTCTCGTCCTCACCGCCAAGGCGCGGGCGTTCCTGCAGGGCCGCAACCACGTCTCGTGGGAGGACGTGGAGGCGATGGCGCCGCCGGTCCTCCGTCATCGCATCCTGCTCGACTTCCGGGCCGAGCGCGAGGGCCTGACCACCGACGACGTGATCGCGGATCTCGTCGACGACGTATGACCATCGACCCCGACTTTCTCGACGAACTCGATCGCTTCGAGGCTTCGATGAACCAGCAGACCACGGCGATCAAGAAAGGCGAGCGGGAGTCGCCGAGCGTCGGGGAGGGGTTGACCTTCAGCGACTACCGGCGCTACTCGCCGGGCGACGACACCCGCCTCATCGACTGGCGGCTCTACGCCCGCACGGAGGAGTTCTTCATCAAGCAGTTCGAGGAGGAGCGCAACCTCACGGTCCACATCCTGCTCGACGCGAGCGCGTCGATGGATTTCGGCGAGGGCGACGAACACAAGTTCGAGTTCGGCGCGAAACTGGGACTGAGCTACGCCTATCTCACCGCCGAGGAACACGACGACTTCCGCTTCTCCCTGTTCCGGGAGCGCCCCGAACGCATCGACACCAGCAAGTCCTCACGTGGCGAGGTGTTGGCGCTGGTCGACCGCCTCAACGAGACGGTCCCCGACGGAGAGGCGGACTTCGAGACGGCGCTCTCGGAGTACGCGGCGTCGATTCGCTCGCGGTCGCTCGTCGTCGTCGTCACCGACTGCATCGGCGATCTGGACGGCCTAGAGACGGGGCTGGCGTCGCTTTCGCGCAACGAAGTCGTCCTCGTGCAGGTGCTCTCGCCGGACGAACTCGATCCCGAAGTCGGCGGCGACACCATCTTCGAGGACCTCGAATCCGACCTGACCAGACGAACTTACTTCGGCGGGCGACTGGCGACGGAGTACCGGAGCCGCGTCGACGACTTCGTCGACGACGTGACGGGGCGGGCACAGGACCTCCGGATCACGCACGAACTCATCGCGACCGACGAGGACTTCTTCGACGCCTTCTCGTCCGTCTGGATCGGGTGACTCGTCAGGAGGTTTTTCCATCCACCCTGCCTACGGCGACTGGATGTCGTACGACGATCTCGTCGCCCGTCTGGCGGACGGCCTCGACCCGGTCCGCGTTGGAGCCTTTCCGGACGGCAGCGTCGACGACTACTACCGGCTTCGAGACGGCGAGTCGACGGTCACCTCGCGCGAGGCGTTCGCCGCGGGACTTACCGCCGGCCGCGACTCGTTCACGCTCGATCACGTGGTGACCGACGCGGGCGGGCAGTCCGTGAACGCGGCGCGGCAGGCGGCGGCGCTGGGCGACGACGTGACCCTCGCCGGCCACCTCGATCACCCCATCTTCGAGTTCGCCTTCGAGACGGTGTCGATGGGATCGCCTGCCCGCGTCCGGGTCTGTCTGTTCGACGCCGACGACGTGATGCTCGTCGAGGAGTCGGACGACCTCTCCTCGTGGTCCTTCGCGGATCTGGAAACGGCGCTGGACGTCGACGACTTTCTCGAACGCGACGCGCTCTGCTGTGTCAACTGGGCGTCGATGCCGGGACTCGGCCCGACACTCGGCGACATCGCGGCACGGGACCCCGACGGCGGCGTCTTCTGTGTCGACCCCGGACCGCTCTCGACGGCGCAGGCGGGCGACCTTCTCGACGCGCTCACCCGCCTCGACGGCGTCTACGATGTCGTGTTGAGCGTCAACGACGACGAGGCCAGACGGCTGGCGGACGCTGCGGGCAACGGGGAGTCGGCCGCGACCGACGCCGACGCTCTCGACGGCGTCCGGGCGGCGGCGGGTGCGACGGGCGTCGTCGTCCACGGCGAGGACGCCGCCGTCGCGGCGACGCCCTCGGGGAGGGTGCGGGTCCCGACGCTCGACGTGTCGCGGGCGCTGACGGAGACGGGAGCGGGTGACCGCTTCAGCGCCGGCCTCGCGCGCTCGCTGGCGGCGGGGTGGGATTGGCCCCTCGCCGTCGCCATGGGGAACGCCTGCGCCGCCTACTACGTCTCGGGGAACGGCACGGGAAGCGCCACCGACCTGCAGGCACACGTCGACGCGCATCGACCGTAGGGGAGGGCGGCTTCCCCAGAATCGAAACCCTATACTGGCCACCGGGCGGCGTACCCCACATGGGTTATCTCCAGTGGGCGCTCGTGGCGCTCGTCGCCTACTCGGCGGTCGCACCGCTGGTCGGTTTCGCGACGACCGGCGATCCGAAGATTCCGAGTTTCGTCGCCGCACTCATCACCAACGGCCTCCTCCTCGTCGCCACCATCGGCGTCGTCCTCTACGAGGGCCACTCGGTGACGACGTACCTCTCCCACCCCAAGGCGCCGTATCTCTACCTCGCCGGCCTGTTTCTGGCGGTGGGGATTCTCGCGTACTACCGCGCGCTCTCGCTCGGCCCCGTCAGCGCCGTCGTCCCCATCTTCGGCACCTTCCTCGTCGTCAGTTCCGTCGTCGGCATCGTCTTCCTGAGCGAATCGCTGACACTCCGCAAGGTGGCAGGCATCGCGTGTGCGATGCTCGGTATCTATCTGGTGTCGGTGTAGCGAGCCCCAACGATTTTGTGTTGGTTATCCGAAAACTCTGCCGTGTCCCGAACTGGTCCCCTTTCCGAGACGTGGCGGCACGCGCTCGTCGGCGGCCTCGTCGCCCTCCCCGGTACCGCCTACCTGCTCTGGCAATTGGGTAGCGAACTCTCCCTCGGCCCCGTCCTCCTCGGCGGCCTCGTCGCCGGCTACCTCCACGCAGGCGACACGTCGGCGCGCCGCTCGGTCGGCATCCGCGTCGGCCTGATCGGCGGGTTGCCGGTGCTCTGGATGCTGACCGACGTGCTCGTCGCCGTTCGTGGCGCGGCGGGGCCGGCGTGGTTCCAAGCCGCCGCCGTCGGGATGGGTGTCGGAGCGATACTAACGGTGTCCCTGCTCGCCTTCGGGCTGGCCGCGGTGACGGGCGTCGTCGGCGCGGCCATCGGTGACTGGCTGTCGCGGAAGACCGGCCGGCGACAGTCGCCCGCCACGGGCACCTGACGGGGAGTGGCTTCGACGGTGCAACAGCCGCTGACCCGATGCCGTTGCCGCTGGCCCACAGTATTTCACCGTCGCGGCTCAACTTTCGGTATGGCACTTCCGGAATCCGACTCCGAACTCGAAGACGGCGACGTAGCGCCCGACTTCGAACTTCCCGGCGTCGACGGCGAGACGTACACCCTCGACTCCTTCGACGAAGACGCCCTCCTCGTCGTCTTCACCTGTAACCACTGCCCCTACGCGCAGGCGAAGTTCGACCTGCTGAACGACATCGCGACCGAGGACGACGTGGCCGTCGTCGGCATCAACGCCAACGACGCCGAGGAGTACCCCGAGGACTCCGTCGAGAAGATGCAGGCGTTCGTCGAAGAGGGCCGCGTCGCCTACGACGCCTATCTCCGCGACGAGACGGCCGAGGTGGCCCGCGCCTACGGCGCCGTCTGCACCCCCGATCCCTTCCTCTTCCGGCGCGAAGACGGCGAGTATCGACTGGCGTACCACGGCCGCCTCGACGACGCCCTCGGCCCCGACGAGGAGGCCACCGAGTTCTACATCCGGCAGGCTATCGACACGGTGCGCGCGGGCGAGGACGTGGACCTCGACCCCGGTCCGTCGCGTGGCTGCGGGATCAAGTGGCCGTAACGTCGGCGACGGACGCGCCACCGAACGACTCACGAGCCTCGAACGCGTAGCTCCGGTATGCAAGACACCGACGCCGCCCCGATTCGTGTCGACACGGCTGCCGACCTTGACGCCCTCGTCGACGACCACGACCGCGTCCTCGTCGAGTTCTTCACCGAGGGCTGTGGCGTCTGCGCCTCGATGGAACCGGTCCTGAGCGTCGTCGCCCGAGAAACGGACGTTCCCGTCGTCCTCGTCAACCCTCGCGACGACCCCGTGTTGGTCGACCGGTTCGACATCCGAAGCGTGCCGACGCTCGTGCTGTTCGAGCGCGGAGCGGAAGTGAAGCGACTGGCGGACGGGTTCGTCGGCGCCGAACGACTGGTCGCGTTCGTCGAAGAAGCGGACTGATTACTCGCGCGCCGCCTCGAACGCCTCGCGGGCGTTCTCGACAGCCGACTCGCGTTTCGCGGGGTAGGCCTCGACTTTCCCGCGGAGGGTGATGCCGTCGCCCTGTCGCACCTCGCCGCCGAACGCGGCCTGCTTGTCCAGTGTCAGGTAGAGCGAACAGTCTTCGGACACCCGGTCGTCGAGTTCGTCGAGGAAGGTGTCGTAGTCGGGGAGGTCGGTCAGGCAGTCGAGGACGTGACGCACGTCGTCGGCGTTCTCCAGTCGCGCCGAGAGGACGACGATCCGGTCACCGTGGTGCCCGGTCGTCACCTGTCGCTCTATCTCGAACTCGTCGGGGAGATACGTCCGGAGCGCCTCCTCGACGCGCTTCTCGTCTTCCGTCGCGTAACAGAAGGTTCGCAGATCGACGTAGTGAAAGGGGACACTCGACATGCGGGCGGGGCGTCCGAACTATTCGTCGTCGTCGCTGTCGCCGTCGGCCGCTTCGAGGGCGTCCTCCGGCACACCCGTCTCCTGTCCGTCTTCGAAGCTGACCGTGTACGTGGCGTCGCCGAACATCGTCTCCATCACCTGCGTGATCGTCCCGGTCTCGCCGTCGTACTCGCTGTGTTTGTCGTGGAGTACGACCGAGTCGTCTTTCTCGAAGCTCATGTCTCGTCGTTCCGCCGGGGCACATTTAAGCGCGCTGATTCGGCGGGGTGATCGAACCACGAGTATAAGTTCGAAAGCGGCCAGTACGGAGTATGCATGGAACTCGGCGGCAGTATCTGCGTGCGGCGGTCGGCGTCGGCGGCGTCGGACTCGTGGCTGGCTGTCTCGGCGGCGGCACTCGCGGCACGAGCGACTGCGACATCGAGGACGAACCGACAGTGTCGGACCTCCCCGCGCCGACCATCGGCCCCAGCGACGCCGAGGTGACCGTCGCGGCGTTCGAGGACTTCGCCTGTCCCCACTGTGCGACCTACAGTCTGGAGGTGTTTCCCGACCTCCGCGCGGAGTACGTCGAGACGGGTGTCGTCCGCTACGAGTTCCACGACTTCCCCATCCCCGTCGACGAGCGGTGGTCGTGGCAGACCGCCAGCGCCGCCCGCGGCGTGCAGGACGAGACGGACGATGCGACCTTCTTCGAGTACGCCCACGCACTCTTCGAGAACCAGAACGACTACTCGCCGGCGCTCGTCACGGACCTCGCGAACGACGTGGGGGCGCCGGGATGTGCGATTCAGGCCGACGCCCTCAACGAGACGTATCGGCCGGTGATCGAAGCGGACCGCCAGCGTGCTCTCGACCGCGGGGCGCAGGGGACGCCCGCTATCTACGTCGCCGGACGGTCGGTCGAGCCGAGTTACGACGCCATCGCGAGCGCTATCGAGGCCGAACGGTAGCGTCGGCTTCGACGGGCGTACCACGGGACACTTGGTCGTCGGCCTCGAAGCGCAACCGATGAGCGACGACTCGGACGACGGGGGCACCCTCGGCCGCCGGCACCTCCTCGCTGGCCTCGTGGGCACGGGACTCGTCGGCGCCGGCGCCGTCGGGAGCGGCGTCGTCGACGTGGGGAGCAAGAGCGGCGCCCACCTCCCCGTCGAGGTGACGACGCTCGACGCTGTGGGATCGACGGCCGGTACGCAGCAGGTGCCGGCGGCGGGGACGCCGACACTGATCGACTGCTTCGCGACGTGGTGTGGCCCCTGTATCGAACAGATGGACTCGCTGGGGACGGCGTACGACCGCTACGGCGACGAGGTGGCGTTCGTCTCGGTCACCAACGAACGCTTCGGCGGCGGCCTCGACGCCGACGACGTGCGGGCGTGGTGGCGCGACAACGACGGCCGGTGGACGCTCGGCCACGACCCCGAGGGCGACTTGCTGGCGGCGCTCGGCGCCAGCGGCCTCCCCTACCTCGCCCTCACCGACGCCGAGGGATCGGTCGTCTGGACTCACGGGGGCGTCGCCTCGGCCGAGACGCTCGACCGGGAGATTTCGTCGGTCGTGTGATGGTCGACGCCGCCTTCCTCGGGACGCTCACGTTCGCGGTCGGCGCCGGCCTCGCCACCTTCTTCGCGCCCTGTGCCTACCCGCTCCTGCCGGGGTACGTGGGGTACGCCGTCCAGAACGACGAGACGGGGCTGGGCGGGGCGACCCTCCGCGGCCTCGCCGCCTCCGCTGGCGCCGTCGTCGTCCTCGCGGCCATCGGTGGCCTCCTCCTCGCCATCGGGGGGCGACTCGCCCAACGGTTGCCCCTGCTCGAACCGCTGGTCGGCGTCGCGCTGGTCGTCCTCGGTGTCCTGTTTCTGACCGACCGGGCGCCGACGCTCCACCTCCGACTCCCCGAGCGTCGGGGGTCGGTCGTCGGGGCGGCCATCTTCGGCGGCGGCTACGCGCTCGCGGCCGCGGGCTGTGTCGTCCCCGTCGTGCTTGGCGTGTTCACGCAGGCGCTCACGCTCGCCCCGCCGCAGGCGGCCGTGGCGCTCGGAAGCTACGCCGCGGCGACGGCGCTGCCGCTGACGGGCGTGACGCTCCTCGCGGCCGTCGGCAGCGACGCCCTCCGGGCGTGGAGCGGCCACGTCGGGACGGTAAAGCGCCTCGCCGCCGTCGTCATGATCGTCGCCGGCGTCGCACAGATTATCGCGTCGCTCCGCTATCTCGGCGTCCTGTAGCCGCGTTCGACCCGCGACGATAGCTTTCGACGGCCGGACCAGACGCGTTTTGAGTGGCGACCCCTTCCCACCGCTATGGACCGACGGACGTATCTCGGCACGCTGGGCGCAGCGAGCCTCGGCGGTGTCGCCGGCTGTCTCGGCGGCGGCAACCCGAACACGACGCTCGGCGAACCGGACCGCCCCGACGGCGTGACGAGCGAGGCGCTTTCCTATCCGGCGTGGGGCGAGCAGATTCCCGACGTGACGCTCCCCGATCCGTTGACCGGGACGGGGATCGGCCTGCGCGACGTGGACCGCCCGGCGCTCGTGAGCTTCTTCTACTCCAACTGTATGAGCGTCTGCCCGCGTCTCATCTCCGCGCTCCGCGAGGTGCAG
Source organism: Haloplanus aerogenes (assembly GCF_003856835.1). Classification (NCBI taxonomy): domain Archaea; kingdom Methanobacteriati; phylum Methanobacteriota; class Halobacteria; order Halobacteriales; family Haloferacaceae; genus Haloplanus; species Haloplanus aerogenes. Next base: position 2,470,227 of record NZ_CP034145.1, read on the forward strand.
ATCCACAGCGTCAACAACGACTACGCCGACGACGTGGGCTTCTACCCCATCACGTTCGACCCCCAGCGTGACACGGGCGAGCGCCTCCGCGAGTACGCGGGGGAGATGAACGTCGAATTGGACGCTGGCAACTGGCACTTCCTGCGGCCCGAGAGTCGCGAGCGGGCGAAACGCGTTCTGGAGGAGGAGTTCGGCTTCGTCTTCCAGCGCACCGAACCCGAGGACGGCGGGAAGTACATGTTCAACCACATCGGCCTCGTCATCCTCGTGAACGCCGACGGCTACGTCGAGCGTGCGTATCGCGGGCAGGAAGGGAAGGAAGGAACCTACATCGAGGACCTGAAGAAAGTCCGCAACGGGGGCGGCGGCTTCCTTTAATCGTGCCCGGAGACGGGCACCGGTTCGTACGGCTCCTCCAGATACTCGATGTCGCTGTCCGAGAGGTCGATCTCCAGTGCCTCCACGGCGTCTTCCAGATGCTCGACCGTCGAAGTGCCGACGATGGGGGCGTCCACCCAGTCCTTGTGTAACACCCACGAGAGGGCAATCTGGGCCATTTTCACGCCGCGCTCCTCGGCGAGTTGCTGGACGCGTTCGTTGACTTCCGGCCCCCCGCCCTCGCGGTACGGGTGTTCGTACAGGTACTCCTCGGTCTCCCCGCGGGTCGTGGCGTCGATGTCCTCGTCGGGGCGGGTGAGGTAGCCCCGCGCCATCGGCGACCACGGGATGACGCCCACGTTCTCCTGTTCGCAGAACGGGAGCATCTCGCGCTCCTCCTCGCGGTAGGCGAGGTTGTAGTGGTTCTGCATGGTGGCGAAGCGCTCTAGCCCCAGCGCGTCGCTCGTGTGGAGCGCGTCGGCGAACTGGTAGGTCCACATCGAACTCGCGCCGATGTAGCGCACCTGCCCGCGCCGAACCGCGTCGTCGAGGGCGCGGAGCGTCGTCTCGATGGGGGTGTCGTAGTCCCAGCGGTGGATCTGATAGAGGTCGACGGTGTCCATCCCCAGCCGATCCAGCGAGTGTTCCAACTCCTGCTCGATGGCCTTCCGGGACAGGCCGCCGGAGTTGGGGTCGTCCTCGTCCATCTGGAAGTAGCCTTTCGTGGCGACGACTTTGTCCTCGCGTTGCCCCTCCAGTGCCTTCCCGAGGACGCGTTCGGACTCGCCGTCGGAGTACATGTTCGCGGTGTCGAAGAAGTTGATCCCGAGGTCGATGGCGCGTTCGACGAGTTCGATCCCCTCCTCCTCGTCGAGCACCCAGTCGCGCCAGTCGCTCGTCCCGATGCTCATACAGCCGAGACAGAGGCGCGAGACCTCCATGCCGGTGTCTCCGAGGGTGGTGTACTCCATGGACGGGAATCGGCGCGGCGGGACAAAAAGCTACGGCGGGCCAGTCAGTCGGAGGCGACCCCAACCGGAGGGTTGCGGTCACGCCCGAACTCGTCGACCGTCTCGGTGTCCGATGGGAGGTCGTACGCGATGCGACGCCGTTCGCGATTGTCCGCGAGTCGGCCGGGGTCCTCGGCAACCGACTGCCAGCCCGGTTTCACCTTGACGCTCTCGGCTGGTGTCCCGACGGCGACGTGATGGGCCGGCACGTCGCCCCGGACGATGGCCTTGGCGCCGACCATCGCGTTCTCTCCGACGCGACTGCCGGCAGCGACCATCGCGCCGGAGGCGATGCGCACGTCGTCGTCGACGACCGTCCGGTAGATAGACACGTCGGACTGGTCGACGATGTCGTGACTGTGACTGTGGAGGGCGGCGTCGTCGGCGATAGAGACGCCGTCACCGATGTCGAGTGCGCCACGGTCGTCCAACAGCACGTTCTCGTGGATGACCGTTCGGTCGCCGATTTCGATGTTGTGTCCGTAGGGAAAGCGGATGCCCCGGAAGAGTTTGAGATCGTCGCCAGCCTCGGCGAACAGGTGTGTCGCGAGCATCTGCCGGAACGGCAGGGCGACGGCATCGTTGTCCGCCAGCGGTGACGCGTCGAATCCGGTCCAGAGCCACCGGAGCGGTTTCGATTCCCGGAACCGATCCTCGTCTTTCTCCGCCCACGTCTCGCCCTTCGTGAGCGTGTTCGCGGGGTGGTACGTGTCGAGTCGGACGCGCTCGACGAGTGACAGCGACGCCCCGGACAGCCACCGGTCGTAGACGTCACCGTCGCCGTGGATGCGGCTCAGCACCTCCTGTACTACGTCGGCAGTCGGTTCGTCGGCCGACAGTCGCGCGTCCACTCCCTCGACGAACTCCTCGATCCGCGCTTCGATTTCCGGCGACACGGCGACGTGAACTTTTGTCATGTAGATACTGACACTAGCAAATTACTAAAGTTATGCGATTTTACCAAATATAACCTTCACGAACAAGTAGTATTTTCTTGTGGAAAGAATCATACTTTCATTCAATTATCGGCAGAGCCGACGCCGCCGTCGGAGGGGCTGATCGGAGGCCACACCGTTTTGCCACCCCCGTTCCAACGCCGGCCATGACCGTCTGGCTTCTCGGTGACCACCTCCACCCCGAACACCACGTCCTCGACGACGCCGACCGCGTGTTGCTGATCGAGGCGACCGAGTTCGCCGCCCGACGGCCGTACCATCCGCAGAAACTCGGCCTCGTGTTCGCCGCGATGCGTCACGCCCGCGACCGACTGCGCGGCACGGGGTACGAGGTGGACTACCGCCGCGCCGACACCTTCGGGGACGCTCTCGACGCCCACTTCGACGCCCACCCCGACGACGACCTGCGACTCATGCGTCCGCCGAGTTACGGCGCCGGGGAGCGCCTGCGTGAACTGGTCGCGGCCCGCGGCGGATCGCTGACGCTCGTCGACGACGACCGCTTCCTCTGTTCGTCGGCCGCGTTCGACGAGTGGGCCGGCGAGGACGCCTGCCCGTTCAACGCGCTGTACTGGGATTTCCTCAAAGCGCACGAGGAGACGGGGGACGGGTCGGATGGGGCTGATGTACAGCCACGTCGACCGGAAGTCGGCGGCTGAGTGGGACGAGATTCGTGAGCGAGCGGCGTGGCTCCGGGACCGGATAGCAGCGGGCACGCTGTAGCCACGGCTGGTGGGGGTGAAAATTGGAAGAATCTTTCTGCGGCGCTACCGAAGGGTCGAACCGGAAACCGGTTCGGCCTTACAGTCGCTGGAGATTGGTCGCTCGCGGGCCCTTGTCGGCCTGCTCGATATCGAACTCCACCTCCTGCCCTTCTTCCAGGTCCGGACCGCCGATGTCTTCCATGTGGAAGAAGACGTCTTCGTCCGAATCTTCAGTCTCAATGAACCCGTAGCCGCCAGTGTCGTTAAAGAACGCAACCGTACCAGTCGCCATTGCGTTGCTAGCGACGAAAAGCAGAAACATAAGGTTTCCGGGCAAATACACAGAAATATATATCCGTCAACTATTGGTCAGGATAGATCCGATCCCGACAGTTATCGTGGCCTACGTCTCCCGACCGAGCGTGTGAAACTCGGCATTCGGGCGCATATCGGCGAAACTCGCCAGCCGGTTGCTGAGATTGAAGAAGGCCGTGATAGCGCCGATATCCCAGATTTCGCGCTCGGAGAAGCCCGCCTCGGCGAGTCGGTCGAGGTCGGCTTGCGTCACTTCCCACGGCCGTTCGGTGAGTTTGACGGCCACGTCGAGCATGAGGAGGCGCTCGTCGCTCACGTCCGCCGTCCGGTAGTTGGCGACGAGCTGGTCGGCGAGCAACGGATCGTCCGCGTAGATCCGCACTAGCGCGCCGTGGGCGACGTTGCAGTAGTAGCAGTGGTTGACGCCGGAGACGGCGACGACGATCATCTCCACCGCCTCGCGGTCCAGACTCGTCCCGTCGACGAGGGCGTCGTGGAAGTCGACGAACGCGCGGAACTGGTCGGGGGCGTACGCGAGCGCCGCGAAGACGTTTGGCGTAAAGCCCGCACGCTCGGTCTCCGCGTCGATACGCTCGCGCAGGTCGTCGGGCAGGTCGTCGTAGTCGGGGACCGGGAACCGCGTCATCGCGTCGTCGTTCATGGACGCGCATGGGCGCGAACCGACAAAAGATCACGCCATTCGCAGGGCGACAAAGCCCGCCGCCGCCGTCGCACAGACGCCGACCGCGAGGAGGACGTAGTTGGCGAGGGCGTTGTCGGCGCGGGTGAGATACACCGAGAAGTCCCGGCCGGAGAGCGGCCAGAGGAACGGGACACCCGCGGGCGTCAGCGCGTCCGCGAGAAGGTGGGCGAGGATCGCGAGCGCACCCACGGCGAAACCGAAGGGAACGAGCGTGGCCCGGCCGCCGTCGAAGACGGAGGCGAGGCCGACACCCGCACCGGCGCCGACGGCGCCGACGAGGAAGGCGAACGCGAGGGTGTGGGTCGGGCCGCGGTGTGAGAGGAAGGGGACGCGGTGGTCCCAGTCGGGGAGCATCGACAGCCAGAGCATAGCGGCGCCACCGAGAAAAGCGAGGTCGGGCCGACCGAGGAGAACGAGTGCGAAGCCGACCGGTGCGAACACGAGCAAGGAGACGCCCCAGTGACCCCGTCGGTACATGGGAGAGGGTGTGGCAGGCACCGACCAGAACCTTTCGGCCGAGGCGAGGGATACGGTTATCGCGTTCCGGCGCCTCTATCGACCGTGTTCGATGGATTCGTCGCCAGTCTCGACGCTCTTCCCGCGTGGCAAGCCACGGCCGCCGTCCTCGCGGCCTCCTTCGGGAGTGCCGTCCTCCTCGAAGTGGTGGGGGTGCGCCTCGCCCGCCGTCTCACGAGTCGCACGGAGACGGCACTCGACGACATCGTCTTCGAGGAACTCCGCCTGCCTATCGTCGTCACCGTCGCCCTCGCGGGCGTCTACCTCCTGACGCGCGTCGAGTCGGTGGCGACGGCGACGCTCGTCGATCCCGCGACGCTCGCGCTGTTTTTCGGCAAACCCTCGCTGTCGGTCATCGTCCTCGTGTGGGCGCGGGCGCTCAACCGCGTCGTCAACCGGGTGGTGGAGGCCGTCAAGAACCGTGGCGACCGCTTCGACTTCGCGCCGGTCTTCTCGAACGTCTGGACGCTCGTCGTCCTCGTCGGCACCGTCGCCGTCCTCCTCTCGCTGTGGGACTACGACATCTCACCCCTGCTCGCAGGGGCGGGGATCGCCGGCATCGCCATCGGCTTCGCCGCCAAGGACACCGTCGCCAACTTCTTCGGCGGGATTGCGCTGTACTTCGACGACACCTACAAACTGGGCGACTTCGTGGTCCTCGACTCTGGCGATTCGGGGACGGTGGTGAAAGTCGGCGTCCGGTCGACGACGCTGCTCACCCGCGACGAGGTGCTCGTCACCGTCCCCAACTCCGTGCTGAACGCCACTCGCGTCACCAACGAGTCGGCGCCGGGCCGTCGCCGCCGGGTGCGCGTGCCCATCGGCGTCGCCTACGGCACCGACATCGACGCCTTCGAGGAACTGCTGGTCGACCTCGCGCTGGCGGAGTCGCTGGTACTCGACGCCCCCAAACCGCGGGCGCGCTTCCGGCGGTTCGGTGACTCGGCGCTGGAGTACGAACTCCTCTGCTGGGTCAACGGGCCGACGCGGGCGGCGAAGACGCGCCACCGACTCAACCGCGCCATCTACCACGCGCTCGACGACGCGGGGATCGAGATTCCGTATCCCCAGCGTGACGTGCGGATGCGAGCGAGCGGCGGCGAGATGGATCTCGGTGCAGTGGGCGACGGCGACGCCGTCGCTAGCGAGCGGTGAGGACAGCAAAGTGGAGGGAGGTGTACGTTACCATTGCCCACGGTAGCGGGGTGTCGGTGGGGAGGGGCCCCGTGTTCACACCGTCCCGATTCGGCCCTCCCGTACCGCCCCCTCGCGGGCGTGGCGTCCGCCGATTCGCCGCGAGGTCGGCCGATTCGTCGGGTCGAGTGGTCGTCGTTCGGGTCGCTGCACGGATTTAGGTTGGCCTAAACACACAAAAACGCATCGGATTTTTAGGTCAGACGAAACCGGTGTCAGTCCCGCAGGAATCGGTCGAACGCGGAGGCGAAGTCGGACTCGTCCTCGGTCGCTTGCTCCCACTCGACGAGGCCGCGTTCCTCGCGAGTGCCTTCGATGGTGTTGTCGAGGACGAAAGCGACGAGGCCGCCGACGGCCATGCCGGTCGATCCGATGACGTAGATCGTGTCCGCGACGGCGCGGGCGCCGAGGATCGGGCCGAGGACGGCGACCCCCTGCATCCCCTGCCGGAACGCCTCGGCGCTCCCCACGTTGCCCATATAGGCCGGGATGGCGAGGCCGGTAAAGAGGGCGATGCCGACGACGAAGACGTTGCGCGAGGAGTTCAGGTCGACGTACTCCAGATTCGAGAGGCCGACGGCGACGATCTGCCCGAACATGGCGACGTAGAGACCGCCGACGATGGGATCGGGGATGGTGGCGATGAGTTGGCCGAAGTAGCCGACGAAGCCGACCACCAGCATGACTGCAGCCCCGATCTGGACCACGTAGCGCGAGGCGACGCCAGTCAGGCCGATGGCGCCGATGTTCTCGGAGTAGGAGGTGGAGCCACCGGTCCCCATGAGACCGGCGAAGACGTTCATTATCCCCTCCATCCCGATCCCGTGGTTGATGCGGCGCTCGCTGGGCGCACCGACGCCGGAGAGGCGGGCAACGGCGTGGTAGTCACCGAACGATTCGAGCATGGATGCCGCGACGCCCGCGAGCATGCCGATCACGAACGCCGTCTCGATCCGCGGCATCCCCCACTGGAGGGGGTAGATGGGCATGAGCGCCGGCGCCGCGGCGACGGAGGCGAGGTCGACGTAGCCCGGCGTGTCCGGCGCGTAGACGGCGGTCACCGACAGGACGGCGGCGACGACCCACGCGACGACGACGCCGAGCAGGACCGGGAACAGTTTGAACGCCCGCGAACGACCGCCGAGATACTGCGAGAACAGGACGATCAGCCCGAGCGTCAGGCCGAGCAGCCACCAGTTCCCGCTCGGGCTCGTCACCTGCGGCGTGTTGAAGAGCGCGAGACCGATGAGCGCGATGGTCGGCGCGATGATGACCGGCGAGATGTAGGAGCGGAGGCGACCGAGCAGGCCGAAGTAGCCGACCGCCACCTCGACCACTGCGGCGACGACGATAGCGCCCTGGAGTTGGAGGAGCGCCGCCTCCCACGCTGGCCCCGTCGGGTTGCTCGCCTGCACGACGCCGATGACCGCGAGCGCCGGCGCGAGCATCGAGAACGGCGCCCCCTGCACGATGGGGTAGCGGTTCCCCAGCGTGGTCTGGGCGAGCGTCGCGATGCCGGAGACGACGAAGAAGGTCCCGACGAAGCGAGGAATCACCGACTCGGGCATCCCCAGCGCCCCCGCGAGGATCAGGGGCACCGCGACGTTCGCGCCGACCATCGTCAGGTAATGCTGGACGCCGAGGAAAATCGACGTGACGACCGGTGGCTTGTCGTCGATACCGTACGATACGAACCCGGCGCGGCCGTCCTCGCCGCTCATCGTCTCCGCTCACCCGCGTGCATATCCGGCATCTCACCACGGAGGTATCTAAAACTGACCGGATCGGGTCGGCGCCGGCCGAAAGTGTCACGGCGGCCGGGGCCGAGAGTGTGGTCGATGGACGCGGACGCGGACGACGATTCCCGTGGGACGACCACCCCGAACGCGAGTGGCGGCGGAGTCGGCGTGGCGAGCGTCGGCACTCCCGATCCGGTCGATGGGTCGACCGACTACGACCCCGAACGCCTCTGTTATGCCGGCGAGCGTGTCGTCGAGCGGGCGCCGCTGGGTGCCGGGTGGGCGGCCGTCACCACCCACCGCATACTGGCGTACAACCCGACCGCCGACGGGCAGCGATTCGAGGCCGTCGACCGCCCGAACGTCAGCGACGTGCGCGTCGACGCCGACGGCGACGGGCAGTTCCTCGGGTGGGGACTGCGCGCCGCCGTCTACGGGCTGGCCGGACTCGGCGGCGGCGTCGCCCTCCGGGCGATGGACCTCCAGTCGACGCTGTCGATGGACGCGTCGGCCGGCGCCGCCCCCGTCGGGAGCGTCCTCGCAGTGACCGACGCCCTCGCGGCGGCGCTCGCCCTTCTCACGACCGTCCTCCTCGTCGGCGGCGTCGCGCTCCTCGTCGGAGCGCTCGTCCTCCTCGGACGCTACCTCCGAACCCGCAAGCCGGCGCTCGTCGTCGAACGCTTCGGCGACGACCCGGTGCGGCTATCCGCCCCGCAGGGCGACGGCGAGCGGGCGGCGCGGGCGCTGTCGACGGCGCTGGAGCGAGCGGACGGAACGCGACCCGCGTCGAGATGAGACGGTGCCGCACACGGGACGCCAGTCGATCACGAACGAACCGAGTATTCACGCCCAGCAAGACATCTTTCGCCGCGTATCGCAGCGTGAACACCGGTGTGCGTCGCGAAAATTCGTCGACTCCACCTCGGGAGTGGTTGCCAGCGGACGGCTGTCAGCGGATGCGACGGTATCCGACACCGGAGACGACGGCGACGGCGTAGCTCCCGAGCAAGAAGGGCGCCCAGAACACCCAGATGGCGAGGTTCGGGAACAGATAGCTCCCGACGGAACTGCCGAGCATCAGCGCGAGGTAGCCCGGGTACGCCAACGGCGTCAGTAGTCGGCCGTCCAGACTGCCGACGACGAGTGGGATCGTAAGGAAGGCGAATACGGCCACGACGACGCGGCCGGTGAACACCGTCCGGAGATGCTGGCGGTCGAGTCCGCCCGCAGTCGAGTCGCTCATGTGTTCCTGTCACCGCCCGTGGGTTCGACCCGTCCGTCATGCCGCAGGATGCCGTGGTTCGCCAACAACGTCTCGGCAACGAGCGAGGTCCACCGTGCCGCAGTCGACGGATCGAGGACGAACTTCGTCGACTCGACGATGTACCCCGGGAGGTCGAGGTCACCCGCAACCTTGTGGACGAGGAGTGGCGAAGACCCGTCGAGGAGGTTCCCGCGCTCGTAGCGATGGTACGGCAGATACCACGGGACGACGGTGTCGTTCGCGGTATCGACGGCCGCCTGCGCGTACGTCGGGGCCGGGTCGACTACCGTCGGGAAAATTGCCTGCCCGACGAACGATTCGTGGGTTCGATACACCCCCTTCGAGGAGTGTAAATCGAGGACGACATCGGGGTCGGTTTCCTCGACCAGTTGCCAGATGGCCCGCGCGAGTTTCGTCTCCACCTCACGGCCCGTGGGAAACTTCCGATTCAGGTCACCGTTGTCGTTGTGTCGCGTCCCTCGCTCGATGGCCGGTTGATTCGCCTTCGGAAGGACGACCAGTTTCCCGGCGTCGAACGCCCACGAGGCGACGTCGCTCGCCGCCCGATATCCGCTCGGTTCGTCACCGTGCATCCCGCCGACGACGACGGCAGTGGGACCGTCGTTCGGCGCATCGATGGTGACCACCGCCGATGCGTACTTCGTCCCCGGCAGAAGCGTCTCCGTCGTGCGCGTCCCTCCACCTGGTTGCGCTGCCGCCATCGTCGATCCCGTCCCGAGAAGTGCTGACCCACCGAGGGCCGCCGCCGAGTGGGCGAGGACCGTCCGTCGTCTCATTGTCCCCCCCTTACTTCCACGGATGGAAAATTATCGGGAGGCTAAATGCGTTCGTCGTGTCTCGTTGCCGCCGACTACCGGTTCGATTTCCGCTCCTGATCGGGGTGATCCGAGATGAAGACGCTGGTGTTGTCCGGCACGTCGTCGGTCACCCAAGAGTTCGCCCCGATGCTCACGTGGTCGCCAATCTCGACCGGCCCGAGGATGTTGCTGCCGGCCCCGATAACGACGTGATCACCGATGTCGGGATGGCGCTTGTAGTCTTTCGCCAGCATGTGCTCCTCGCCCTCCTCCTCCTCGAAGTGGAGGGCACCGAGCGTCACGTTCTGGTAGATTCGGACCCAGTCACCGACCGTGGCCGTCTCGCCGATCACGACCCCGGTCCCGTGATCGACGAAGAAGTAGTCGCCAATCTCCGCACCCGGGTGGATGTCGATACCCGTCTCGCTTTTTGCGTACTCGGCGAGTTCGCGTGCGTACTGGAAGTGCTCCGCCTCGTAGAGGACGTGTGCAATCCGGTGGATCAGGATGGCGTGAAACCCGGGATACGACCGAATGATCTCACAGTAGCTCTTCGCCGCGGGATCGCCCTTGTACGCGGCCTCGACGTCACGCTTGAGGGTGTCCCGAATCGTCGGCAATCGGTCGAGCGTCCCGTCGACGATTGCGGTCAGGTCGTCCGCGCCGCGATCCGAGTAGGCCGTGATGCCTTTCTGGATGCACGTCCCGAGCCTGTTCAAGCGGTTGCGAGTTTCGGCCGGATCGTCGAGCAGGTCCGTCCCGTTCCAGCACAGGGGGAACAGAAGCTGTTTGAGGAGGAGTGGTTCGTCACGCAGGAAATCGCGGCGTGGATACTCCCGCGAGTCGTCAGTCGGGAACGGCGAGTCGTCCGCTCGATAGGCGTCGACGAGTTCGTCGTGAGTGTCGCCGGTGTAATCGTATCCCATTTGTGTGGCTGTTGTCGCTGTCGAGTAAAGTAGTTCTGCTACGTCACCCCCCGCCTCAGAAGACGGCACCGCAGTTCGCGCAGTCGTCGGCGTCGAGACCGATCCGTGACTTGCAGTTGCTACAGTACCCCCGGGACCCGCTCCGAAGGACGCGCGCGACCACGACGTCGTCGTCCTCGTCGAGCGGTTCGCCACACTCGGCACAGTAGTTCGGCGCGCCCTCGTGGTTCGTCGAACACGCTGGACAGCGGCGGAACCGCTCGGGGTCGTCGTCGTCGACCGTGTCGGCCGCGCTCCCGGCGACCACCACGTAGATCAGGAGGCCGATGAGCCCCGTGAAGAACGTAAGCAATCCCCACAGGAACCCGGATCGACCCCGGTCCATGGCGTGAATGCCGACGCCGACGGAAAGGGCGGTCCAGAACAGGAGGGCGACGACAGCGATGACCTCACTGGCCATGCGCGGGAGACGGCCCGCCGCGCCGAAAGGTCTTGCCCCGACCAATGATATATGCCCGCCGACGGCGTAGGAGCGTTCGATGGAAGTCCGGCGGTTCCTCCGCGGTCGGATCGACGACGACCGCCTCAACCGGGTGATCACGGAAATCGCGGACCGGTACGGCCGCGAGGAGCCGTCGGTTCGCTATCTCGACGCCGACAACTGGCTCTCGACACCGCTCGTCCTCGACGAGGACCTCTTCGTGAAAGTCATCTCCAAACAGAACTCGCTGGTCCACGCGCTCATCACGACCGGCCGCAACCTCGGCGTCTTCTCGGCGGGCACGGAGGGCTTTTTCGAGCATTTCGGCACGCCGTACGGGATGGCGAAACACGAACTCGAGGCGACCGAGCAGATGCGTGAGATCGGGGTGAACGCACCCGAACCCCTCGAAGCGCTAGAGATCGACGGCCTCGGCGTGGTCATCCTCGAATATCTCCCCGAGTTTCGGCCGCTCGACGAACTGGACCAGGAAGCCGAACGCGAACTCGCGCCGAAACTGTTCGAGGCACTCCGGACGATGCACGACCACGGCCTCGCCCACGGCGACCTCCGGGCGGAGAACGTCCTCATCCTCGACGGCGACCTCTACTTCATCGACGCGACGAACGTCGGCTCCGAGAGCCGAGACGACGCCCGGTCGTACGACGCGGCGTGTGGGCTGGCGGCGCTCGAACCGCTGATCGGCGCGACGGCGACCGTCGACGCCGCCGCGACAGTCTACACGCCCGAGGAACTACTCGACGCCCGCGACTTCCTCGACTTCGTCAACATCCGCCCGGATCACGACTTCGACGCCGCGGCGCTCAAGGGCGAGATCGAGAAACGCGCGGCGTAACGCGGTGCGTGGAACGGGTAGACGAAACGAGAGGTGGTGGCGGAACGGGACGAGGTGAACCCGGATCGCCCCCGCCGGGCAAAGGCGATCCGGGTCCGAGTCGGGCCGGGGCGAGCGACGACGTGGTGGAGTTGTTGATGCCGAGTCTCGACGAGAAAAGCGTCGATGCGTCGGCAAGCATGGATAACGGCCTCTGGGTCATAAACCCACCGGCACCGGCGGATTAGTCGCGGCGGTCGCGGAGCGCCGGGAACTCCTCGCGGACCGACTCGATCCGATCCGGATCGATATCGGCGACGACGAGCGTCGGGTCGTCGCCCGCACTCGCGAGCGTCGTCCCCCACGGATCGTAGACGGTCGACCGCCCGAGTACCGTCGCGTCCTCGAACTCGGCCGCGCCGTTCACGGCGGCGACGTACGTGAGGTTCTCGATGGCGCGTGCCCGGGCGAGCGTCTCCCAGTGTTCGACCCGGGGGTACGGCCACGCGCTCGGGACGCAGACGAGCGACACGCCCTGATCCGCCAGCCGGCGGTAGAGTTCGGGGAAGCGGAGGTCGTAACACGTCGACATGCCGACGGTGAAGCCCTCGAAGTCGACGATCGAGAGGTGTTCGCCGGGGGTGAGCAGGCGCGCCTCCGCGGATTCGTAGCCGAAGAGGTGGTGTTTGCGGTAGACGGCGCGGCGCGTCCCGTCGCGGTCGTAGAAGACGCAGGTGTTCGCCAGCCCCTCCGCTTCCGGCACGTCGACGCCGGCGTCGGCGCTGGCTTCGAGGTCCTCGACGTGACTACCCGCCAGCAAGCCGACGCCGTGGTCGGCGGCCATATCGGAGAGCCGACCGAACGTCGGCCCGTCCAGTCCCTCGGCGGCGCGGGCGTACGACTCGAACGCGAAGAAGCCGACGGTGAACAGTTCGGGGAGCGCAACCATGTCGGCGCCGCGAGCGGCGGCGTCGGCGATGGCCGTCTCCGCACGGTCGAGGTTCTCGCTCACGTCGCCGGCGGTCTGGTCGAGTTGGGCGAGTGCGATCTTCATGCTGTGAGTTCGAGGTCGCGTCTGAGCGCCGGTTCGAGGGTGGTGAGTTCGTCGTCGGGGCGTCTCTCGAACGCCCGCCGGACACGAACAGTCATACGATGTGGTCCCGTCGAACCCTCAAAAATTCGTGGGGTACGGTCAGCCTTGCGTGACGCGCCACGTCGTCGACCGGGCGCGCCCCCACTTCTCGATTTCGACGTCCTCGGACTTCTCGGCCAGTCGCGGGAGTCGGGAGCCCACCTGTTTGGCCGTCAGCCCGATAGCGTCGGCGATGTTTTTCGCGCGGAAGTAGCGTTCACCCCGGGAGACGCTGTCGTGGAGGTACGCGAGGATCCGCCGTTCCTCTTCGGTCAGGGAGGTCATCGTTCACCACCGTTAGGGGATTCATGCTCTTAACTCTTTCAAGGACGACCCGCGAATGGACGGACGTATCAGCGCCGTCGGGACTGGTTACCGCCGGTGCACCCGAATGGCAGCGAACCGGCGGAAATGACTGACGACTGGCCGTATCAGGCGTACGCCTGCACCGCCACGATGGAGAGCAGGGCGGCCACGATGGCGAGGGCGAACCCGCCAGCTTTCGTCAACTGTCCCGGCGCGGCCAGCATCGCCAGCGCGCCCACGACGGCGAGAATACCGAACAGCACGCCGAATCCCACTCCTTTGTCCGTCTCGACGGCGTCGAGTGCCATACACGCAGGGTTCGACGGGGAGAACTTAGCCCCTTCGGTGGCTGGAACGGCCAACAGTATTACCCCCGGCCGCCATACGCCCGCTATGGACTTCAGCCTCTCCGCCGAGCAGTCCCAGATCCGCGAGATGGTCGCCGAGTTCGTCGACGAGGAGATCGTCCCCGTCGCGGGCGAAATCGACGAGACCGACGAGTTCCCCCACGACTTGATCGACGAGATGGCCGAATTGGGGCTGATGGGCATGCCCTTCGACGAGGAGTACGGCGGTGCCGGCCTCGACTATCACTCCTACGCCGCCGCGCTTGCAGAGATCAGCCGAGGGAGCGGCGGTCTCGGCACCGTCGTCGCGGCCCACACCAGCCTCGCGGGTGGGATGCTGGACTCGTTCGCCTCCTCGGAACAGAAAGAGCGCTTCCTGACGCCGCTGAACGATGGAACCGACATCGGCGCGTTCGCGCTCTCGGAGGCGGGCGCGGGAAGCGACGTGCCCGCCATGGAGACGACCGCCGTCCGCGACGGCGACGAATACGTGATCGACGGCGAGAAACTCTGGATTTCGAACGGCTCCGTCGCGGACACGGTCGTCCTGTTCGCCAAGACCGACCCCGACGCGGGCCGGAAAGGTATCTCCGCCTTCGTCGTCCGCCCCGACGAGGACGACGGCTTCCACGTCGAAGGGACGGAACACAAACTGGGCGACAAAGGGTGTCCGACGGCGGAACTCCGCTTCGCCGACCTCCGGGTGCCAGCCGACCGTCGCCTCGGTGACGAGGGCGACGGCTTCGTGCAGGCGTTGAAGACGCTCAACGCGGGACGAATCACCATCGCCGCCCGCGGCGTCGGCATCGCGCAGGCGGCGCTGGACGAGGCGGTCGCCTACGCGAACGAACGCGAGCAGTTCGGCCAGCCCATCGGCGACTTCCAGGCTGTCGGCCACAAACTCGCGGACATGGACACGAAAGTGGAGGCGGCCCGCCTGCTCATGCACTACGCGGCCGACCGGAAGATCCGGGGGAAACGCTTCGTCAAGGAGGCGGCACAGGCCAAACTCTACGCCAGCGAGGTGAGCCGGGAGGTCGCCAACGAGGCGATCCAGATCCACGGCGGCTACGGCTACACGAAGGACTTCCCGGTCGAACGCTTCTACCGCGACGCCAAACTCAACGAGATCTACGAGGGAACCAGCGAAATCCTCCGCAACACCATCGCGGACGAGGTGCGGTAACCGGAAGCTTCGACTGGCCGGCGTCCCGACGGGTGGACATGACCGACTCCGGCGACGATAGTGGCGGTGTGACGGGGACGACGACCGACGACGATGTCACCGCGCGCTACTACGAGACTGGCGGCGAGCGTGTCCTCACGTTCGAATTGGACGGCCGGCACGCCACCCTCGCACAGAACAGCGAGGGGTACGCGATGTTGGCCGTCCGCCGCGCTCCCGACGGCGACGAACTCGAGCGCTACTACGGCTTCGACATGGCGCTCGACCACGCGGCCGAACTGCTCGGGGTGCGTCCGGCGGCCCTGCCGGTGCCGGACGAGGCGAGCGACATGGGGATGTGAGGATCAGGTCCAGTAGAAGCGCGGTCCGAGGAACAGGTAGGCGAGCGCGAGAAAGAGCAGGGCGAAGGCGAACACCTCGCCGGGGCGCCCGCGGAGGAAGATGGCGAGCACCTGCACGACACCCATCACGATGGCGTCCTGCGGGTGAAGGTCCGGGTACGTGATCTGTGTCACCATGAGCGCCGCAAGCAGTCCGGAGAGGGCGACGAGGAGGCCGGGACCGACGAAACCGGCGAGTACGCCCGCCGAGAGGACGGTCGCCGCGAGCGTCGACGGGACGCCCTTGGTCTCCGAGGCGTCGCTGTCGTAGGCCGTGTAGAGGCCGAGACGGGTGACCGCCATGGCGACGTAAATAGCGGGCAGGAGAAGCGCGAGGCCGTACTTGACCGGGTCGCCCCCGACCGTCCACGCGTCCGCCGCTCGCGAGGAGACGAGCAGGGCTGGCGCGACGCCGAAGGAGGCCACGTCGGCGAGCGAGTCGAGATACGGGCCGGCGAGCGTCCCGCCCCGTTTGCGGGCGATGACTCCGTCAAGGCCGTCGAGGACGGCCGCGAGCAGGACGATCCGGGCAGCGAGCCCCGCGTCCCGCGTCGCGACGAACGCCGCTAAAAATCCGAGCATCGCGTTGCCCACCGTCACGGCGTCCGCGAGGCCGAGTCGCCCGACGAACCGCGGTTGCATAGTCGCTCACTCTCCCACCGCGGATTTACGTCTTTATATCGTCCGTTTCGATCCGCGAACCAGTCTGCATATATCCGTCGACCACCGAGAGCCGCGTATGCGCAGACGTCGGGTACTCGCGACGCTCGGATCGGCACTCGCTGCTGGGAGTGCCGGCTGTACCGCCGTCGGAACGCTCGGCGGCGTCGACGGCGACGTGGGCATGACCGCGGTGGCGTTCGAACCCGCGACGATCACGGTCGGTGTCGGCGACGAGGTCGTCTGGTACAACAACAGCGCCCGCGCTCACTCGATCACCGCCTACGAGGACGGCATCCCTGAGGACGCCGCGTACTTCGCGACCGGAGGGTACGACTCCGAGAGCGCCGCCCGCGAGGCGTGGGACGGCATGCACGGCGCCATCACCAACGGCCAACAGTACGCCCACACGTTCGAGGTGCCCGGCACCTACAACTACTTCTGTATTCCCCACGAGCGGGCGGGGATGGTCGGACGGGTCGTCGTCGAGGAGTAGCAGTCGCTCGGTGGCGTCGCCATCGCCGTCACGGTCACCGTCGCTGACGCTGGCGTCGCTCAGGTGTCGACGACTCTGATCCGCCGAACGTCCGCGACGGACACACCGTAGACGGTCGATAGCACGTCGACCGCGACGCGCGCGACGGACTCCACGTCGACGTCGCCCGGCGCCCGCCCGGAGCTGAACGTGACGATTTCGCCTGCCGGATACGACTCCCTCACGTCGATCTGGTGTCCGTACTCGTCGGCGAGCCGCTCCGCGGCGGCGGCGGCCGCCTCGCTCAACCCAGTCAGGTTGTGCTGGTCCCACATGTTGATCTGGTAGTGGGCATCGGTGACGCCCTCGTGTTCGAACTCGACGTTGGCGAAGGCGTCCCCCTCGTTTTCGAGGTGTCGGTGGAGGCGGCGGACGCCGTCGATCAGATCAGCGGGTGCCGCTGGCCCACCTCCCGTGTCGGGCTGGGCGGCGTCACCAGCCTCGTCCCGACGAGGGTCGTCGAGATACTCGTCGAGGATGTCACGAGCGTCCGCGTCCAGCAACAGCGACGCTAACTGGTCACCCGCGATCAACTTCACGTTCAGACTCGCTGCGACTTCGCGCGCCCGTTCCGTGAAGTCACTCGTCGTGACGACCACCACCGTATCCACGTTTCCAAACTGCTGTTTTAGGCTGCTATACTGCTGGATGTCCGGACTTCCGACGTTGTTCCCACGGGCGTATCGTTTCGCCTGTATGAGCTGTTTTCGTGGGAACGGGTCGTCTTTCTCCGCGACGACATCGACGCCACCGTCGTTCGACCCCGTGGTGATCGTCGTCTCCCATCCGCGCAGGCGCCACAGATCCGCGACCACGCGTTCGAAGTCGTATGCGTCGATGTCATGCAGGTCGTCGAGAACGTCGTCCGGAGTCGGGCCCATGGAGTGGCGGATGGTTCGGGGACAGTCCCTAAACGGTACGGATTCCGCGCCGGGGAGATATCGACGCCGACGCGGCTCGCTCACCCGATAGTCGTGAGCGGGGCTACTCGTCGCTCGGCGACGGCTCAAAAGAGGCGTGTGTTCGAATTACTCCTCGACGGCGACGTCTTCTTCGTCCACGTCGACGGCGGCTTCTTCCTCGGCGGCGACCTCTTCGGGTCGCGCTTCGAGGGTGAGCTTCTGGATCTCGACCCGGCGAAGCGGGTAGACCGTCTTGGCGTCGCCGTAGATGGCCGAGGAGAGTCGGCCCTCGACGGCGCTCTCGACGAAGGACTGGAAGTCGCGTTCGGCGGCGGCGTCCTCGATGATGTCGATCATGATCCGACGGATGGCCTGCTCCTGACTGCGGTCGGCCTTCTTCGTCGTGAACGCGACGGGCTGGACGCGGACGCGGTAGTCGTCCGTCGTCAGCACCGTGATCGTCGCGTCGATCTTCGAGGCGCCGCGGCGCACGAGGCTCCGCAGGTAGTCCCGCGTGAGTTCGTGCTTCACGAACTCCGTGTAGGCGGCGTCCGAGCCCACGTCCGTGATCTTGAACGTGAGTTTGGTGTTGTTCGCCCCGGCGTCGTCAGTGAGTTCGCCGAGGGTCGTTTCGATCGTTCGTCCGATGACTTTCTCCGGTTCGTCGGCAACCGTCTGGCCGAGTTCCGCCCGGTCGTACTGCTCCGGGGCGAAGATGGTGTACCAGCGCTTGCCGCGTTTCTGCTTGGATACTGAACGTTCACTCATGGTTGTCGTGTTCGCGTGCTGTTCGTGCAACGGTCTCCGCGACCGTCAGGTTCACCACGTAGTCGTCCACGGTCGACTGCAGTCCGCCCGCAGTCTCGCGTTCGATGGTCGTGCGGACGACGTCGTCCGACACGTCCGTCGACATCGACGGCGTGTTGTCCGGCCGGAGTGCGGCCGCAATCGTCGCCGCGTGGTCGTGTGTCGTCTCGACGCGAGCGCGCTTCATAGCGCCTCCCTGAACGCCGTGACGAACCTCGATACCTCCACTGTACCGCTGAACCGCGCCGTCGCTCGCCGGCTCTCGCCAGCACTCGATCCCTCGGCGTCGACCGTCCGTACCGCCTCGGCCAACGCCGTCCCGAGCCGCGCGTCGTCGACACTCGCGGCGGCCGCGGCCGCGGATTCGCCCACGATCAACACGACCGGTTCCGGCGACCGGAAATCCCGACAGAGTCGAGCGATCGTGCCGAGTCGACCGGGGTCGCGCTCGTCGACCCGGGCGACGAAGACGCCGTCGTACCGGCCCGTCGCCGCCTCGGCCAGCGCGCCGTGCACGGCGCTGGCGTGGGCCCGCCACGCGTCGAGGGCCGCCGTTCGCAACCCGTCGTCGCGAATGGCGAGAGCGACGCCCGTCCCCGGTCGCTCGCGCGCGACCGCGTCGAGTGCGTCGCCGAAGCCCTCTATCGTTGCGAACGCCGCCTCTGGCGTCGCGTGCGGGCGCAGTGCCCGCTCGACCGCCTCGGCAGCCCGCGCCGACGACGCCGTCGCCTCGATGGCCAGCCACGACGCGAGCCGTCGGTACTCGTCGTCGGTCGGCTCCGCCGACAGGTCGAACTCCGACAGCGCCGCCCGCGCCGCCTCGGGATCGCCCGAGACGGGCGCCGAAACGAGCATCGAGTGGGCGAGGCCGTCCGCGAGATCCGTCGTCGGCACCGCCACGCCGGGGCGGCGGTCGACGGTCGTCCGCTCGCGGGCCGCGTCCAACAGCGTCGCCGCGTCACCCGCATCGAGCGGTCGATTTGCGGTCGCGACGCCGGCGAGCGCGAGCAACGGGTCCGGGTCGACGCCGAGTTCGCGCGCCACCGCGGCGGCCGTGAGGCTCGCCGGATCGGGGCCCGTGAGGGCGAGATCGCCACCCGTCGTTCCGACACCGACGACGAGGTCGTCCTCGTCACCCGGTACCGGGTCGGGCACCGCGTCGACGCGCACCTGGAAGGGGATCGCAGAGTCCC
The DNA here is from genome assembly GCF_003856835.1 of Haloplanus aerogenes. Classification (NCBI taxonomy): domain Archaea; kingdom Methanobacteriati; phylum Methanobacteriota; class Halobacteria; order Halobacteriales; family Haloferacaceae; genus Haloplanus; species Haloplanus aerogenes. The sequence continues at coordinate 2,489,514 of NZ_CP034145.1, forward strand.
TGCACGCCCGCACGAGGACGCCGCTCGCGGCCAGCGAATCGCCGTCGGCGGCCGCGACGACCCGAACGAACGGGGCCGTGCTGACCGCGTCGGCAATCTCGCCGGCGTCGGCGTCCTCGGCAGTGGCGGGCGCGGTGGACATTTACTCTTCGAGGAGTTCGACGGCGACGTCGTAGCTGTAGGTGAAGTCCTCGTCGAGCGCGTCACCGCGGTAGTAGCTGACCAGGCGGCGGATCTTCGACTCCGTGTTCTGGAGCGCGCGCTTGTTCTGGTGGTCCTGCGGGTTCGCCTCCATGTGCTCGCGCAGGCGGATCGCCCGCACCATCAGGTTGCGTAGATCCGCCGGCAGGTCGCCGTCGGCGTCGTGCTCCTCGAGGATCTCGGTGAGCTTCTTCCCCGTCGCCAGCTTCACGTCGGGGATCGGCGTGCCCTTCACGCCCTCGTCGCGCAGTTTCATCCCGATGACGCTCGGGTCGTGACCCTGCTCGGCGAGTTCGACGACGCGCTCTTCGATGGCTTCCTCGTCTACGTCGCTCCACTCCGGGGGTTCGTCTGCCACCGGCTTGTCCGAACCGGACGAGCCACGGCGGCGGGTGTGCATTCGTGCCATAGATTGATTGGAACCGCACAGACCGCAGAAGCGTATCGTGTACCGACGCCTGCCGGTACACGCACTCCCGCAATCCCAAGCCCAGACGGGCGAGTCAGATTTGCGGTCGCGCCGTTCCCGGCAGTCCGTTCGTGAATCCAACACTAAACCGTTTCGAAGCCCCAATGTGCCACGCCATCGCGTACCTGACGGCCGAGTCGAAGCCCTTATTATTCGGACCGCGGTACGAATCGATGCGACGAGGGCTCGTAGATCAGGGGTAGATCACTCCCTTGGCATGGGAGAGGCCCCGGGTTCAAATCCCGGCGAGTCCACTCGACTCACTTCGTTCGTCTCGTTCCCTCGCCGACGTCCCGTTCGCTTCGCTCACGGGACCCCCGGCGAGTCCACTTTTCTGACGACGGCGTAGACGGGGAGACAAATCTCCCTCATTACATCCTAAATAGTCCAATTTCTCTGGATTCGACTACTGCGGAGTGCCGAAAGGGAGCCGAATTGGCTCAGGACGCCAAGCGCGGGTCGGCGCAGTCGAGCGGCGACCGCAGGGATCGAGAGAGAATCGACGAAGGCGACCACCGTTCGGATCGAACCGGGACGTGCAGTGATACGGGCCGACCAGTCGAGTACGTGCCCGGCCCGCACACTTATACAGATCATCCGAGTCGCTCACGGTATGTCAGGTGGTGTGAGCGACGACGCGTCGAAGAACGGGGCGGAACACGTCTACGACGCCCTCGTCGACGCCGGCGTCGATCTCCTCGTCGGGCTTCCAGGGACGCAGACGCTCCCTCTGGATCGGATCGTGACCCAGCGTGACGAGATCGACTACGTGATGGCCCGCCACGAGACGGCGATCCCGCACATCGCGTGGGGGCATTACGAATCCGGCGGAGGGATGGCGGCCACACTGACCGTCCCCGGGCCGGGGGATACGAACGCGATGCACGGGCTAAAGAACGCGTTCGAAGACTGCGTCCCGATGGTCCACATCTCGGCGGATGTCGATCCGGACGACAGGGGACGTGGTCCGATTCACGAAATTGCGGCCGACACCTTCGACAACGTCGTCAAATCGAACCAGAACGTCGGGGCGAAGGATCGGCTCGACGAGCAAGTCAGCCGTGGAATCGCTATCGCCAGGACGCCACCGACCGGGCCGGTTCGGCTCGGTATCCCGAGTTCGTTCCTCGATTCGCCCGTTCGGCCGCAGGATGTACGCGTCGACCCCGAACGGCAGTCGTACGACATCGACGACGAAGTCGAGGAGACGGTCGAACTACTGACGACTGCGGAGCGGCCAGTCGTTTACGTCGGTGGTGGGGCGCGTCGATCGGACGGCGGCCCGGATGTCGCATCGGTGCTCGCAGCGGCGCTCGACGCACCCGTCGTCGCATCGTACAAGGGGAAGGGAGTCGTCCCGGAGGACAACGAGCGGTTCGTCGGCGTGACTGGCAGTCACCTTCCAGCCGGTGCCGAGCGAATACTGTCCCGTTCTGATGTCGTCCTCGCCCTCGGAACCGACTTCGACGGGGTGACGACGGACGACTGGTCGCTCCCGATGGGCGACCGACTCGTCCACGTGAACGTAGATCCGGCCGACATCGGCGATCCGTACCCCCCGACGATCCCGATCGTGGGTGACGTGGGGGACGTCGGGAAGCGGTTGCTCGCAGGCATTCGTGCCCGTGACCAGCCGCGCACGCGGTGGGACGGGGCCGCACTCGGTCGTCGCGTCCGCGAGGAGTATCACGAGCATCTCGCGGACCTCGGCGTCCTCGCTGCCGACGCAGAGCCGGCGTACACACCCGCAGTGCTCAGGACCATCCGGGAGCGTCTCCCGCGTGAGACGGTCGTGGTGACGGGTGTGGGAGGGTTCCGCCTGTGGACAAAGCAGGTTTTCGAGGCGTATACCCCGGAAACCTACGTGACAGCCGGATCGTGGGCCGGAATGGGTGTCGGTCTCCCCGCAGCACTCGGCGCAAAACTGGCGAACCCCGACACGCCGGTCGTCTCGCTTATCGGGGACGGCGGGCTACTGATGTGTCTCCAAGAACTCCACACGGCCGTCGAGTACGACCTCGACGTGATCGCCGTGGTCTTCGACAACGCCGACTACGGGATCATCAGCAAGTCGGCGGAGTTCTCACAGCCGGGCGACCGATCACCGTTTCGGTGGGACTCGCCGGACTTCGTGACGCTCGCGGAGGGATTCGGAGCACGCGGGACTGCCGTCTCGACTGCGACCGAGGCGGGTGACGCCCTCGAAGCCGCGCTGGAACGAACGGCGGGACCGGAACTCATCGACGTGCAGATCACCCGCTCCGAGCCTTCGGTCGTCGAAGCGGCAGACTACGAATCGACGATCGCTCTCGAGTGACCACCGACGCGACTCAAACACAGGTACCACGGGCCGGCGCTTTGTCGGCCGAGATCGGCTCTACCATTGGTTCGTTCCCGTAGAACGACCGACGAACTGCGTGGCGAGTGGATAGGTGGTAGCCTGGAGTGATAGTCCCCGATTCCTCGCTTGCGACGAAGAAGGCGTCGGCGAGCCAGAGACACCGGCTATCGCCGGATAGCGCGAGAGCGTTCAGAATCCCGTCGGCGACGCATCCACTACCGACGTCTCACGGCGTCTCGATGTAGGCGAAGTCGTCTCGGGCCTGCAGTTTGGTGAGTTCGCCGACGCCGGCCGGCACCGTCTCGACGCCGTCGATGAGGGCTGATTCCTCGATGTCGCGTGCCGCCAGCGAGTTCTCACACGCACGGAAGGAGACGCCACGGTTGAGGAGTTCGGTGACGCGGTCGGGGTGATTCGATTCCGAGGCGACGAGGAGTTCGACCCCCTGCCCGTTGGCGACCACGACGACGTTCTCGACGGCCGTCGAGGAGTCGTCCAACAGGTTCGCGACGTTGGCGAGGGCGTGTTGCTGATAGTCGGGACCTCTGGCGAAGTGAAAGACGGTGCTCATGGATTGGGATGTCGGTGTGTCGGTGTCGGTCGATTCGTCGGGTTCGGTGGGCGAGCTGGACGTTCCGCTGTCGCCCGGTGCGGTGGAACACCCCGCAAGGGTGAGGGTGGAGGCGCCAGCCGCCAGCCCGAGAAACCGGCGTCGATCGTGTTCGGTACCCATCGCATCGACCGTCTCGCTCGGTTGACGTTATTACAGGGTGGTTAAATCGGGGGCACATCGGATGACCAGCGGTGGCGTCGGCCGGACGTTCTGGTCGACAGGCGAACGTTCCCACTGGCATCGAGAGAACGAGAAGTGCAGGGCGCTTCGCGGTAACTCACCCCGGCAACGCCACGTTGATCCCCGCCACCACCAGCCCCGCCACCCCCATTCGCGCCGCCGCGACGTACCACCGCTGCCCCGAAATCGACCCCATGTAGGCCCCGAACGCCCCAAGCACGCCCACGCCGAGACCGACGGCAACGACGCCCGCCTCCGTCATCGTGAACACCGACCCCTCGAACAGGAACGGCGTCAGGGGAATCAGAATCCCGATGAGTGGCCCGAGACCGCTCATGATGGCGTGGAGGAATCGGGCGCCGTGTTGCTCACGCTGGATGCGCGTGTCGTCGAGGTCGGTGAGCATCGCCCGCTCCAGTTGCAGAATCTGGGCTCTGGTCTCGGCGCGTTCGATCTCCCAGACACTCCAGACGGCGGAGGTGCCGAGACCGACGGCCGCCCCCAGTCCGATCTTGATGACGGTTGCTCCATCCGGGATGCCGGAGAGGACAGCGCCGACGACGATGCCGATGGCCGTGAGCGTGCCGTCGAAGCCGTTGGAGACGAAGTAGCGCCGCGAAATCGAAACGACATCCTCGTTCGCGAGCAGTCGGCGGAGGAGCCGCTGGATCGAGACCACGGCTTCAGCGGTCTCGGCTGGGTGGCCGATCACCGACGACGTATTCACCACACGCGACCAGATCGACGGAGTGGATGGTGCCGCCGAGCTGTTCGATGGTCTCCTCGATGGACGCCACGTCGAGGGCGGCTCCGTCCAACGTCACCTCGACGTTCTGCACCTCTCGGTCGTGTTCGATGAGTGAGACGGTAACTCCCTCGACACCGTCGGTCTCGGCGACGCGATCCGCGAAATCCACGAGTGGCGGGTCGTGCGGTTTGAGCACGTCGAGGACGAGTCGTCGAACGGTTGCCATGCGTCGAAGTGGGGGCGGCCCCTCCTAAAAACATCTCCCTGTCTTCACATGTAGGGAGGGGCAACCATCCTTTACCAGCCTTCGGACCGACGTGACACGTGATGCTCGTCGACGCCGTGCTCTTTCTGGGGGGATTGGCGGCGCTCGTGGTGGGTGCCGACCGAGCCGTGACCGGCGCCGGTGATCTCGCGCTCTACTACGGCGTCTCGCCCTTCTTTATCGGTGTGACCCTCATCTCGGTCGGTACGTCGGTGCCGGAGATGGTCACGTCCGTCTACGCCGCCTACTACGGCGCGGGTGATCTCGTCGTCGGCAACATCGTCGGCTCCGAGACGGCACAGATCACGCTCGCCGTCGCCATCATCGCGTTGATCGCCCCGTTCGTCACCGAGCGACGCAACGTCCTCGTCTACGGGTCTGCCATGTTGCTGGCGATGATCATCATGCTCCTGACGCTCGACGACGGCATCATCGTCCGATCCGAGGGCTTTCTCATGATGCTGGCGTACGTCCAGTTCATCTACACCCTCTACACGAACGAGGGTGGCGAGGAAATCGCGGAGGAGGTGATCGAGGAGCCAGCGGAACCGGAACACGCCCTTCCCTGGATTCTCGGCGGGCTGGCGCTGGTCGTCGTCGGCGGGCAGGTCATGGTCACGAACGGCGTCGACCTCGCGCGGGTGGTCGGCATTCCCGAATATTTGATCGGCCTGCTCACCGGCCTCGGGACGACGGCACCGGAAATCGTCGTCGCCGGTATCGCCGCCCACGAGGGTCGAGGTGGCATCTCGGTCGGGTCGATCCTCGGGAGCAACATCACCGACCCCGTCTTCTCGCTGGGGGTGGGCGCCCTCTTTTTCGACGTGCGTGTCGAGAACGTGGCCGCGCTCTGGCCCTCGCTCACGTATATGTTCGTCGCGTCCGTGATCGTGCTGTCGCTGTTCTACTGGCGGGAGGGGATCGACCGCCGGATGGCCATCGTCTGCCTGTTGCTGTATCTCCCGACGTTCGTGGTGGTGTAAGCCTACGCGCCCGCCTCGACGACGATCACGTCCCGGTCGGTCCGCTCCCGAACCGTTCTCCCGACGCCCGAGAAATGTTCCGCGTGGTCGCCGCGGTCACCGACGACGATGGTGTCGGCGTCGACTTCCTCGGCGTAGTCGAGGATGACCTCGTGGGGAATCCCGTGGCGCGTGTCCCCCTCGACGGTCACGGGGCGGTCCGCCGCCATTGCGACTACGTCCGCGACACACAGCTCGGCGTGGTCCTCCGCGTAGATGGTCGCGAGTTCCGCCGAACTGAGCGCTGGGTCACCGAAGCGGCGCTTGTCGACGACACAGATGACGTGGAGCGTCGCCTCCCGTTCCTCCGCGAGGTCGATGGCCTCGCTCGCCGCCTGACGTGCGTCCTCGCTCCCGTCCGTGGCTAGAAGGATGGTTGCCATACGCTCCGTAGGCGCCAAAACGCATTAACTATTTGTCACTCGGAACGGCGACGAACGGGCATCCGGCACGTATAGGATGACGGACGACCGATACCGTCGCATGAGCCACGCCGAGCGAATCGCGATTCTCGGTGGGACGTTCACGCCGATCCACAACGGCCACCGCGCCCTCTTGCACAAGGCCTTCCAGACGGCGAGCCACGACGGGCCCGGCGACGGACACGTGATTGTCGGCCTCACCTCGACGGAACTCGCTGCGAAGACGCGGAGCGCGGCCCACGCCGAACGCCTCGGCGATTACGAGGACCGGCGGGCGGCGCTCGCGGCCGAACTCGACGATACGGCCGAGCCGTACACGGCCACCTGCGAAATCGTCCAGTTGTCGGATACGGAAGGTCCCGCGGCGACGCGAGCGGACGTGGACGCCCTCGTCGTCTCTCCGGAGGCGAAGGCCCAGCACCGCGCGCACGAACTCAACGCCCACCGACGCGAGGCCGACCTCTCACCGCTGGAGATCCACACGCCACCTTTCGTCGTCGCCGAGGACGGCAACCGGATCAGTAGCACCCGCATCCGAAACGGCGAGATCGACGTGCACGGCCGCCTGCTCGACTGAGACGGATTGTTGTGACTGTTTGCCGGCCGTCGCTGCCCTCTACCCGGTCGCGTTGCTCTCGGGCGCCGCCTCGTAGACGACCTCGACGGTCGTCGTCACGGTGACGGGACCGGATTCGAGGTCGGACGGCGGCGCGGCGGTCGCGACGGGTGTCTCCGTCATCGCTCCGCCAGCGCCGGCGTCGGCGTACCGGGGCACGCCGCGACTGGTCGTCCGGATCACCCGGACCCCGGTGACGGTGAGGTTCGCGTCGGCCGCGAGCGCTCGCGCCTTCGCCCGCGCGTCGGCCATCGCCGCACTCCGGGCGCGCTGTTGAAGCTGGCGACGACGCTCCGTCGAGAGTGTGAAGGATACGTCGTTGATCTCGCTCGCCCCGTTCCGAACGGACGTGTCGATCACCTCACCGACGCGGTCGGGGTCGGTGACCGTGATCTCGAAGTCGTGGGAGGCGCGGTACTGCACGCGAGGTTCGGCGCCCTCCTCGCGAGGCCGGCGCCGATCCTGATAGATGTCGTACCGTCGGGTGGTGATCCGATCCTCCCCGATACCGATCTCGGAGAGCGCGGTGCGCATCCGCGAGGTGTTCTCGGCGAGTCGCTGGCGGGCCGTCGCGGCGTCGGGGCCGACGGCGACGACCGCGACGCGGACGACCGCCTGATTCGGTTCGGCGTCCGCGCTCCCGCTCCCGGCGACCCGGATGGTGCTATCCGAGGCCGGGGTGGCTGGCGTGCGATCCGTCGACTGTCCCGGCGCGTCGGCCGTCGCAGTCGGTGATTCGGTCGGTCCACCCGCACAGCCGGCGAGCACGAGCAAGGCCGCGACGCCGACGGCGGCGAGTACGTGTGTGCGTCGTCGCATAGGTGACGTGTCGGAACGAGAAGATAAGTGCCTCGTGGAAGCACAAACGGGCGTTTGATACTCTCGGCTGTCCGTCCGTGGTGTATCCCGACGCGCCTACCATGGCGGGCAGTGACGGCGACCGGCCGGAGTGATACGGGCTCGGGACAGGGGATTGATACCGCTGGAGAGGGATCGACGTAGCACATGGACACGGAGGCAGAGGGATGCGTCGTCGACCGTCCGACGCGAGCGCGCGACGGGGGGCGCGTCGATGGCCGCTGAGACGGCCCTGCTCGAAGTCGGCGCGATGTTCGCGGCCATCGGCGCCGTCGGCTTCCTCGCTGGCCGACTCGACCTCTCGCCGATCCCGTTTTACATCCTCGTCGGCATCGCCCTGAACGAGTCCGTCCTCGGCGCCGTCGGCCTCCCCGCGGTGTCGAACGGGGAGTTCGTCCAGGTCGGCGCCGAACTCGGCATCGTCTTCCTCCTCTTTTTCCTCGGTCTGGAGTTCAATCTGGACCGCTTGCTCGCGGATCGGACACGGATCGGCACGGCCGGCGTGATCGACCTCGTCGTCAACTTCGGCGTCGGCCTCGGAGTCGGGTGGCTCCTCTTCGGCAGCCTCCTGCCCGCCCTCTTGATCGCCGGTGTGGTGTACATCTCCTCCAGCGCCATCATCACGAAGTCGCTGCTCGACCTGGGCTGGATCGCAAACCCCGAGAGTTCGCCCCTGCTCGGCGTCCTCGTCTTCGAGGACCTCGTCGTCGCCGTCTACCTCGCGGTCGTGACGGCACTGGTTGCCGGCGGCGGCGACGTGGGCGCGGCGGCCCGCGCCATCGGTATCGCGTTCGCGTTCATCCTCTTTCTCCTCGCCATCGTCGCCGCCGGAACGGCGCTGTTCGAACGTCTCCTCGATACGCCCTCCTCGGAGTATTTCATCCTCCGGGCGGTCGGCGTGACGGTCCTGCTGGCGGGCGCGGCGCTCGCCGTCGGCGTCAGCGAGGCCGTCGCCGCCTTCTTCGTCGGCATGGCATTCAGCGCGACGGAGTACGTCCACGATCTGGAGACGGCGCTCTCCTCGATCCGGGACGTCTTCGCCGCGGTCTTTTTCTTCTGGATCGGCCTCGTCACCGACCCGTTCGTGGTCGTCGGGGCCGCCGATGTGATCCTGCTTCTGGTCGTCCTGACGGCCCCAGCGAAACTCCTCAGCGGCTTCTACGGCGGCCGGGCGTACGCCCTCAACGACCGCCGCTCGCTCCGCGTGGGGTTGGCGATGGTCACCCGCGGGGAGTTCTCGCTCATCATCGCCGCCGTCGCACTCTCCGGCGCCGGCAGTACCCTCCCCGTCGAGACGGCCGAGACCATCTACGCCGCCGCGGTGGGCTACGTCCTCGTCATGAGCGCGCTGGGCACGACACTGATGGGGGCGTCCGGCCGCTTCGAGCGGTTCCTCCCCTCCTGACCGACGACACGTTTAACCCCGGACCGCGTAGAGTGAGGATATGCGGGTGTACGAGTCGGAAGTCCCCGGCGTCGGGCGGAAGTTCGAACTCGAACTCACCGGCGGCACGTCGGTCGTCGTCGTCGTCCACCACGACGGCCGGTGTGAACTGTTCCGTCGCGACGGCCCGGACGCCGACGGCGAGAAGATTCTCGATCTGAAGGGCGAGCAAGCCAACCGACTCGGCTCGATCCTCGAAGGCGCGTACTTCGAATCCGTCGACGTGGATTCCCTGTCGGTCCCGCTCGGCGAAGCCATCATCGAGTGGGTCGAAGTGGGCACGGGGTCACCAGTCGCGGGCGAAACGCTCGAATCGTCGGAGATACGGACCGAGACGGGCACGTCGATCATCGCGATCCAGCGCGGGGAGGAGACGGTCTCGAATCCCGACGCCGACACGGAACTCGAACCCGGCGACCTCCTCGTCGCCGTCGGAACCCGAGAGGAACAGGCCGAACTCGCTGCGCTGGTCGAGGGATCGGCGTAGGTCGTGGCCGGGCCGACCGCCGTCGACGATCGCCCCGACGGCGCCTTTTTGTCGCCGCCGTGCCTGTGTCGAACCATGTCACACGCACTCGTCGACTACCACGACGTCGATCCGGTCGGTGGCGGCCTGCACTTCCTGCGAGACAGCCTCGGCTGCGAGAAATTGGGCGTGTCGGTGCTAGACGTGGAGGCGGGGTGGAGCGGCAAAGCACACGACCACGCCGACGACGGACAGGAGGAGGTGTACGTCCTCGTCGAGGGGGCGGCGACCGCCACCGTCGACGGCGAGACGGTAACGATGTCGGCCGGTGACGCGCTCCGTGTCGACCCCGCGGCGACCCGGCAACTCGACGCCGAGGAGTCGTCGCTGTTCGTAATCGCCGGCGCGCCCTAGAGGCGCGCCTCTAGATCGACGAGCGCCGCATCCGCTACCTCGGCGTCGACGAGGTGTCGACGGGCGATGGCTCGGGGGCGTTTCGCCCGCCGACGGCCGAGCCATCGCCAGCCGAGACGTCGTAGTTCACGGCGCGTTTCGCGGTCGAGTCGGGATCGGGAGGTGTCGCTCGTATCGCTCATGGTCAGTCGCTCGGATCACGGCTCCGTCCGTCGATCCGGTCGGCTATGTGCCCACTCGGCGCCCGACCGACTTCAACCTGTGGGTAGGTGTCACACGACACACGAATCGGCGGGTACATTCACAAAAACAATTATGGACTCACGCGGACACCTTGGTGGCATGCAGAAACCGCTCCTGGTGACGGATTTCCTCGACAGGGCCCGCGAATACTACGGCGACCACGAGGCAGTGGTGGCGACGACGGGGGATCGGTACACCTACGACGAACTCGGCGAGCGAGCGGACCGGTTCGCAGCGTTCCTCCAGTCCCGCGGTATCGAGAAGGGCGACCGGGTGGCCGTACTCGATCCGAACACCCACTATCACCTCGAAGCCGCGTACGGGATCATGCAGTGTGGCGCCATCCACACGCCGCTGAACTACCGGCTCACTCCGAACGACTTCGAGTACATCCTCTCCGACGCCGGCGTCGACGCCATCTACGCCGACCACGACTACGCCGACAAGATAGAGACCATCCGCGACGACGTGCCCACCGAGACGTTCGTGACGAACGACCCCGACGCCGTCGACGGCGACTGGGAGGGCTTCGACGCCGTCCTCGATTCAGCGGGCGCCGACTACGATCGCCCCGAGATGGACGAGGACGAGGTCATCACCATCAACTACACCTCGGGCACCACCGGCGACCCGAAAGGTGTGATGCGCACCCACCGCTGTGAGACGCTCCACGCCTACCTCACGGCGATCCATCAGGACATCAGCGACGACGACGTCTACCTCTGGACGCTCCCGATGTTCCACGTCAACGGCTGGGGGCACATCTTCGCCATCACGGGCATGGGTGCGAAACACGTCTGCACGCGCGGCATCGACGCCGAGTGGATCCTCGACACCGTGGCGACCGAGGACGTGTCCTACCTCTGTGGCGCGCCGACCGTGCTGAACATGCTGATCGACTACTACGACGACCACGACGTGCCCACGCAGGGTGCAAACGACGTGCGCATCGCCACCGCGGGGTCGGCGCCGCCCGAGGCGACCATCCGCACCGTCGAAGACGAGTTCGGCTGGTATCTCACGCACGTCTACGGCGCAACCGAGACGGGACCGCTCGTCACCACCTCCAACGCGCGTCGCTTCTTCGACGACGACGACCGCGGCCGCTTCAGGGTGAAAAAGCGGCAGGGACTCGGCTTCCTCGGCACGGAGGTGCGCGTCGTCGACGAGGACGGAAACGATGTCCCCCGCGACGACGAGACCATCGGCGAGGTGGTCGTCCGCGGCAATCAGGTGATGGATGGCTACTGGGAACAGCCCGAAGCGACGGAGGAAGCCTTCTCCGACCGGGTCGAGGGCTACTACCACATGGGTGACCTCGCCACCGTCGACGAGAACGGCATGATCTCGATTCAGGACCGCAAGAAGGACATCATCATCAGCGGGGGCGAGAACATCTCCAGCATCGAACTGGAAGACACGCTGTACGACCACGAGGCGGTCGGGAGCGTGGCTGTCGTCCCCGCGCCGAGCGACGAGTGGGGCGAGGAGCCGAAGGCCTTCGTCGTGCCGGCGAACGGGAATCCGGACGACCCCGGCGTCGACGCCGCGGAACTGATCGCGTTCACCCGCGAACGCCTCGCGGGGTTCAAGGCGCTCAAACAGGTCGAGTTCGTCGAGACGCTTCCCACCACCGCGACGGGCAAGGTCCAGAAGTACGAACTCCGGTCCAAGGAGTGGGAGGACGAAGATCGGATGGTCGGGGAAGGATAACGCTACGTTGCTCGCGCACGAATCGAACGTATGAGCGTCATCCTGGAATTCTCGATTCCGAGTGAGGAGTTCACGCTCGGACGGGTACTCTCCGGGCCACCGAGGATGCACTGCGAACTCGAACGCATCGTCCCGACGGGCGATATGGTGATGCCGTTCGTGTGGGCGACCGGCGACGACCACGAGGGGTTCGCGGAGAGCATCCGTGACAACCCCGTGGTGAAGGAACTGCTCGTCCTCGATACGGTCGGGGAGAGCGGGCTGTATCGGATCGAGTGGACGGAGGAGCCGACGGACCTCATCGAAGGAATCGCCACCACCGACGCCGTCGTGTTGGAGGCGTACGGCAACGAGAACTGGAACTTCCGACTCCGGTTTCCCGACCACGACGCCCTCTCGGAGTTCCACACCTACCTCCTCGAGCACGACATTCCGTGCCACATCGACCGCACCTATACGCTGACGGAGACGGGAAAGGGTGGCTACCGGTTCGACCTCTCACAGGAACAGCGCGAGGCCCTCGTGCTCGCGCTCCAGCGTGGCTACTTCGCCACACCCAGCGAGATGATGCTGGACGAACTCGCCGACGAACTCGGCATCACCAGACAGGCCCTCTCGACCCGGATTCGCCGGGGCAACGAACAGGTGCTTCGGGCGGTGTTGCTCCCCTCGACCAGCGAGTTCGAATAAGGCGTGTCATGTACCAGTTTACCAGTCAACCCTATCATATATACCAGAACGTGATGTAACAAATGGTCGAAATGGCACCCTCAGACTTCGGCATATACGAAGCGCTCGTCCACCCATACCGCCGCCGTCTGCTGGTCGCCATGCTCGATGCCGACCGGCGCGATGCACCCTACCCCGATCCACTGGAATTCGCGCCCGACGCGGAGGAGGAACGGCATCGCATCGGCATGATCCACACCCACCTGCCGAAACTCGACGACATGGGCGTCATCCAGTGGGATCGGGAGACGGAGGAACTTTCGAAGGGTCCACGGTGGGACGATCTCGAACCGCTGCTCCGCTGGATGGACGAGAACCGGGACGAGTTGCCCGAGGGATGGCTGCCGGAGCCGACGGGCGACTGGACGCCTCCGAACGCACGCTCCGAGTCGTAGTCGCCCTCGCCGCCCGCGGCGCCTCATACGGCCGGCTGTAAGTCCGTACAGTTACAGCGGATAGTCTCAGTCGTCCGCGTCCGGGTCGACGACCCGCGACGTGTCCGCGTACTGGTTCCCCCGCATCACGTACTCGTCGGCGGCGATTTCGCCCATCTCCGCGTCGGGAATCTCCTTGACCACCTCGGCGGGCGTGCCCGCCACCAGCGTTCCGGGCGGCACGTCGGTCCCGCCGGTGACGACGCTCCCTGCGGCGACGACGGCACCCGCCCCGATGGTGGCGTCGTCGAGGACGATAGCGCCCATCCCGATCAGCGCCTCCTCCTCCACCGTCGCGGCGTGGACGATGGCGGTGTGCCCGACGGTGACGCGCGGGCCGAGGACGGCGTCCTCGTGGAGGACCGCGTTGTCCTGTACGTTCGACTCCGCGCCGACGACGATGGGGTGGTGGTCGCCGCGGAGCGTGGCGTTCGGCCAGACCGAGGCGTCGCGTTCGAGCGTCACGTCACCGATGACGACGGCGTCCTCGTCGACGTACGCGTCCTCGTGGACGGTGGGTTCGACTCCATCCACAGCTCTGAGTACCATGCAGGCGCGTTCGACGGGGGGAGATAAAGGCGTTGAGGGCGAGAGGCCAGTCAGCGGAAGCGGCCCAGCAGTTCGTAGTCGTGGTCCGGCGTGTACCGGCGGAACAGCAGGCTGTTGGCAAGCACCGAGACGCTGGAGAAGGCCATCGCGCCCGCGGCGAGGACGGGCTGGAGGAGCCCGAGCGACGCCAGCGGGATCATCGCGGTGTTGTAGCCGAGCGCCCACACGAGGTTCTGCTGGATCTTCGCCAGCGTCGCGTCGGAGATGCGGATGGCCTTCACCACGTCGAGCGGGTCGTTGCGCATCAGCGTCACGTCCGCCGCCTCGATGGCCACGTCCGTCCCCGAGCCGATAGCACAGCCGACGTACGCCACCACGAGCGCGGGGGCGTCGTTGACGCCGTCGCCGACCATCATCGCCCGTCGGCCCTCGTCCTGAATCGCCTCGACGGCGTCGGATTTGTCCTCCGGCAGGACTTCGGCGCGGACGTTGGCGGGATCGATACCCACCTGCTCGGCCACCGCGCGAGCGGTGCGCTCGTTGTCGCCGGTGAGCATCATCACGTCGAGACCGCGCGCCCGGAGCGCGCTCACGGCGTCTTTCGCGCTCTCTTTCACCGTGTCGGCGTCGGCGACGACACCGAGGAGTTTGCCTGCCGCTCGCGGCTGGTCGCCGCTCGCATCGCGATTCTCGCTTCGCTCCGAATCGCGCATCGCGACTAGCATCGCCGTCTTCCCCTCCGATTCGAGCCGTTCCATCGTCGCCGCGGCGGGCGAGGGGTCGATCCCCTCGTCCCGGAGGAGTTTCCGATTGCCGACGAGCACCTCGCTCCCCTCGACCGTCGCCCGGACGCCGTGGCCGGGGACGTTCTCGAAGTTCTCGGGGTCGCTCACCTCGATGCCCCGCGCTTTCGCGCCCTCGACGATGGCGCGGGCGAGGGGGTGTTCGCTCCCGTGTTCGGCCGTCGCGGCGAGGCGGAGCACGTCGTCTTCGGTCAGCCGGTCGGGCGCCGCCAACTGGCCGCCGTCGGTGGCGCCGCCGCCGTCCGTGATCGGGTTGTCGTCCGCATCGACGGAGCCTCCGGCTCCGTCTGTCCGTTGCGTCTCCGACGCAACGCTATCAAACACCACCACGTCCGTCAACTCCATCTCACCCTCGGTCAGCGTCCCCGTCTTGTCGAAGACGACCGTGTCCACGTCCTTCGCGCGTTCGAGGATGTCACCACCCTTGAACAGGACGCCGTTCTGCGCGCCGATGGTCGTCCCGACCATCGTCGCCGCGGGGGTCGCCAGCCCCAGCGCACAGGGACAGGCGATGAGGACGGCGGACGCGAACACGACGACGGCGAACTCGAACACCGAGACCGTCCCGCCGACGACGGCGGGGCCGCCCGCGACCAGTCCCCAGAGCGGGAGCCAGCCGACGAATCCAGCCAGCGCCTCGGGGAAAAGATACCAGACGGCGCCCCACAGGAGGGCGTTGACGATGACCGCGGGCACGAAGTACGCGGAGATGCGGTCCGCGAGATTCTGGATGTCGGGCTGGCGGGACTGGGCCTCTTTGACCGTCCGAACGATCTGCTGGAGCGCCGTGTCCGTGCCGACCCTCGTCGCCTCGACGACGAGGACGCCGTTCTCGTTGATCGTGGAGCCGACCACCTCGTCGCCCTCGCCTTTCTCGACGGGGACGGACTCGCCGGTGACCATCGACTCGTCGACGGCGCTCTGGCCCGAGACGACGACGCCGTCGGTCGGAACCTTCTCGCCGGGGCGGACCTTCATCCGGTCGCCCACCTCGACGTCTTCGAGCGGTACGTCCTCCTCACTGCCGTCCTCGCGGACGACGGTAGCCGTCTCGGCCTCCATCTCCAGCAGTTTGCGGAGCGCCTCGCCGGCCTGTCCCTTCGACCGGGCTTCGAGGTAGTTGCCCAGCGTGATGAACACGAGGATGAGCGCCGCCGTGTCGAAGTAGAGGCCGCCGGCTATCAGGCCGAGGAGAACGGCGACGGAGTAGACGTACGCCGTCGAGGAACCGAGCGCGATCAGCACGTCCATGTTGGCGCGGCCGTTCTTCACGACGGCCTTGTACGAGTTCTTGTAGAACGGCCAGCCGAGGACGGCCTGGACCGGCGTCGCGAGCAGGAACTCGGTCCAGCCGAACGCGACGCCGAAGACGCGGTCGGGAAGGACGTCACCCCCGAGCAGGAGCTTTTCGACGAGAAAGAGGAGAAGCGGCGCCGCCAGTGCCGCGCCGAAGAGCGTCAGGCGGCGCTGTCGACGGATCTCGGCCTCGCGGGCGGCTTCGCGGGCGTCGGGCGCCGACTCGCCATCTCCGCCCTCGTCGTCCGCCTCGCGGACCGGCGAGTAGCCCGCCTCCTCGATGGCGTCGTAGAGGGCGTCGACCGAGGTTGCCCCGGAGACGTAGGTGACTTGCGCCTCGTCGGTGGCGTAGTTCACCTCCGCGTCGACGACCCCGGGCGTGCCTTCGAGAGCCGTCTCGTTGGTGTCCGCGCAGTTCGCACACGACATGTCGGTGATGGCGATGGTCACGGACTCGGTGACGACACCGTAGCCCGCGTCCTCGACCGCCGCGACGAGGTCCCCGAGCGACACCGTCTCGGGATCGTACTCGACGGTCCCCTCGTCCGTGGCGAAGTTGACCGTCGCCTCTGACACGCCGTCGAGGGCCTCCAGCGCATCCCCGATCGTCGACGAGCAGTTGGCGCAGGACATGCCCGTGATGTCGAGGTGAATCGTGCGGGTACTCATGATACTCGCAACTAGGGGACCCACCTTTAGTTCGTTTGCGACTTCGAAATCGGCAGTCTGGCTCGATTCAGCTTTCGAATCGAAAGTGACGAGCGTGTCGTCACGCCTCCTCGGCAAGTCGCTGGTACCGCTCCTCGAACCGGCTTCGACACGACGGACAGCAGAAGTGATAGACGGTGTCGTCGATGCGCGCCGACTCGCCCTCGCTGTCGACGGTGTTGCCACACTCGACGCAGGTGACGGCGAACTCGGTGCCGTCGAGCGACGGGGTCCACTCGGCTTCGTCGACGAGCGTGACGGTGTACGCGGTCGTCGGCACGTCGTCGAGGAGGCTCTCGACCCACCGCCGGACGTTCGCGCCCTCGGCACGGCCGTAGAACCAGACCTTCCCCTCGGCGGTCACGAACACGTGTTCGACGCCGTCGGCGCCGGCGAGTCGGTCCCGGAGCGTGTCGACGACCTCGGGGGCGTTGTCGAACTGGACGAACATCGGGACGCCGGCGCGGAGATACTCGCGATTCACGTCGACGGTGAACCCCTCGACGATCCCCGCCTCCTGCAGTCGCGTCACGCGGTCGGAGACGGCCGGACCGGAGAGCCCCACCTTCTCGCCGATGGAACTGAACGACCGGCGCGCGTCTTCGGCCAGCAAGGAGAGTATCTCCATGTCCGTCTCGTCCAGATTGCGCATAGTCCTCCGTAGAAACCGCAGATACAATATCCTTCCCCGCCACTCACTTTCGAATCCAACGTCGATCGACCGCGGCCCTTCGGCGTCGAAACGACAACGCAAAAAGACGGTCGCCCCCAATCGACGACCGTATGTCGCAGACGATCACTGTCGACGGGATGTCCTGTGAACACTGTGAACGGACGGTCGAAGACGCGCTCGAAGCCGTCGACGGCGTCACCGCCGCGACCGCCGACCACGAGGCGGCATCCGTGACGGTCGAGGGAGAAGCGGACACCGAGACGCTCGTCGTCGCCGTCGAGGACGCGGGCTACGAGGCACCGGCGCGACCGACGCTGCCCGGTTCGGGCCGCTAGCCACAACCCCGTTAAACGAGCCGCGGCTATTCCGACACGGCGAGTTCTCTATGCCACTCGACCAGTTCTTCACGCGGATCGAGCAGTCGGCCGCTCCCGCTCGCGAGATACTGAAACCGATCCTGTCGGACCCGCGGGTGATCACCCTCTGGGCGCTCCTCGTCCTCATCTCGGTCGGCATCCTCTGGTGGGACGTTCGTGAGCGCAACCAGGCGTTGCCCTCGATGATGAAAGGCGTCTGGACGCTCGTCGTGTGCTACTCCGGGCCGTTCGGCCTGTTGCTCTACTGGTACGGCGGCCGCACGCAGATCAGTCACGACTCGCTGTGGCGGCGGGGCGTCCGCTCGACGGCTCACTGTTACTCCGGGTGTGGCGCCGGCGAAGTCGTCGGCGTCACGCTGGCACAGGGTATCCTCGCGCTCACGGTCGGCTGGGTCGCCGCCATCACCTTCGGCTTCGCGTACCTGTTCGGCTACGCGCTCACCGTCGGCCCGCTGATGCAGGAGGGCGTCGCCTTCAAGCAGGCGATGCTCGACGCCCTGTACAGCGAGACGCCGTCGATCACGATCATGGAGGTCGTCGCCATCGGGGCGGACCTCCTGCTGGCGTCGGGGACGCACATGGGCCAGCCGCTGTTCTGGATGGCGCTCGTGTTCTCCCTCTCGCTGGGCTTTCTCGCCGCCTTCCCCGTGAACGTCCTGCTCGTCCACGCGGGCGTCAAGGAGGGCATGAAGAATCCGGCCGAGATGGGAGGGCAAGGAGGCGCCTCGACCGCCGGCTGACGGCGACGTCAGTCTCCGCCGTCGACGGCGGTCAGGACGCGTTCGAACCGGTCCCGAACCTCGCCCGCGATGGAATCGAGTTGGGGGTTGTCGGCGACGCCGACGAGTCGCTCGGGATCGACGGCGCTCACCGTGACACTTCCGTCGTCGGCTTCGTAGACGATCACGTTGCAGGGGAGCAACGCCCCCAGTTCGAGTTCCTCCTCCATCCCCTCGTAGGCCAACTGGGGATTGCACGCGCCGAGAATCCGGTAGCGACGGTACTCCACGTCGAGTTTCTCCGCGAACGTTCCCTGCACGTCGATGTCACAGAGGACACCGAACCCCTCGTCTTGCAGCGCATCGACAGTCGTGTCGACGACGGCGTCGAACGGCGCGTCGACACTGATTTTCATTGTATAGGACATACTTCACAATATCGCTGTGCAGGCTAATAGCAGTTTCGCAGGGGGACGCCACGAAGGGCGAGTCCGCGAGCGCCCCCAACATCCATAGGTCGACAGGCGCCATGACCGGACGTGCCCTCCACGAACCGACTGGCCGGCGTCTACGCGTGGGTCACGGACCAGCGACAGGTCACGATTCTCGTCGCGATACTCGTCGCCCTGCCGACGGCGTACGCATTCCACGCGACGTTCGGCGGGGACACGACGGGCGGTGGCTTCCTACTCCTGATGACGCTCGCGGTCGGCGTCCCCACCGCGTACGACACGCACTGGCCGGCGTACGACCGGACGTGGCAGGCCGTCGGCTGGGTGTTCGCGGCCTGTGTCGTCGCCACCGTCGAGTTCGTCGGGCTCTACCTCGTCGGAACGGCGCTGGGACTCGCGCCGATACCCGCCGCCATCGGGGCGTTTCTCGTCACGTATCTCGGAACGTTCGCGTGGCTCGCGAGTCGATAGCGGCGTCGATGAACCGAGGCGACGGTGCCGAACACCTTTATCGCCGCAGGCGTCGAATCCGACGTATGACCGTAGACGTCGAGGTCCCGCCGCCGCCGGAACTGGAGCGAATCGACCCGAACGAGTACGAGGACGCCGACGTGGTCGGTGACACGGACTACAAACGCGACGAAATCGAGGCGTTGCTCCGCGACGGTGCGTGGGCGGAGGCGTTCACCGAGTGGGCGGCCGACACCGGTATGGACGAACGCGAGTTCGACATCGTCACCGACCTCGACATGCTCCGGCAGTTCGACTTCTTCTGGGACTCCTTCGCGGAGCGGGTCGGCTACCACGCGCCCGGTATCCCGGAAGACTGGAAGGAGCGGAACTACCACCCCGAACTCGACTCGTGGGGCACCGTCTCCTCCATCAACGCCAGCCTGACCGAACTCGGACAGATCGTCTGTGACGTGTTGCTCGACGAGTACATCGACTGGGAGACGGAGTACGAGGCGCCGGACGACCTTCCGGACTTCGAGTAGGCGGTCTACGCGTTCGTCGGGACGGAGAGCCGAACGATGCTGCCTCCGGCATCACTCTCGGCCACGTCGAACCGGCCGCCCGCCTTGGTGACGACCCAGTAGATCAGCCAGAGGCCGAGGCGCTCCGCGTGGTTCAGCGGCGTCTCACCGCCTTCGAGGACTTCTATCTCTTTCTCCGGGATACCCGGCCCCTCGTCTTCGACCTCGATGTCGACCCACCCGTCCGCCCGGGTTTCGATCCGAATCTCGACCGACGGAGCCGGCGACTCGTCGTGTTTGATGGCGTTCTCGACCGCCTCCTCGATAGCGGCCATCAGGCCAGTCACCCCGACCGGGACGGACTCCTCGGGGAGCGTGGCCGTGATTGTCGCCTCGGGGTAGCGGTCTTCGAAGATGTCGATCAGCCCGTTCACGTGAGCCGTCAGTTCGACCGGTACCCGTGCGGCGCCGGCCGCGGAGATGATACGCTCGGACTCCCGAACCGACTCCGCGAGACCCATGAGGTCGAGCGACGCGTTCCGGATCGTTTCGAGCGACGCTGGCTCCGCACCGTCCTCGAACTCCTCGCGGAGCAACGCCACGTGCCCCTCGATCACGTTCATCTTGTTTTTCAGGTTGTGACTGAGAACGCGGTTCAACACCTCCAGCCGACGTTCCCGGATCTTTCGGTCGGTGATTTCCGTCTGGAAGCCGACGAAGTTCGCGACGGCCCCGTCGTCGCCACGGACCGGTGAAATATCGAGCTTCTGCCAGATTCGCTCGCCGCGCTTGCGGTAGTTCACGATGTCGACCGACACCGGCCGTTCGGCGTCGATCCGCTCCCGGAGTCGCCGTCGCGTCTCCGGATCGGTGTCCGGCCCCTGCAGGAACCGGCAGTTCCGACCGAGCGCCTCCGAACGGTCGTAACCCGTGAGTTCCTCGAAGCGCTCGTTCACGTACACTATCGGGTTGTCGTCGCGGTCCGGGTCGGTGATCGTGATTCCCACTGGCGCCTCGTCCATCGCCCGTTCCCTCAGTCGGAGGTCGGCGACCGTCTCCTCGAGTTCCCTGGACCGCGCCTCTAGCTCCGCGGCGGTCCGGCGGCGTTCGACCAGATTCCCGATCCGGGTGCGGAGTTCCGCCGCCTCGACCGAGAGTTCGATCACGTCGTCGACGTACTCCCAGACGCCCGTCTCCGTCGCCAAATCGGTGTCGACGGGAACCAGTAGCACGAACGGACAGAAGACGTCGGTCGCGTCGCGTTCGGCTTGGATCCGGTCCGCGATCCGGTCGAACTCGGCGTGTCCGACGAGACAACAGTCGAACGTCGTCTCGAGGTCGCTGGGATCGTCCGTCACCTCGATACGGTAGTCGTCGAGCGTCTCCGCCACCAGGTCGTAGTGTCGTCCCGACTGCACGAACAGCAGGACCCGTGGCTCGTCGGCGGCGCTGTCGTGCCCGGCCAACCGGTCTGTATTCGTGTCGTGGGACATTCGTGGCGGAGTTAGCGTGCGTTCACACGGCTCGGAGCAGGATTTTAATCAGCCAGCCCTGATAGATAGATGATCCGATTTACATCAGCTCGGATAGATGAACGGGGTGCCGAGACTGACACCGTTCGACCCCGGCGCGCTACGACTCCATCCGTTCGACGAGGCGCTCTAGCTGAGCGGCCCGGTCGTCGAGGGCGGCGTCCCGAAGGCGACGTTCGCCCTCGGTCGGGCAGTGGAGGTCGGGCACGGGCGTCGGGTCGCCGTCGTCGTCGACGGCGACGAACGTGAAAAACGAGGACGTGGTGGCGTACTCGGTGTCCGTTTGGGGGTTCTCCGCACGCACCTCGACGGTCACGTCGAGGCTCGTGCGACCCGTCTCGTAGACGTACGCCTCGACGACGACCACCTCGCCGAGGTCGATGGGCCGCTTGAAGTCGACGTGTTCCATCGACGCCGTGACGACCCCCTCGTTGGCGAAGCGCATCGCCGCGATGGCGCCGCAGACATCCATCCAGTGCAGGACCACGCCACCGAGCGCTCGCCCGTGTGTGTTCGTATCGTTCGGGAGGACGATCTCGGTCGTCTCGGTGTGCGACTCCGCGAGCGTCGCCGTCTCGTCAGTCATGCCGGATGGGAGAATCCCGGACGTGAAAAGTGCCGCCTCTCGGGTCGCCACGGCGGCCGACCGGCGCAGCCCCTATCGCTCGTCGTCGAAGTCGTCGATCCGTTCGGGTTCGAACTCGTCCTCGTGGCGGCCGGCGCGGTCGAGGACGCCGTCGGAGACGGTGATGGGGCAGTCCACCCGGACTGCGAGGGCGATGGCGTCGCTCGGTCGCGCGTCGAAGACGAACTTTCGGGGCTCGCCGTTCTCGTACTGCTCCACGTCGACTTTGGCGTAGAAGGTGCCGTCCGCCAAGTCGTCGATGCGGATGCCGTCGACGGCACCGCCGAACTCGGTAAGCATCTCGACCAGCAAGTCGTGTGTGAGCGGTCGCTCGAACGGTTCGCCGGAGAGTCCGAGCTGGATCGCCCGTGCCTGATCGGCCGTGATGACGATGGGGAGGTACTCCTCGCGGGCAGCCAGCAGGACCGCCGGGACGTTCGAACCGTCCTCGCTCGTACCCACCCCGATGCCGGTCACCTCGGCGGTGTGCTCCATACGTGCCGTTTGGTGCGGGAAGTATGAATAGCTACGGGGCTTTCGTCTTCGACCGTCGCTCGACGCTACCGCCGCACGTACCACACGGCTCCGATGACGGCGAGGGCGACGAGGCCACCGAGGAAGAAGAGCAGTCCCGGCGGAAGCCCACCCGCCGCGTCCGCGGCCGTCGGCGCCGCTTCCGTACTCATGGTTCCCATGCCACCACCACCGCCGTCGGCGGCACCGCCGGTCTGCGCACCGAACGGAGGGCCGTCGACGTACCACTGCACGAGGAGGCTCACGACGCCGAGGATGCCGACGGCGCCGAGGAGGTTCTTGAGCGCGCTTTCGAGGCCCTGACTCTCCTCCTCACGCCCGGCGAAGACGACGAGCGGTCGGTCGGCGGGCGCGTACCGCTTCATCTCCCGCCCCTTCTCCGAGTAGACGGTGTCGGCCACTTCGATCAACCCCGCCTCTTTGAGGTTGCCGAGGTGGTACTGGGCGTTCTGGAGGGAGGTGTCCACCCGATCGGCGACGTTGGCTGGCGTGTCCGGTTCGTCGTGGAGGGTCGCGAGCACCTCTCGGGCCGTTTCGGAGGAGAGGGCCGACAACAGGTCGTCGGCGTCCTCGCTGTCGAGGCCGATGACGCGCGGATCGGCCTCCTCGTCCGCGGAGGTGTCGGGACGCGAGGGCAGCAAGTCTGCCATGTGCATCGCTACAGCATCACGGGGTACAAATCTTCCTCTCTCGACACCGGCAAAATGGTGGATCTAGACGTGCCGCTAAAAGCCTGAATCGCACGAATTCTGGCGTTTGAAACCGTGTCAACGGCTCACAGCGAAAACAGATAAGTGGATGGAGACCCTACATGTAATCGTAATGAGTACGCAGGAATCAGTCCGACAGCAGGCCGACACGGTAGAAGCCAGCGAAGCGCTCCGCCTCGAACAGGAGAAAGTCGAACAGCTCGTCGAGGCGCTCAACACCGACCTCGCCGCGACGTACGTCCTCTACCACCAGCTGAAAAAGCACCACTGGAACGTCGAGGGTGCGGAGTTCCTGAACATCCACGAGTACCTCGGTGAAGCCGCCGCGGACGCCGAGGAAGCGGCGGACGAACTCGCGGAGCGCGCGCAGGCGCTCGGCGGCGTCCCCCTCGCCGGCGGCAAGCGCCTCGAGGAGAACGCACCCGTCGAACCCGAGGGTGACGACGTGTACGACATCCGGACCTCGCTCCACAACGACATGGAGATGTACGGCGACATCATCGAGACGGTCCGCGACCACGTCGAACTCGCCGAGGGCCTCGGCGACCACGCCACCGCCGAGATGCTCCGCGAACAGCTCATCACCCTCGAAGAACACGCCCACCACCTCGAACACTACCTCGAAGACGACACGCTCGTCCTCGACAGCGCGACGAACTAAGTCATTCCTGCTGGAGGACGATTTCCAGCGCTGTTTCGCGTCCGTTTCAACCTCCAGCGACGCCTATTCGACGACCAGCACCCGGAGGTCGTTGACGTTCGTCCCCGTCGCGCCGGTGCTGACGATGGCGTCCCGACTCCCGAGGTAGCCGTAGGCGTCGCTGTTCCCGAGCGCCTGCCGGGCCGCCCGTACGTCGTCGACGGTGTCGCCGTCGACGACTGCCCCGGCGAAGTCGCTGCTGCCGTCGCGGCCGTCGGTGTCGACGCAAGCGAGCGTCGACGAGTCGGGGAGTTCGACGGCGGCCGCCAGCGCGAACTCGGCGTTCGGGCCGCCGACGCCGTCGCCCCGGACCGTCGCCGTCGCCTCCCCGCCCGAGAGGACGACCGCCGGCGCCTCGATTGGGTTGCCCGTCGCCTCTATCTCCTCCGCGACAGCGACGTGGGTCAGGGCGGCCTCGCGCGCCTCGCCCCGAACCGACGACGAGAGAATGCTGGTGTCGTAATCCCGCTCCTGCGCCACCTCGCGCGCGGCGTCGAGCGCGGTGAACCCGTCCGCGAGGATGTGGTTCGTCACCCGATCGAACACCTCGTCGCCGGGCCGTGGCGTCTCGGGGAGGTCGCCCGCGGCGCCGGCCTCCAGTCGCTTTCGCACCGCCGTCGGCGGATCGACACCGTACCGTTCGAGCGCGTCGAGCGCGTCGTCGTAGGTGGACTCGTCGGGCGCCGTCGGCCCGCTGGCGATCACGCTCAGGTCGTTGCCGACCACGTCGCTGAACACGAGGCTGACGACGGTGGCCGGAGCGGCGAGTTCCGCGAGTCCCCCGCCCTTGAGCGTCGAGAGGTGTTTGCGCACGGCGTTGAGGTCGCCAATCTCCGCGCCCGCGTCGAGGAGCGCGTCGGTCGTCCGCTGCAGGTCGTCGAGCGTGATTCCCTCCGCGGGGGCGGGAAGCAGGGCGCTCCCGCCGCCGGTGATGATGGCGAGGACGAGCGTCCGCTCGTCCGCCTCGGCGACGAGTTCGCGGATACGGTCGGTGCCGTCGACGCCGTCCTGACTGGGGACGGGGTGGTCGCCGTGCAGGCGTTCGATGCGCTCCCCCTCGCCGGGGTCGGGCGTGACGACGGCGCCGGCATCGATGCGGTCGCCGAGGACGCGCTCTAGGGCGTCGGCTACCCCGTCGGCCGCCTTCCCGCCGCCGACGGCGACGATCCGATCCACGTCCGACAGGTCGTATTCCGTCCCCGCGACGTGGAGTCGGTCGCCGTCGAGGCGAACCGACTCGTCGACGACGCGGTCGGGTCTGGCAGCGTCGATACCGGCCCGGACACACGCGAGCGCCGTCTCGCGCCTGCGGGTCGACGTCAGCGTGTCTTCATTCTCGATGGAGACCATACCCCGCCTCTCTCCGACAAGGGTAAAAAGCGTGCCCCAGTAGCGAGCGGTGATGGGAGAGTCCGCCACGTCGACCGGTCGGGAGGGACGCGTCAGGGTCGTGGGCACAGCCCACGTCTCCGAAGACAGCGTCCGAGAGGTCGAGGAAGTCATCGAGGCCGACCGGCCCGACGTGGTCGCCGTGGAACTCGACGAGGGGCGCTACCGCCAGATGCAGGGCGAGACGCCCGACGACATCGAACCCGGCGACCTCCTGCGCGGCAACACCGTCTTTCAGTTTCTCGCCTACTGGATGCTCTCGTACGTCCAGTCGCGACTGGGCGAGAAGTTCGACATCCAGCCCGGGGCCGATATGCTGGCCGCGGTGGAGAAGGCCGAATCACTGGATATCGACGTGGCGCTGGTCGACCGCGACATCCAGACGACGATCCAGCGGTTCTGGGCGCGGATGGGCGTGCTCGAAAAACTCCGTCTCGTCGGCGGCCTCGCGTTCGGTCTCACCGACGCCCGCGGTATCGGCCTCGCCCTCGGTGTCTTCGTCGGCGTCGTCGCCGGCCCGCTGCTCGGCCTGTTCGGCCCGGCACTCGGCCTCTCGACG
The DNA here is from genome assembly GCF_003856835.1 of Haloplanus aerogenes. Taxonomy (NCBI): domain Archaea; kingdom Methanobacteriati; phylum Methanobacteriota; class Halobacteria; order Halobacteriales; family Haloferacaceae; genus Haloplanus; species Haloplanus aerogenes. Next base: position 2,515,292 of record NZ_CP034145.1, read on the forward strand.
CCGTTGCTGACTCGCGTCACCGGCGGCGTCCTCCTCACGCTCGGCGTCGGCTTCGTCGCCCACACAGTCGCGGACGTCGTCGACGCCTTCGACCCCGACGAGCGCCTGTTCGCCGCGGCGGGCGTTGGCCTCGCCGTCGGCCTGATCGGCGGCGTCGGCCTCGGTCTCGCGGACGGCGTCGTCACCTCGCTCGGCACGTTCGTCGTCCGCGTCGTCGGGAGCCTCACGCTCGGCCTCGTCGGCGGCGTGACCGTCGGCCTCGCCGCCGGCTTCCTCGCGGACCGCGCCGGCTACGGCGCCACCGCCGAGGAGGAGTTCGACGAGTTCGACATCGCCGAACTCACCGACGCCGACGTGGTGAGTGTCCTGATGGAGGAGTTCCGAACCTTCAGCCCCGCCGGGGCGCGCGCCCTGATCGACGAGCGCGACGCCTACATCGCGCACGAACTCGTCAAACTCCGTGACGCGGGCAACCACGTCGTCGCCGTCGTCGGCGCGGGACACCGGGAGGGGATCGAGGCGTATCTCGACGCACCGGAGACGCTCCCGCCACGGGAGACGCTCGTGGGCACCGACTCCGGCGGCGGGATTCCGTGGCTGAAAGCGGTGGGGGTGCTCGTCTCGCTCGGCTTCATCGCCTTCTTCGTCCTCCTCGCGATGGCGGGGGTCCGCGACGGCTTCCTCCTTCGCCTCTTTGCCGCGTGGTTCGTCGTCAACGGCGTCTTCGCGGCCGGCCTCGCCAGACTCGCGGGCGCCCGCTGGGACTCGACGCTCGTCGGCGGCCTCGTCGCGTGGATGACCTCGGTCAATCCCCTGCTCGCGCCGGGGTGGTTCACCGGCTACGTCGAACTCCGGCACACGTCGGTCAACGTGAGCGACATCTCGACGCTCAACGAACTCCTGAGCGACGAGGAGACGCCGATCCGCACGCTGATCGGCCAGATGTTCGACGTGCCGCTCTTTCGCCTCATCATGATCGTCGCCATGACCAACATCGGGAGCATGATCGCCAGCCTGCTCTTTGCCGTCTACATCCTCCCGCTCTTCGCGACGGAGATCGGCGGCGTCGAGGGGGTCTCCCGCCTCATGATCGAAGGAGCACGCAACAGCGCCGAACTCCTCTGGAGGACCGTCGCGTGAACCTGACGTTCAGTTCGCGCGAACTGCAGGATCTGGCCGTGGCGTGGATCGCCCTCGGCGTCGCCTTCGCCATCTTCTTCGCCGGCGGCGGGAGTCGCGCCCTCTCTATGCTCACCGACGAGGGACTGGTTCAGCCCCTCCTCGTCTCCCTTGTCACTGCCGGCCTCGGCTTCCTCCTGCACGAACTCGCACACAAGGTCGTGGCCGTCCGGTTCGACCAGATTGCCGAATTCCGCGCCGACTACGGCATGCTCTTTCTGGCGATCATGAGCGCCCTCGTCGGCTTCCTCTTTGCCGCACCGGGCGCTGTCCACCACCGCGGCCGAATCACGGCGCGCGAACACGGCCTGATCGCCCTCGCCGGGCCGGTCACGAACGGCCTCCTCGCACTCGTGTTCGCGCCGGTGTACGTCGTCGGCCTCGTCGTCGGGTCGCCGCTCCTCGCGCTGATCGGCGGGCGCGGCGTCGCCATCAACCTCTTTCTGGCGGCGTTCAACCTCGTCCCGTTCGGGGCGCTCGACGGGAAGACCGTCCTCGGCTGGAGCAAAGTGGTCTTCGTCGTCTCGTTCGTCCCCGCGGCCGTCGTCACGGTGTTCGTCGTGTTCGTCCTCGGTATCGGCTTCTGAGTCACCGAACGACCGTCACCGCCGCGTCCGCCCGGCGGAGGACCCGTTCGGCGACACTCCCGAGAACGAGCCGTGAGAGGCCTTCGCGGCCGTGACTGCCGATGACGACGTGGTCGATATCGTGCTCGTCGACGTACCGGACGATCTCACGGGCCGGAGCGCCGACGGCCACCTCGGTTCGGAGACCGGCACCGGCGTCGCCCGCCCGGTCACGTGCCTGGTCGAACAGCACCTCGGTCGCCTCTTGCTGTGCCTCGTACCACGCCTCGCCGCCGCCCGGGCCGCGCATCTCCGACTCGTAGACGGCGTCGATAGGATCGATCACGTGCAGGACCGTCAGTTCCGCGTCGGGCCACTCGTCGAGCGCGTGATCGAGAGCCCGCATCGCGAGCGGCGAGCCGTCGAGCGGGACGAGTACGCGTGTCATACCACGCCGTTGGGCACGGTCCACCATATAGCCAGGCGCCAACGCTACGGGGGGCCGGGGAGTACGCCGTCGTATGCTGAAACGATTGCTCGGCGACGAGGTGACCGAACACGGTCGCTATCTCCCCGAAATCATCTACGGCGCCAACGACGGCATCGTGACGACGTTCGCCGTCGTCGCGGGCGTGGCTGGCGCCGCGCTCGACCCCGCAATCGTCCTCGTCCTCGGCGCCGCGAACCTCTTCGCCGACGGCTTCTCGATGGGCATGAGCAACTTCCTGAGTCGACGCTCCGAGGAGGA